>NZ_JAENRY010000051.1 GCF_016612545.1 Streptomyces sp. MBT65 | reverse complement strand
GGCGGGGATCGCTCAGAGAGACCTGGAGGCGAGCGGTCGAACGCGGTCACGTGACGGACGACCGTACGGAGCCCCGTGAAGGCGGCGATTCGTGAATGCCTGACGGAGCGTCAAGACACGGGGAGCGGTGGGACGGAGGACGGACGGCTGCGCCGTTCCCGCGACCCGATCGGTCCAGGAGGAGCGGTTGTTCGGCATACGGTGCTCGTGGGCGACGGCACCCTCGTCATCGGGGGCCCGTGGCCGGACGGTCGGCGGTCACGCCGACGGGACTCGGTCCAAGTCGTTTCCTCTTCTCTGTGCGGGCCGTGGTGCGGCCGAGCGGCCGGTCAGCGCCGGGGGCGGGTCGCCGACGTGCGCACCACAAGACTGGGTGGGATGACGATGTGAGGTCTCTCGTCGGCCACCGGAAGACCCGTGCCGGGGCCACCGACGATCTCGATCAGCGCACGCAGAGCCCGGCGGCCGAGTTCGTCGAAGTCCTGGCGGACGCTGGTCAGTGACGGGCCGAAGTACTCGGTCTCCGGCATGTCGTCGAAACCGACGACACTGATGTCCTCGGGCACCCGACGCCCGGCCTGTTGCACGGCCCGCAGCAGGCCGAGAGCCAAGTGGTCGTTGGCGCAGAACACCGCGGTGACCTCAGGATCGGCGGCGATCCGCTGACCGAGTTCGAATCCGGTACGGGCGGTCCAGTCGGCGCCACCCAACGGTTCGACCACCGGAGCACCCCGCTTCCCCAGGGCGTTTCGCCATCCGGTCTCACGCTCCTGCGCGTCGAGCCAGGACCGCGGCCCGACCATGTGGTGCACAGTGCGATGGCCGAGGTCGAGCAGATAGGAGGTGGCGAGTTCGGCGCCCGCCTCGTTGTCCACGGCTACCGAGGCCAGCTTGGCGTGGGTGCCGCAGCCGACCGCGATCAGCGGTACGTCCGACGGCACGCTCGCCAGAGCCCCGACGGCCGCGGTCTGCGGCGCGATGACGATGATCCCCTCGACATCCTGATCGCGGAGCCGGTCGACGGCGTCCAGTACGGACCGCCGGTCCAGCGTGCCAACCGCGGCCACGGTGACGAAGTACTCGTGCTGCCTTGCCGCCTGCTCGATGCCGTAGAGCATGCAGGCCGGCCCGTACAGCGTGGTGTTGAAGCTGATCACACCCAGGGTGCGGGTGCGGCGGGAGGCCAGGTTGCGGGCGGCGGCGTTGGGACGGTAGCCGAGTTCGCGGACCGCGGCGAGCACCCGGTCGCGCGTGGCGGACCGAACGCTCGGGTGATCGTTGAGGACCCGCGAGACGGTCTGGTGCGAGACGCCCGCAACCCTGGCCACGTCCGCCATCACCGGTGCGCGCTCCCCCTCCATGCTCCGCCTCCTCACCTGTTGTCGTGTTCCGATCGCTTGCCTACCCGGCTCCGACCAGCCCGCCGTGGAGAATTGTTAGCGCACACATTCTGAGAGGGTCAAGGGTGACGACCGTCCGCTTTCGGAGGTTTCGGACAGCGTTGTCAGGCCTCCTTGAACCACCTTGACCTGCAAGGTCATCGCCGGGCGAAGCCTCGTTCCATCGTGGCGGCGGACCGTACCCCACGAAATCCAGGGCATTCGTTTCCACACTCTTGACTGTCCGTCAGTGTTGACCGCCCCTTCATCCCCGCGTAAAAAAGGCGGAGTCGCAAGGCGGTCGATCACCGTCGACCACGCAAGGTCCACACCTTCACATCACCCCGGTCACAGGCCATTTCAGCCTTCCTGGCATACAGCCATCACGCTCGGCAGCCGCGCCCGAACAGAGAAGGACCCGGCCGGCAGCACCGCCGTTCCCATAGAGCTCCGAATGCGTGACGGCATCCGGGGACCTTGATTGTTAGCGCTCACATTTTCCCGTCCAGCGGATTGACGAGGCTCTGTCCGGCCTCGACGCCACGTCTCGGCGGCAGCTCCCGGCGCGCGGATCACCCCGCGCCGGGCGTCCCCCTGCACCCCGCGCATGCAGCGCCGGGCCCGAGAAGAACGCGACACGGAAGAGGTACACAGTGACAGCAAGGCATCTGAGAGACCTCAGGCTGAGGGCGGTCGGCGCGATCCTCGCACTGGTCGCCGGCATCCTGGTCGGGGCCATCGGCACCGCGGGCACGGCCCAGGCGGCCTCGTCGCTGCCGTGTGACATCTACGCCTCCGCCGGCACCCCCTGTGCGGCGGCGCACAGCACCACGCGAGCCCTCTACGCCTCCTACAGCGGCGCTCTCTACCAGGTCAAGCGCGCCTCGGACTCCGCCACCGCCGACATCGGCGTCCTCAGCACCGGCGGCTACGCCAACGCCGCGGCACAGGACTCCTTCTGCTCCGGCACGACCTGCGTCATCACCAAGATCTACGACCAGAGCTCGCACCACAACGACCTGACCATCGAGGGCCCGGGCGGCAACGGCGGCCAGGACGTCGGCGCGATCGCCAACGCCCTGCCGGTCACCGTCGGCGGCCACGCGGCCTACGGCGTCTTCGTCTCCGCGGGTGTCGGCTACCGCGACAACAGCACCACGGGCATCGCCACCGGCAGCTCCCCCGAGGGCGCGTACATGGTGACCAGCGGCCACCACGTCAACAACCGGTGCTGCTTCGACTACGGCAACGCCGAGACGTCCGGCAACGACACCGGCAACGGCCACATGGACGCGATCAACTTCGGTACGGAGTGCTGGTTCTCGTGCACGGGCTCCGGCCCCTGGGTCGAGGCGGACCTGGAGAACGGACTGTTCTTCGGGGCGAACGGCGCCTACTCGGGCAACACCGGCATCTCCAGCGAGTACGTCACCGCCATGGAGAAGAACAACGGCACCTCGGCCTACGCGATCAAGGGCGGCAACGCCCAGTCGGGTTCGCTGAGCACCTTCTACAACGGGGCCCTGCCCACCACCAGCGGATACAACCCGATGCAGAAGGAAGGTGCCATCGTCCTCGGCACCGGCGGTGACAACAGCAACGGGTCCGACGGCTCCTTCTTCGAAGGCGTCATGACCTCCGGCTACCCGACCGACGCCACCGACAACGCCGTACAGGCCAACGTCACCTCCGTCGCCTACACCACCCCGACCGCGAGCTTCCCCGTCACCGGCACCGCCTACCGCCTGACCAACACCAACTCCGGCAAGGTCCTGGACGCGGTGAACTGCGGTACGGCCAACGGCACTTCGGTCGACCTCTGGTCCTCGCTCGGCAACACCTGCCAGCAGTGGAAGTTCGCCAGTGCGGGCAACGGCCACTACACGATCACCAACGTCAACAGCGGCACGGTCCTGGACGACAAGAACTGCGGTCAGAGCAACGGCACGGCCGTCCAGTTGTGGGCCTCGCTGGGCAACACCTGCCAGCAGTGGGACGTCACCAAGGTCGGCAGCCACTACACCATCTCCAACGTCAACACCGGTATGACGCTGGACGTCACGAACTGCGGAACGGCCAACGGCACCGTGGTGCGCCAGTGGCAGCAGCTCGACAACACCTGCCAGCAGTGGGACATCGCCCCCTGACCGGAGAACCAACCCGCCGATGGTCCGCCGGCCTCCCCGACGACGGACCATCGGCCCGTCCCCCAGCAGGATCGGCGGGCGGACCTCCACACGGTCCGAGCCGTCCGCACCCCAGCCGGCCCGGAGCACACCGATCCACGCCCAGGCCTGACGCACCTTCAGCCGTCGTCCTGGCCGTCGGTCCCAGGACGAGCACTCACCATCCGCCCGCAATCGCTCGGAACCCACCGGGAAAAGCACCCGCTGCCCCTCCCCCGAACAGCGCTTTGCCCCCGCCCCGTACGCAATCGTCCGATCGAACCGTCGTGTAAAGGAACTCCCGCATGCCTCCCGAAACCGGACTGCCCCGCAGGACCGTCCTCACAGCCCTCGGCGCCGCGTCCCTGGCCGGAACCTTCGCCGCCACCTCGCCGGCCCAGGCCGCCGCACGGTCCGGCACCTCGGCGGACGCCACCGCCTCGGACCTGCCCGCCGCAGCCGCCCACTGGACCTTCGACGAGGGCTCCGGATCCTCCGCCGCCGACTCGTCCGGCAACGCTCACACCGCAGCCCTCCAGGGCGCGGCCGCCTGGGACACCGGCAAGATCGGCGCCCACAGCCTGAGCCTCACCGCGGGCGGCAACGCCTCGGCCACCGGGCCCGCCCTCGACACCTCCAACGCCTTCTCCGTGGCCGCCTGGGTGAACCTCGGTCAGCTGGGTGGCTACCAGACCGCAGTCAGTATCGACGGCCAGGTCGTCAGCGCCTTCTACCTCGGGCTGCGCGACGACACCGGCACCTTCGCCTTCGCCCGGCTCGCCTCGGACGCCACACAGGGTGCCGCTGTCGCAGCAGCCGCCTCCGCGCCCACCACCGGCGCATGGACCCATCTGGTCGGAGTCAGCGACCCGTCGGCCGGTGTCACCCGCCTCTACGTCAACGGCGTCCTGGAGGGCGAGACCGACTACGCCGCCGGCTGGGCCGGCACCGGCGACACCGCCATCGGGCGCGCGCTCTACGGCGGCGGCCACGTCGACCAGTGGCACGGCCTGATCGACGACGTGTGGATGTTCCCGACCGCCCTCACCTCCGACCAGGTCGCGACGCTGGCCGGGGTGCCGGTGGAGTCCACGACACCGCTGCTGAGCGTGGACGTCGCCAACCCGGCGCACGCGGTGTCCCCCATCCTTCCCGGCCTGATGTTCGAGGACATCAACCACTCCGGCGAGGGCGGCATCTACGCCGAACTGGTGCAGAACCGCACGATGATGGCCAGCGACACCTCAGCCGTCCACTGGTCGGCCGTCGGCGGAGCGGTCCTCGCACTCGACACCACCACGCCCCTCAACGACGCCCTCAACCGCTCCCTCAAGGTCGTACTGCCGAGCGGTACCGGGACCGGCAACCGGACCGGAGTGGCCAACGACGGGTTCTGGGGCATCCCCGTACGCCCCCGAACCACGTACACCGCGCGGCTGTTCGCCAAGGCGTCGCACCGGATCGGGCCCCTCACCGTGGCCCTCGAGTCGGCGGACGGCTCGACGGTGTACGCCTCCGCACGACTGCACCACGTCGGCACCGACTTTCCCGACCGCCCCTTCGAACTCACCCTGCGCACCGGCCCGCGCACTCCGGTGGCCGGTGACGCGAGGCTGACCGTGACCACCGACGACCCGTCCGCCGCGGGCAGGACCCTCTGGCTCCAGTACGTCTCCCTCTTCCCGCCCACCTACAACAACCGCCCCAACGGCCTGCGCATCGACCTGATGGAGAAACTGGTCGCCCTGAAGCCGAAGTTCCTGCGATTCCCCGGCGGCAACTTCCTCGAGGGCAACACCATCGCCACGCGGTTCAACTGGAAGAACACCATCGGTCCGGCCTGGGAGCGCCCCGGCCACATGGACGACGCCTGGGGCTACTGGTCCACGGACGGGCTCGGACTCCTCGAATACCTGCACTGGGTCGAGGACATGCGCGCCCAGCCGCTCCTCGCCGTCTTCGCCGGCTACACGCTGAAGGGCGAGCACGTCACCGGCGAAGCCCTCACGCCGTACGTCCAGGACGCCCTCGACGAGATCGAGTACGTCACCGGCCCCGTCACCAGCACCTGGGGCGCGAAGCGCGCGGCCGACGGCCACCCGGAGCCGTTCCCACTGGAGTTCGTGGAGATCGGCAACGAGGACTGGTTCGACTCCTCCGGGTCCTACGACGAGCGGTTCACGGCCTTCTACGACGCGATCAAGGCGAAGTACCCGCACCTGAAGCTGATCGCCACGACGACCGTGACGAGCCGCACGCCTGACCTGATCGACGAGCACTACTACCTCGCGCCGTCCGCCGCCCAGGCCGCCACCCACAAGTACGACAACCGGGACCGCGCCTCGACCAAGGTCTTCGTCGGGGAGTGGGCCGCGCAGGAAGGCCGCCCCACACCCGACCTCAACGCCGCGCTGGGCGACGCCGCCTGGCTGGCCGGGCTGATCCGCAACTCCGACCAGGTCCTCATGGAGTGCTACGCCCCGCTCTTCTCCCACGTCAAGAACAACGTCTGGGCGACCAACCTGATCGCCTACGACAACCTCACCAGCTACGTGTCACCCAGCTACTGGGCGCAGCAGATGCTGACGAGCAGGCTGGGCAGAACGGTACTCCCGGCCACCACACGTGCGTTGCCCGTCATCGCCACGGTCGCCACCCGCGCGGGCAACCGTCTCTACCTGGCGGTCGTCAACTCCGGAACGGAGAAGGTGAACGTACCGGTCGAACTCAAAGGCCTGCCGAAGGGCGTGAGGAGGAACGCCACCGCCACCGTCCTGACCGGACCCTCGCGCACCGCCACCAACACACTGACCGACCCCACCACGCTGGTCCCCAGAACCAGCACCGTCACCGGCGCGGCAGCAGCCTTCACCAGCACCCTGCCGCCGCTCTCCGTCACGGTCCTGGAACTCGTTCTGACCTGACATCCGTCCACCCCGCGGCTCGCCCTGCCCGACTGCCCGTCCTGGGCAGGCAGGGCGAGCCGGGCCCCAAGACCGATTCGGGGCCCGGACGGCAAACCAGCTGCCCTGCCCCACGGTTCGGGCTCCAGCCGTGGTTGTCAATCCCCTCGCAGTGTGGAGACGATCTATGCGGCCAGTCCCTCGGCGAGGGGATTGACAGTTTTCCTTGCGTCCGGTGGTCTGCCAGGGCGCCCGATTGATGATCTCCGCTCGCGTGTGGGTGGCGAGAACCTGCGGAACTGCTAGCCTACGGTATCAGTTGCTAGCTATGATGGTGGGTATGGCAAAGCAGACGAATATCCGACTGGATGACGCCGTAAAGGCGGCAGCCGAGGACCGGGCCAAGCGCCGCGGTCTGACCCTGCAGGGGTACGTGGCTGACCTGATCGAGGCCGATGTGAATCAGGCGCGGGCCGCCTTCATGGCCGGCGCCGCGACGTTCCTGGCCCAGTACGCGGACGCGTTCGAGGCGGAGGCCGGCGAAGACCGGTACCCCGGCCTTCCCGAAGGGCTGGCCGAGCGCGCGCCGAGGGACGCCGCGTGAATCTCCGCATCGATCTCGCCTGGATCTTGGCAGTGGCGCAGCAGATCCCAGGGGATCCCCAGGTCGTCGACTACGGCGTGCCGGTAGCGGCCGAAGCACGTCATCGGGCGGAGGTCCTGGACCACGAGGTCTATCCCGAGCCCCATCACAAGGCTGCGGCCTTGCTGTGTGAACTGTCGAGGAACCCCAGCCTTGAGGTGCGCAACCTCTTGTTCGCAGCCACGGTGACGGCGGCCTACCTGTCCGCATGCGGCCTCCCGGTGAGCCCCGGCCTGGACACCGTGATTCCCTTGGCCCGCGCTGCCCGGGACGGGCTCCCGGTGCGTGAGGTCGCCGCTCAGATCAAGACCTGGACGAGCTGATCGGGCATGGCCGTGGGCGAACGTCGCCCGGCCATCAACACGCCTCTGGTCATGGACCGGAGTTCCTGCGGTCGACGCACCGCACAAGATCGGTCACGCGCCAAGGGGCCTTCACCCCCGCCGCACGGGGGGGCGAAACGGTTCAGGCTTGCGGGACGTCGTCGTGCCCGGGGCTGTCTGCATCGGGGCCCAGATGGTCCACCAGGACGAGCAGCATCTGCACGGTGAGGGCACCGAGGAGCATGGCACCGTCCAGCGACATCACGATCGGCAAGTTGTTGATGGCCGAGTACGACAGAGTGTAGGAGGAACAGAAGACACGGATAGGTTTCCGGGACAACCTGCTCTACGTGACCCTGGCTGCGATGGTCACGGTGCTCTTTGGTGCGGCTCAGGCTCATCACGCCGAGTTGCTTCTCGCCCTGCCCGTCGCCACGTGCGTCCTGGGATGGACTTAGTACTCCAGCTGTAGATCGTGATCTTGCTGGTAGTAGGGCAGTCGTACTTTGAGATCTTCGGCTCTGCGACTTCCTGTGCCTGACAGTCCAGCAGTAGATCTACGGTAGGCACTACTGGGTGCTCGGAACGCGCAGGCCATCGAGAATGACGACCAGCGCCCGGTCGTCGGGAGCGTACCGGCAGGCTTGAGAGGCACCGGCGAGCAGCGCGATGACCTCCCTGACTCCGATGTCCATGCGTACCGCCGCTGCCCGCTGCGCCTGCTGCAGTAGAGCGGCCACGGCTTCGGTCAGCTCCTCGGCGACCGGCGCGACGGCCTCGTTCGGGTGAATGCCCAGTTCGGCCAGTGCGTCTACGAGTTCGAGTTTGGTGGCCGAGCCACGGACGACGGCGGTGAAGAAGTCGAAGAAGGCCGCACCTGCATCCGACGATGCGGCGTGTTCGCGGGCGTCGGCGGCGACCCGGGCAAGGCGCTCCACGACAAGTGCCCGCAGCAACGCCTCCTTGCTCGGGAAATGCCGGAAGACGGTACCGACACCGACGCCGGCCGCGCGAGCGACCTCCTCAGTCGAGGCGGCCGTACCTCGATCCGCGAAGACCCGCTCTGCCGCGGCCAGCACCCGTGCGCGGTTGCGCTGCGCGTCGGCGCGCAGGGGCCGGGCGGTGGTCATCGGCCACTCCTTGCAAACGGAGTGATCAGTCCGTATCGTCTAATCGGAGTCACAAGTCCGATTCTAGGGTCAACAGATTCCACGGCAACGGGATGGAGACTGGCATGTGGCAGGCGGTACTGCTCGCGTTCCTGGCCGGCATACTGGCTGCTAACGCGTACCCCCACTTCGCCAAGGGAATCGCGGCGGAACGGTTCCCGACCGTGTTCGGATCCTCCCCGGTGGTCAATGTGCTCGCGGGCTGGTCGGGCCTGGCACTTGCCGGGCTATGTCTTTGGGGCGCGCATCCAGTGCGGCATCCCGGCTGGGCGCTGCTCGGCATGGCCGTCGGTGCGCTGCCGATGGGTCTGTTCCACGCCGCCGGCCATACGATCGGCGCTCGCGACTGAACCCACCCCACCCACCAGGTCGGAACGGGCTCTTCGACGAAACCGTTACTGGGTAAGCGATCGGACGGCGTGTCGCGGCCGGGCAGGGCGCGGCCACCGCGTGATCATCAGGTGCTGTGTAGGGGCGGGTGCGGAGACGGGTACGGCCACCGTTGATCATCGTGAGTTGTGTGGCCAAACGAGACGGTGGCCGCAGGTCACAGCATAGATCCCGGCCGTTGGCGGCAAGCGTTCGAGGTGGCCATGGGCCGGATCGCGGGACGGTTCGTGCGGGTCGAACCCCGGCTGCGGGCCGGGCGGTTGGTGCTGGGCCTGCTGTCCAACCTCCCGCGCAAAAACTGCTGGACGATCGCGGAGTGGGCCGGGGAAGCGACTCCGCACGGTATGCAGCACCTTCTATGTCGGGCGTCGTGGGACGCCGACGCGGTCCGCGACGAGGTGCGCGAGAACATCGTCGAGCACCTCCACGACAGGGCCGCGGTGCTGGTTGTCGACGAGACCGGCGACCTGAAGAAGGGCACCCGCACCGTCGGAGTCCAGCGCCAGTACACCGGCACCGCCGGG
Source organism: Streptomyces sp. MBT65 (assembly GCF_016612545.1). Lineage (GTDB taxonomy): Bacteria > Actinomycetota > Actinomycetes > Streptomycetales > Streptomycetaceae > Streptomyces. The sequence continues at coordinate 29,314 of NZ_JAENRY010000051.1, read as the reverse complement.
CGGATCGAGAACTTCCAGGTCGCCGTCTATCTCGTCTACGCGAGCCCGCACGGACACGCGGCGGCCGACCGGGAGTTGTACATCCCGCGCTCCTGGACGTGTGACCCGGCCCGCTGCCAAGCCGCGGGACTCGGCGAGGACGCCGTCTTCGCAACCAAGCCGGAACTGGCCCGCAGGATGATCGAACGGTTCCTGGACGCCGGACACCACGTGGGCTGGGTCACCGGGGACGAGGTCTACGGTGGCAACCCGAAGCTGCGCGCCGCCTTGGAGGAACGTGGCCTGGGCCATGTGCTCGCGGTGGCCTGCTCGGCCGAAGTGACCACCGGCGCCGGCACGTTCCGCGTCGATGCCCTGGCGAAGAAGGTGCCCAAGCGGGCCTGGCAGAAGCACTCAGCCGGACGTGGCGCGAAGGGACAGCGGTTCTACGACTGGGCAGTCATCGACCTGGCCGAGGCGGCGCCGGGACACCACCAACTGCTGATCCGCCGCAACCTCACCACCGGTGAACTCGCCTACTACCGCTGCTACTCACCCGAACCGGTGCCGCTGACTACCTTGGTGAAGGTCGCCGGATCCAGATGGCGGGTGGAGGAGACCTTCCAGAGCGAGAAAGGGCTGGCCGGACTCGATGAGCACCAGGTCCGCCGCTACCTCTCCTGGATCCGCTGGGTCACCCTCGCGATGCTCGCCCACGCCTTCCTGGCCGTCGTCCGCGCCGACGAACGCGCCCGCAACCCCGCCCCGGACACGCTGGTCCCGCTGTCCTGCAACGAGATCCAGCGCCTGTTCATCACGCTCGTCGTCCAGCCCCGCCACGACATCGCCCACCGACTCCGCTGGTCCGACTGGCGACGCCGCCATCAGCAACGATCACGCACCAGCCATTACCGGCGACAAGCCGCAGTCCCGACATGAAGATCACGATCTACAGCTGGAGTATCAGAGAGCCCGGCAGTAGGCGTGTAGGAGGATCGATCGGGTGCCCCAGATGCAGAGCAAGCACGAGCCGGGGTGATCATGGAGTTCTCGACGCTCAGTGATCACCGGAGGGCTCGTGCCTGTCCTGCCATCATGCCTGCTCGAACCCCTGTGGGACCAGTTTTCGGCCCTGCTGCCCGAGCACGTCGACACGCACCCGCTCGGCTGCCACAACCCTCGCACCACAGACCGGACCGTCTTCGAGCACGTGATCGCCGCGCTGGTACACGGCTCTGGCTACGAACGCATCACCACTCCCGGCTGCTCTGACCGCACCATCCGACGCCGCGTCAGGCACTGGGCTCAGCTCGGTATAGCGGAGCAGGTCTACGCCCTGACCCTGGAGGCGTACGACCGCATGATCGGCCTGGAGCTCGCCGAACTGTCCGTGGACGGCTGCATCACCAAGGCCCCGTGCGGCGGAGAGGCCGCCGGGCGCTCCCCGGTGGACCGGAGCAAGCAGGGCCTGAAGCGTTCGGTGGCCACCGAGGCCCGCGGCATCGTCTCCGCCGGGGCCAACCGCCATGACTCGCCCCTTCTCGTTCCCACCCTCGAAGCCGCCAAGGAGCAGGTCGGCGAGTTCCCGGACCAGATCAACGTGAACCTCGATCGCGGCTACGACAGTGACAAGAGCCGCTGTGCGCTCGCGGGTCTGGGCTTCACCGGCGAGATCGCCCGCAAGGGCGTCCCCGCGCCGATCCAGGCCGACAAGAGGTGGGTGGTAGAGCGCAGTCACGCGTGGATGAACGGCTTCGGCAAGCTGCGACGCTGCACCGAGAAGCGCAGCCGCGTCGTGGACTTCTACCTCTACCTGGCTGCCGCAATCATCACCCTACGTATGCTCATCCGCCGCGCGACCCCGCTCTACCGCTGGAACAGCCGTCCCACCACCAAACGCCTGAAGTGACACCTACTGCCGGGCTCTCTTATCTGGCCAACGATCATCCCATGTACGTACGTGCCGTCGTGTGTCCCCGAAAGCAGCGGATCTCAGCAGGTCGGGTGACGTGCGAGGTTAAAGATCAAGCTCACCACACAATCCCAGCTCACACACCCCGGCCTCCCCACCGAAGCCATCCACCCCACCTCTCAACAAGCCAACAACACACCAGGCCAACAGCATCCTCATGCACCAACAAGCCCCCCGCCAAGCGTCAGGCGCGGAGGCGCGCCGCCGAGGCGTGCCGATGCTCGTCGACGCGATGCTCGATTTCTGGACCGGCAACCTCCCCAAGTGGGGTTGTGCCCCGCGCGGCACCGCGGCCCTGGTCGCCCACGGGCCCCTGCGGGACCTGCTCCACCCGCTGATCGACTCCTGGGGCGCCCAGGACCCGTACCCCGACCGCTCCGACCAGCAAGGCACGCTCGACGCCACTTCCTACTTGGCCGCGCCGACGTCCCTCGCCTTCGTCGAGCACACCTGGGGCTGGACCGCGGCCCGCCTCTACATGGACCGGCTGGCGGACCATGCCGCCCATGTCATCGGCGCCGCCTTCGAACGGCTGACCGGTGAGAGCAGCCGAGCCGACGCCGGTATGCCCGTCCCCGGCATACGCCTGGCGCAGCTGCCCGACGACCTCGGGCGCACCCGGATAGACACCGACGCGCTGCGCGACCGGGTGGCCCGTGAACTCGCTGTCGAGGCGGCCTTCACCACCTTCGACGGTATCGGTTACCTGCGCGTGTCCGCCCACGTCGACAACACCCCTGCCGACTACGAGTACTTCAACGGGCAATGGGTCCCCGTACTGGGTGTCTGGGCCCGGGAGTCCTGCCGCTGAGACGGCAGTTCTGGAGTTCCGCCGCGGAAAGATCAGCCAAGGCGTTCCGGACGCTTGACTCGGCGGGCATGCGGCCCGATCCTCGTCCCAAGTATTGCGCGGGTCATGACAACCTCAACGGTCGGTCAACCGCGTCTTCCCGCCGACCGAGGGATGTGTGCCTTGACGCCGCTTCGACGCTCGTACCGCAGACGCAGACCCGCCACCATGCTGTCGCTGCTGCTCTTGGTGCTGGCCATGACCCTCGGGCCCACCCCGAGTTCGGCGGCCGGCAACGACTGGTGGATCCCGACCGCCCGCCCCGCCCCGGACGTTCAGATCAACGTCACCGGCGAGCCCTTCACCGGCACCAACTCGGCAGGAGAGGTACAGGGGTTCGTCGACGCGCACAACCACCTCTTCGGCAACGAGGCCTTCGGCGGCCGGCTGATCTGCGGCAAGGTCTTTTCCGAGGCCGGTGTCGCCGACGCCCTGAAGGACTGCCCCGAGCACTACCCCGACGGCACCCTCGCGATCTTCGACTACATCACCCACGGGGGCGACGGCAAGCACGACCCGGCCGGCTGGCCGACCTTCAAGGACTGGCCCGCGTACGACTCGATGACCCACCAGGCGGACTACTACGCCTGGGTGGAGCGGGCCTGGCGCGGCGGACAGCGCGTGCTCGTCAACGACCTCGTCACCAACGGCATGATCTGCTCCATCTACCCCTTCAAGGACCGCAGTTGTGACGAGATGACCTCGATCCGGCTGCAGGCGAAGATGACCTACGCGCTCCAGGCGTACATCGACAAGATGTACGGCGGCACCGGCAAGGGCTGGTTCCGGATCGTCACCGACAGCGCGCAGGCGCGGCAGGTCATCGAGGAGGGCAAACTCGCCGTCGTCCTCGGGGTCGAGACCTCCGAACCCTTCGGCTGCAAGCAGATCCTCGACATCCCGCAGTGCAGCCAGCAGGACATCGACAAGGGACTCGACGAGCTCTACGCCCTCGGCGTCCGCTCCATGTTCCTCTGCCACAAGTTCGACAACGCGCTGTGCGGCGTCCGCTTCGACTCCGGCGGCCTCGGAACAGCCATCAACGTCGGCCAGTTCCTGTCCACCGGCACCTTCTGGCAGACCGAGAAGTGCACCGGCCCGCAGCACGACAACCCCATCGGGAGCGCCACGTCCGAGGCGGAGTCGGACCTGCCGGCCGGCGTGGACGTCCCCTCGTACGACTCGAACGCGCAGTGCAACAAGCGCGGCCTCACCGAACTCGGCGAGTACGCCGTGCGCGGCATGATGAAACGCAAGATGATGCTGGAGATCGACCACATGGGTGTCAAGGCCGTCGGCCAGGCGCTGGACATCCTGGAGTCGGCGTCCTACCCCGGCGTGATCTCCTCGCACAGCTGGATGGACCTGAACTGGACCGAACGGGTCTACGCCCTCGGCGGCTTCGTCGCCCAGTACATGCACGGCTCCGAGGGCTTCGTCGCGGAAGCCGCCCGGACCAAGGCACTGCGCGACAAGTACGGCGTGGGCTACGGCTACGGCACCGACTTCAACGGCATCGGCGACCATCCCGCCCCGCGGGGCGCGGACGCCGCGAACAAGGTGACGTACCCCTTCAAGAGCGTCGACGGCGGCTCCGTCATCGACAGGCAGACCTCCGGCGAGCGCACCTTCGACATCAACACCGACGGCGCGGCCCACGCCGGAATGATCCCCGACTGGATCGAGGACATCCGGCAGGTCGGCGGCCAGGACGTGGTGAACGACCTGTTCCGGGGCGCCGAGTCCTACCTGGACACCTGGCGGGCCACCGAACAGCACCAGGCCTCGGTGAACCTTGCCAAGGGGCAGCCGTCGACGGCCAGTTCGTCCGAGTCGAACCCGTTCACCAGCTACCAGCCGGGCCGAGCCGCCGACGGCGACGACGCCACCCGCTGGGCCAGCGACTGGAGCGACGACCAGTGGTGGCAGGTGGACCTGGGCTCCACCTACCTGGTCTCCCGGGTGACCTTGGACTGGGAGCGCGCGTACGGGAAGTCGTATCGCATCGAGCTCTCCACCGACGGCACCAACTGGCAGACCGCCTGGTCCACCACGAGCGGCGACGGCGGCCTGGACACGGCCCGGTTCACCGGGACTCCGGCCCGCTACGTCCGGGTCCACGGCCTCGATCGCGGAACAGACTGGGGGTACTCGCTGTACGAGGTCGGGGTCCACAGCGCCTGAGCCGGGACCGACGGACGGCACGCACGCCGTCCCCCACGCGCGACCGCCCCGACGAGCTCCGTCTCCGCACGGGCGGTCCGTCACGGCCCTCTCCTGGCACGCCTTGCGGAGCGGTCGCGTCTCACCCCGAGCCGGTCCGGCGGACCGCGGCGATCTCCACCATGGAGATCCACGACGATCCGCGGCCGGCCCCTTCGACGGCGATGCGGCGGGGCGCGGAGCCGTCACGAGGGCCCTCGGTCACCTGGTGCAGGCCGCGAGAACCTCCCCGGCCCGGTGCAGTGTCTCCTGGTGGCCGAAGAGCCCGGACGTGTTGAGGAGGAGTACCGGCTCACCGACAAAGGACTCAGCCTCGCTCCCACCCTGGTCGCCCTCAAAGCCTGGGCCGAACACTGGCTTGTCGACGCGCCCGGGCCCACGGTCACGCTGATCCATCGCGACTGCGGAGCACCGGTCCACTCGGTCATCACCTGCACCTCCGGCCACGAGATCGCCGCCGTCCGCGACATCACCGCGACGCCCGGCCCCGGAGCCCGGCCCGCCCGGCCCGGAGCAGCGGATGCCCCCCGGCCCGGCTGACGGGCCGTCACATCCGCATCGCTTTGCTGCCTGCGACAGTTCGGGCTGAACGCTGACGATCCGCCACTGCTCCCGAGCGGCGTTGGTGTACGTGTACTGGTTGATGTTGGCCCCGTCGGCGGTGGAAGCGCCGTCCACATTGAGTGAAAGACCGCTGAGCGCCTGGCGCGTGCCGACCAACATCGACACCGCCACACTCGCGGCACCGCGCGCGTCACCGCCCGAGAGGTCGCCTGGTTACAGGCCGCCGGGATCCGCATGCTGCGCGGCCGTGCCGACTCGTGGGCCCTCGGCCGACCGGCCGCCGCGTCCTCCTGCTCGGATCGGCGCACTCACACGCGCCGGGTCTGCGGGGTCACCTCGAACTCGACCGATAGATGCGGCAGGCGGCAGCCCGGAGTGCACTCCTCGGGCGCGGCCGGAGATCTCTGGATCTGGATGTACTAGCTCTTTTCCTGTCAGATGACAGGCCGCACGCAGAGCGTCTGCCTTCTCCGCGTCGGCGGTCTCGGCCGCGGTCGTACACGTGAGGATCCTGAGGTCGGTGCCGGCAGGCATCAGAACGTCGATGTCGACGGTGATGTCACCCACCCCTGGATGTTCTATGGTCCCGCGGCCGCCGGCCCAGGGGGCGGCCGTGCCGGTGAACCACAGTCGGTCGAACGCCGGTTCGCGTAGAAGCAGGCCTTCGACGAGTGAGGTGGGGTGTGCGTCACGGGGATGGGCGGCCGCTGTCATACGCAGGTCTGCGACGAGGTCCTCCTCCTCGGCGTCGCTGCCTCTCCACGTCCGAACGGGCCATGCCGCATCCGGGTCCCACCCTCGCCCGGCTCTCGCCTGGAACATCCCGGCGACGAGATTGTGCGCCTCCCATCCGTACGTGCGGGGATCGCCGACCGCGGCCGTCCACCTCCTGTTCCAGCCGATGACAGTCCAGTCAGCGGCGAAGACCCCGGCGGGGACCACTCCCCACTGATGTACCAGTCGACGCACGCTCATGGGTGTCCGCCTGGAGATGGTCCCGGCGGAGGGCGATGCGAGGTTGGCACAGCGGAACAGATGGTCACGCTCGGACGGGTCGAGACGCAGTGCGCGTGCCAGTGCGGTGACCACTTGGGCCGAGGGATTGCGCGCGGCCTTGTTCCAGCAGCACCAGGTAGTCGACCGACATGCCTGCCGGACGGGCCGGTTCCTCGCGGCGCAGTCCGGGGATGTGCCGCTCCCCGCCGGCCTCCAGCCCGCCGTCCCGCGGCGACATGCGCTCGCGCCAGCCGCGCAGCGTCATGCCGAGGTGGTTCGCTGTACCGTCCCCGTGCCCTCTGCATCCTGCGCGGCCTCCGCCGCACGCGTTGAGACGGCTGCCGCCGCGCGCCGGTCGCGGCCGGTGAGCTTCCATCCGGCGAGCCGCGCCATCAGGGCAGGGGTCGGCGGGAAGACGCCGAGCTGGCCGAGCATGGTCATGTCGTCGCGGACGGCCTCATGCCCGATCACCTTCCCGTCGCGCACGGTCAGTACATGGATCTGCTCATAGTCCAGCTCACGTCCGGTCGGCGGCATGACCCTCTCCAGCGTCCCGTCGCGGAAGAGCACGAACGGCCCGGTGTGCCGCCCCCGCATGCGCACCCGGACGAACACCCGTCCGCGCTCGTCATCGACGCCCGTGTCGAGAACGGGGAAGCGCAGGTCGGTGAACGCCGAGCGCATCCAGGCGCCGGAGGCGAGCACCCCGGCCGGTCCGGGGATCGCGCAGGCGGCGGGAGAGTTGACCGCCTCCCGGTTGTGGAAGTCGGCGTGGACGACCTCCGCGGCAAGTGCCGGGTCGCCGGTCTCTATGACCCTGAAGAGGGAGTGCGCGCTGTCGGTGGCGTTGCTGCCCATGGGAACTCCGCGGTTGTGGGTCGGCGGACGAGTCGCCCCGCCGAATTGACTCCAACAGGAGCCTATTGAATAGGACGATAGTATATCCAGGAGGTCCGGCAGGTATAGTGACGGCCATGCCGACCAAGCGCGCCTACGCCTCCCCGCTGCGGGAGAAGGCGGCGGCGCAAACGCGGGAGGTCATCCTGCGGGCCGCGACGGAGCTGTTCGGCCAACGCGGCTACGCGTTGGTGACGGTCGCGGACATCGCCGCCGCGGCGGGCGTGTCGCCGAAGACCGTATTTGCCAGCGTCGGCAGCAAGCGCGAGATCATGGACCGCATCATCGACGCGGCCGTGATCGCGGGTCGCTGCGACGAGGCGATGAAGCAGTTGCGGCAACTGTGCACGCCGCGCGAGGTCCTCGCGGCGCTGGCGGCGGGCACCCGCTTCGGCAGCGAGTCACAGTTCACTGTGCACGAGGCGATCCGGCTGGCGCTGCCCGTGCACGAGGACGGCATGGCCCTGTGGGAGCGGGCCACCGGCGGCTCCCGTGCGGCGATGAGCGACGCGGCACACCACCTGCACGCCCTCACACCGCGCCCGCGCTACACGGCGGCGGAGACCGGCGACCTGCTCTGGCTCTGGTTCGGCCCGCACGGCTGGCGCACCCTCGTCGTCGATGCCGGGTGGTCCTGGGACAGCGCCGAAACCGCGATCCGCGAGACGGCCATCGCGGCGCTCTACGGCGAGTGCTGAACTCGGGCCCGCGGGAACACTGACCGTTTTCAGCGCTGCTTCTCCAGGGTGAGGACGGCTTTGGCGATGACGCTCATACGGTTGGGACTGATGCGGGATCTGCGGAAGATCTGCCAGGACTTCAGCCGTGCCGTACCTCGTTCGACAGGTGCCCGGGCCGCGGACAGGGCCCGGTTCTCGGTCCGCTCGGTGAGGGTGAGCTCACCGCCCGGCGGGCGGCGTTTGGCGGTGGTGACGCAGTCGCCCGCACCGATGTAGGCCAAGCCCTCCCGGGCCCCGGCCATCTCCTCAGGTGTCACACCACACCAACGACACCAACGAGCAGGCAGACACACCACCTACAGATGAACATGACCAAGCCCTACTGGGCCTGCGCCGGGTCCTGGGAGAACATGTACTTGTGGATGCGCCACCCGTCCGGGGTGCGACGCAGCACGAACAGCTCGCGGAAGTAGGCCTGGGAGCGCGTGCCGTCGGCCACGGCAATCACCGTGACGGGCTGCTCGGACCGGACGATCGCGATCTCGTCGTAAACCTCGGTCGAGACCACCTCCACGTTGACCTCTATCCCGATGGCGGCGAAGGTGCTGGCGTAGAAGGAGTCAACGGCGTCGCGGCCGCGCAGGCTGGGCAAGTTCTCGGGGATGATCTCGGCCTCGTCGGCGTAGAGCCGCAAGATCGTGTCAGTGTCCTTGATCTGCAGCGCATGCATGTACGCCTCGACTACGCCGACCGCGTCCGCGGTGCTGTTGTTGTTCGTCATGTGGTGGTCCTCTGGTATGTGGTTGGCAACCCACACCACACGTGCCGGTGACGTGCCAACATTTCCGTTTGTGTGAGCCGGTCAGTACGCGACGTGGACGAGGCGGCGGGTGAGCTCGCCCTGCTCCAGCTCGTCGACGAGAGCGACGGCGTAGTCCTCGGTGCTGATGTGGCTGTTGCCCTCGCCGTCGCTGAGCAGTTGGTGATCGCCTGTCCGGTACGCGCCCGTGCGCTCGCCAGGCGTGATCACCGCGGGCGGGGAGAGGTAGGTCCATTCCAGGTCGTCGGCGTTGTCGCGGACAAGCTCGAACAGCGCCACCTGGGCGCGAACCGGCGGCAGGGCGTCCTCGGGGAACCCGGGGGTGTCGATGACCCGTACACCGGGGGATACCTCCAGGATGCCCGCACCGCCCACCACGACCAGGCGACGCACCCCGGCCCTGCGTACGCCGTCCAGTACGCCACGGCCCACCTCCAGCAGTGACTCGGTGGCCTCGATGCCGCCCCGTGGCGGTGACACCGCCAGGACCACCGCGTCGTGGCCGGCCGCCAGGCGCGCGACGGTGTCGGCGTCGCTCGCGTCCGCCGCGAGGGTGCCGTCCTTCCCGCTGCGCGTGGCACCGGTCACCTCGTGGCCCCGCTCGCCCGCCTCGGCAGCGACCCGGCTGCCGATCATCCCGGTGGCTCCGAACAGCAAGATGCGCATCCCATGACCTCCTTGTAGTCATCGCGTGTGCCGCGCACACGCCTTCAACGGGAAGGTATCAATGGGATACTGGTTACTTCAAAGATACTGAAGTACCCTTTGGATATGATGAAAGAAGCTGCCGACGGCTCCGAGATCTGCTGCCCGTCCCGGCTGGTGCTCGACCGAATCGGTGACAAATGGTCGGTGCTGATCGTGCTGAACCTGGGTGACGGCCCCAAGCGGTTCAGCGAACTGCGGGGGGTGCTTCATCACGTGACGCCCAGGGTCCTCACCTACACACTGCGGGGGATGGAACGCGACGGCCTGCTCACCCGCACGGTCTTCGCCGAGGTCCCGCCCCGCGTGGAGTACGAACTGACCCCGCTGGGCCACTCCCTGCGGCCCGTCATGGAGCCGATCACCACCTGGGCCGAGGAGCACGTCGACGAGGTCCTGTCCTTGCGCAAGGCCCACGACACCCGCTCCGCGGACGGGTAGGCGTCGAGGGCTTCATGCAGAGAGCAGCCGAGGTGATCACGTAGCGTCTTCAGCCCGAGGATGATCCGCCCAGCGACGATCATGTTGTCGGCCACGCCTGCATCCGTCGCGCTGTTGCCGGAACCCATAGGGTGATCACACCCCGGCTCCACAGCCAGGTCAACGCGTTGTCCCGCACTATCTCTGGGCCGTCCCTGGGCCGTCCGAAGGTGACCAACGCCGACAGACGGCACCCGCAGGCCGATCTGGATTCCGTGAGCCGGTTGTCCAGGGCGTCGCCGCGCCGGCCGCCAGGCCTGCCGCACCGCCTCAATCGACCTGTCGTACGGGCAGCAGGATCGCGGACGGATGCTGTGGGTCGTGGAATACCTGCTGGTCGGCTGAGCGGAGGGTGTGCGCGGTGGCGCGCGGTTCCCCTGTCCCGGGATTGCGGTTGTACCGGGGGAAGGCGCCGCTGGAGACCTGGACCCGGATCCGGTGGCCTCGCTTGAACCGGTGCGCGGTGGGCCACATCCCGACGGTGGCAGAGTGAGCCCGATCGGCGTCGACAAGGGCGGTGAGGCCGTCACAGATGTTGAAGGACCGTCCGCGCTCGTCCACGTCGCACAGCCGGACGAACACGTCGGCCGAAGGCAGGCTGGACCGGAACCAGATCTCGGCGGCGACCTCGCCGATGACCTCGACGTCCTGATCGAGGACGGCTGTCGTGTAGGTCAGCACGTCCGGTCGCGCCTCCAATGCCTTGTTGTCGACGCGGCCTGCCCGCTGCGTCACTGTCATCCGCGCGCCGCCCACCGCCGGGGTGGGGTCGGACGGGTCGTACCGGTAGCTGTCGGGAGTGGACTCGCCGGACGGATCCGTCGAGAGCAGGCCGTCGGCATGGAGATGGAACCGCTGCGGGGCATATTCTTCAGGCGGCCACGAGTCGAAGTCGCGCCAGGTGTTCTCCCCCATGACGTACAGCCGCACGGCCGCACGCTCCGGCGGGTTCTCGTTCTGGGCGTGAGCGAGCCCGAATGTCAGGGCTTCGCGCACCATCTGGCCGCCCAGTGGGAGGGAGAAGTGCGGCCACGGCCCGACAGTGAGCCGGGCGGGGCGCCCGGCTTCCTGCAGGGTCCGGAAATCACGGAGCTGGCCGGGGAGGAAGAAGTCGTACCAGCCGCCGATCAGGCTGGCAGGCACGGTGATGTCGGCGACCCGCTCGCGATGGTCCAAGGGCGCCCAGAACGGATCGTCGGCGTCGTGAGTGAGAACGTTCTGTACGTAGTCGACGTGTTCCCCCAGCACAGCCGTGTCGGCTTCGCTCAGCGGCAGCGTGCGCATCGCCCGAAGCTTCTTCCGCTCGCCCAACATGTTGCGCAGCACGGCGCGCGGGCGTTCCTGTTCGGCGACCTGGGTGCCCCAGAGGAACGGGATCTCCAGGCTGAAGCCGGAAGGAGGCAGCCAGTCCAGGGTGAGCCCCGATTCGGACACCGCTGGGATGATGGCCTTGACCTGAGGCGGTAGTTGATCGGCGACCGACCAGACGGTGTAGCCGAGGTAGCTGCCCCCGACCAGGATCATGGATTCGCCGCACCATGCCTGCTTCACCACCCAGTCGAGGGTGTCCAGCCCGTCCTCGCGTTCGCAACGGAACGCGTCGAACGACCCGCCCGAGCCGAAGGTTCCGCGGGAGCTGACGATCACCACCTGGAAGCCCCGCTCCGCCAGCGGCCTGGCCAGTTGGGCCGCGTTCGCACCGGCCCGGCCGTATGCGCTGCGTACCAAGGCCGTCGGCAGCCCGTCGCCGCCCGAGGCCGGGGACCAGCGATCGGCGAGCAGGGTGGCGCCATCGCGAACGGGCACCGGCAGATCGTGCTCGACGACCAGGTCACGGGTGGTCGGCGGGGGAAGGTGCTGCAGGCGCTGGGTGAGCCGACTGGAGAGGTTCATGGAAGGCGATCTCCTTGTGGTGCGGGGGATGCGGCAGGGGCCAGGACAGAGGCGACGCGCAGGAGACGGTCTGCCAGGTCCTGTGGCCGAAGCGGGTCCGCGCCGTCGACGAGCCACTCGTTGAGCAGCAGGCTCGCCCCTCCGGTGAAGAAGGCAGCGAGGTCGTCCACTGTCTGCTTGTCCAGACCCGCATACAGGTCTCGAACAAACGCTTGATTGAGGGAGCCGAACAGATCGTTGAGCGTCCTGGTCATCGCGAAGGCGCACGAGCCGGTGAGCATGGCGCGATAGAAAACCCTGCGTTCGGCGAAGTGGGACGCCAGCACCAGTACCTGCGCACGCAGGTCGTCGGGCGACTCGTCGACCCGCGGGAACAGTTCCCGCTCCACCAGGTCGGCCGCGGCTGCCACGAGCAGCCCGTCCCGGTCCGTGTAGTGCAGGTAGAGGAGCTTGCGGCTGACATCGGCCGCGTCGGTGATGTCCGTGACCGCGATGTCGGTCGTCTCACGTTCCACCACCAGGCGAACGGCGGCTGCAAGGAGAACCGAGCGCGACCGCTGAACTCGCCGATCCTGCGCGGAATGGGTTGACCGATGACTCTGCATGGGATGAAAATACCCACCTGTTTCCAAATACTCAAGTGTGTAAAAAAGTGTTCGAGGTACTCCTCCACTCGGCATCGACAAGGAGCGCAGATGGACGACGTGGTCTCACCTGCAGGCATCGTTCGCCGCGCGGCGGCACGGTACGGCGACAAGGTCGCCCTCGTCACGCCCGGTCGCACGATGACGTTCTGCGAGCTCGACGCTGCAAGCGACCGGGGCGCGGCGGCACTCGCACAACGAGGCGTGCGGCCCGGACAACGGGTGTCCCTCTACGCGAAGAACGGATGGGAGTGGGTGACCTCCTATCACGGCGCCCTCAAGGCCGGCGCGGTGGTGAACCCGGTCAATGTCATGCTCACCCCGGTGGAGCTCGGGTACGTACTGCGCGACTGCGAGGCCGTCGCCGTCTTCACCAGCTCCGAGCAGGCGCCCGGGGTCCTGGACGTCAGCCGCGACCTGCCTTTCCTTCGCACGGTCGTCGCGTTCGGCGGGGCACCCGACGGCGCCGTCCGGTTCACCGATCTCCTCGCCGCCGACGGGCCCCTACCGCTCACCGCACCGGATCCGGCCGCAGCCTGCACGATCGGTTACACCTCAGGCACGACCGGCCACCCGAAGGGTGCCGTGCAGAGCCATCGGGCCGTCCTGCTCAACTGCGCCCTCACGGCCACGATGCATGCGAGGGCCTCGTCCGACGTCGTCGTGACGGCGCTGCCCGCCGCGCACGTCTACGGCAATGTGGTGATCAACGGGACGTTCATGGCCGGCGGGTGCGTGGTCCTGATGGAGCGGTTCGACCCGGGTGCGGCTTTGCGCCTGATCGAGGAGTACTCGGCGACGATGTTCGAGGGCGTACCCGCGATGTACGCGATGATGCTCGCCGACCCGACGCTGAAGCAGGCGGAACTGTCGTCATTGACCCGATGCACTGTCAGCGTACAGACCACCCCCCTGTCGACAGTCGAACGCTGGCAGGTCCGCTCCGGCGCTCCGCTGATCGAGTTGTGGGGCATGACCGAGATAGCGGGCCTGGGCACCACACACGCGTTCCACGCCCCAGCGGTACCGGGATCGATCGGCGTGTCACTGCCCGGCGTCGAAGTGCGCGTCGCGGACCTGGCGGACGTCACGCGTGACGCTCCCCGAGGCGAAGCCGGCGAACTGATGGTCCGCGGGCCGATTGTCATGCTCGGTTACCACGGAGACCCCCGAGCCACCGCGGAAGCCATCGAGCCCGACGGCTGGCTGCACACCGGAGACATCGCCTTGATCGCCGACAGCGGACACGCCTTCATCGTCGACCGCCGGAAGGACATGATCATCACTGGAGGGGTACAACGTCTACCCCGCCGAGATAGAACGGGTCCTCGCAGCTCACCCCGCTGTCGCCATGGTCGCCGCCGGCCCGGTGCCGGATCCGGTCAAGGGCGAACTGGCGTGCGCTTACGTGGTGCTGGCCCCCGGGGCAACCACAACCGAGGCCGAACTGCTCGCCTTCGCCGGAAACTCACTGGCCGCCTACAAACGACCCCAGATGCTCCAGTTCGTCGACGACCTGCCCAAGACATCCACCGGAAAGATCATGCGCCGAAAACTGATCAGCATCAGCGAGCCACCAGAAACGCCTCGGCCGTGAAGTCGTGGGCGAACATCATGAGCGTGATGCGCCGGTACCAGCCGACATGGCGGCGCACCTCGTACCGGTCCAGGCCGCAGTCGCTCCTCGCGGCTTGGAAGCACTCCCCTGCCGTCCAGGCGCACCGAGGTCCCTGCGCGCTGAACCGCCCCGGTGCAGCGACAGGGCCAATGTCCTAATTTTCAGGTCTCGTAGATCGTCTCACCGCCGTCGGCGAGCATCACCGCCAGGTCGGTGGCTACCCGGCCCGGATCGTGCCCGGTCCCGCGCGGCCGAAGCGGCCTGAGAGCGGCGGAGTACGCGGCGGTCAGCCCTGTGGCGTCAGCGAGATCCGCCAGCGGCCGTGCCCCGGCAGGCCCGACCACCCCGAACCATCGGCACTGACATGGGCCTTGGGACGCAATCCGATTGCCTGCACGTAGAAAGTGCCCTCCGCCTGGACGGACAGAACCCCTCAGCAAGGTTCATCGTCCCAGGTCAGGAAGGCACTTTCGCGTTTCCGCCCCAGAGCCGGCCGTACCCAGGCGAAACGACGAGTAGTGCGAGATCGGGGTGGAGGGCACTCATCAGGTCCTCATTTTCCCTCATCGAGGGTGTACCGATCGTCTGTCCCCCCGCCGGGGAGTCGGCGTCGAGAATGGGACCGGCGGCGTCGGCCGAGTGCCAACGGGAGAAAACCTGACGGCATCGGGCTGCTCCTCCGAAATCCACAGCCCGCGAATAGCGGTGCGGCGCGTCAGACGCGCTGCCCGGCGTCCAGCAGGGCGAGGGCGTTGCTCATCCCCTGATCGAGGAGTTCTTGAGCAAGTTGGCTGTCGGTCAAGGCGCGGGCAAGCTGCAGCGTCCCGGCCATCAGGCCGAGGAGGCTGAGCGCCTTCACGCGTGCGGAGGACGGGGCCTCGGGCGCCATGCGGGCGGCAATGCCCTCGATGAGGACCAGCACGCCGTCGGTGTACGCCTGCCTGGTTGTGTCGGTGCAGCGCCCGATCTCGTCGAGCAGAGCGGCGTTGGGACAGCCGTCACCGAGGCTGTCGCGGTGCAGGGGCGACAGGTAGGCGCGCACAATCTGCTCGAGTCCGGCCCGCCCAGGCGCAGCCTGCGCGACGACGCTCTCGGCCTGTACCTTCAACTGGTCGGCGATTGCCGTGGCGACGAGGTCGTCCTTGGATTCGAAGTGCGCGTAGAAGGCCCCGTTGGTCAGCCCCGCGTCCTTCATGAGCGTCGAGACGCCGGAGCCGTCGATACCGTCTTGCTTGAACCGACGGCCCGCCGTCTCGATGATCCGCCGCCTCGTCTCCGACTTGTGCTCTTTTGCGTACCGCACCACCGCACACACTCCTTCGCCGGCCGGATGGGCCAGCTGCCCTTCACCGGTCCCGCCAGTCTATGATATTGCGAACGTAATCCAAAAAGTCGACAGCAGCGGCCGACCTCTCGCCGTCTGTTTCTCTGTTCGGCATACCAGGGCTCCAGCTTCGAGCCGGTCACCCCTCGCGACACTGAATCACTGCGCCAACGAGGCACCGTCACCGCCGCCTTGACTGTTGGCGTGCCCGGCCGACGGTGACCTGCTGCTGTTCAGCCCCTGGGGCGGGGTTCTCGCCGACCGCCCGTCCCTCGCGTCCTCACTTCGGCATCCGGTTGAACCTGCGGACGATGCGGTCGAAGATCCGGGCCGGAAGGACGCGGTGGAGCACGCCGATGCTTGCGGCCGTCGAGCCGGCGGTGCGCCGCAGTTTCGGCTTCTTGTCGGTGGCCGCCGCGACGATCACCTTGGCCACGGTGGCGGGATCATCGCCGCCGCTGGTGTTCTTCGCCAGCACCTCGTCGAAGGTGCGCCGTCCCGACGCATAAAGCGCCAACGGGGTGTCGCCCTGCACGCTGTGGTCCCCGAACGGGGTGTTGATCGGGCCGGGCTCGACGAGCAGGATCCGGACGCCGTGCTCGCGGACCTCGTGGTCCAGCGACCCGGAGTAGCCCTCGACCGCGTGCTTGGTCGCGGTGTAGATGGCCATGAACGGGCTGGGGACGAACCCGCTGAGGGAGGAGACGTTGATGACGCGTCCGCACCGCTGAGCGCGCATGTGCGGCAGAACCGCCTTGGTCATCCGCATGATGCCGTAGACGTTGACGTCGAACACCTCCTGGGTCCGGGCGACGGAAAACTCCTCGGCGGCGCCGTTGGCGCCGACGCCGGCATTGTTGACCAGGACGTCGATGCGCCCGAACCGGTCCATCACCTGCTTGACCACGGAGGCGACCGATTCGTCGCTGGTCACGTCGAGGTCGAGGTAGGTCACCCCGGCGGGCGCGGTGATCCGCGCGGTGCTGCGGGCGGTTCCGATCACCTCGAAGCCCGCCGCGGCGAAGGCGCGGGCCGTCTCCTTTCCGATCCCCGATGAGGCACCCGTCACGAGCGCCACCGGTTGGGTTGTCGTCATCACGGTCTCCCTTTGATTTTGAAGTACGTCCGCATGTCTTACGTTCATGCGGCTACGCGGTGGTTGTCGGCCGGTAGCGAGTGGTCGCGTCAGCCGGCAAGTTTGTTGGCCTTGCGGATCTGTCCGTCGAAGACCCCGGCGGGAAGGACGCGGCGCGCCGCGCTGAGGAGCCGGGCGCTCCGGCCGGCGGTGTACCGCGCCTTCGGCTTGGAGTCGGTGGCAGCCGCGACGATTGCCTTCGCGACGATGGTGGGGTCGTCGCCCCCCTCGTTGACCGCCAGCGCCACCTGGTCGGCGATCCGCCGCTGCTCCGCGTAGATGTGCATGGGCATGTCGGGCTCGACGGTGTTCGCCTCGAACGACGATTTGGTACCGCCAGGCTGGACGATAAGGGCCCGGACCCCGTGTTCACGGATCTCGTGGTCCAGGGACTCGGTGTACCCCTCCAGCGCGTGCTTGGACGCCGAGTAGGTGGCCATGTAGGGCGCGGGGAGGAACCCGAGGACGGACGAGATGTTGATGATGCGCCCGCTTCCCCGGGTCCGCATGTGCGGGAGAACGGCCTTGGTCATGCGCATCACACCGAAGACGTTGATGTTGAAGAGACGCTGGGCCTGCGCGAGAGAGTTTTCCTCGGCGGCACCCGAGGAGCCGATGCCCGCGTTGTTGACCAGGACGTCGATGCGCCCGAACCGCTCGATCACCTGCTCGACCGCGGCAGCGACCGAATCGTCGCTGCCTACGTCGAGGGCGAGGAACGTCACGCCGTCGCGGCGGTCGGCTCCCGATGTCTTCCGGCTCGTTCCCACCGTCTCGAAACCCGCTGCGACGAGCGCGAGGGCGGCCGCCTTTCCGATTCCAGTGGAAGCACCTGTCACGAGTGCCACCGGCCGAGTTGTCGCCATCACGAGCTCCTTCGATTTTGAAGTACGTCCGTATGCCTTACGTTCATACGAACATAGAATGGTCGCCGGTCGATGGCAAGTGGTCGCGTCCGGTGATTGGAGAGGGATCCGGGAAACGTGGGGTGCAGTACGGGAAAGGCCATGAGTAGACGACGAGCCGGAACCGAGGGCGTCACCCACAGTCGGGCCGACGACCGCATCAGCGGCCCGCTGAATCCGCTTCATTCGCGCAGGTCATCCGTGCCGTGCGGACGCCGGCGCGGCCTATCTCCCTCTTCGGGCGGTGTCGCCCGGTCAGCGGATCCGCGGCAGGGCCTTGTCCGGGTGCGCGATCTGTACGTACTTCACGGGGATGCTGGGGCGGATGCCGAAGAGGCGGACGGGACGTCCTCTAAAGTCGGAGGCTGAATAGCTGTAACTACCCACAGTCGTTGTTAACAGAAAGTGACCATTAGGCAGGTCCAGCAGAGCTGCGATGTCGCTCGCCAGTCGCGCGCGTGTCGTTGCGGCCGCTGGACAGCGGCAAGGCTGCCCCGCTCCGCTTGAGGCGGGCCAAACCCTCGTCGGAGATACTGGGTCCATGGATTACGTCGGCCGGGTGCCCGCCCCGCCGCTTGACCGGTTCATCGACGACGTCTACTGCCTGACCGGGGTGCCGGGCCATCGCCGGATCAGCGTCTCGCCGATGCCGTCGGCGCACCTGTACATCAATCTGGGTGAGCCCGCACACCTGTGGGATTCCGACCCGTCGGTGCCTCCGGCAGAGTTGACGGATGGGTGGTTCATGGGTCTGTGGACCAGGCGTTTCGTCCTTGAGTACCCCACGCGGATACACCTCGTCGGGGTCCACTTCAAGCCTTGGGGATTGTCACCGTTCGCCGGGGTGCCGGCGAACGAGCTGCGGGACCGGTGGGTGCCGGTCGACGCCCTCTGGCATCGGTCCGTGGACCGGATGCGCAACCAGGTCGGCGACGCCGCTTCGGCCGCCGCAACGCTGCGGGTCCTGGAGAGAGAGCTTCGATCGCGGCTCGTCGAGGCGCCGGCGCGCGGTCTCGACCTGGTCCAGCACACAGGCGGGTGGCTGGAAGCCTCGCACGGCGCGATCCCGGTCGCTGCGCTGAGCGATGCCGCCGGGGTGAGCAGCAATCACCTGGCGGCGCAGTTCAAGGCTCATGTCGGGGTCACTCCGAAACGGGTTGCCCGGATCTACCGCTTCGCGCGGCTGATCGAGTCCGTGGACTCCCTGGGCCCGGTCGACTGGTCGGAGCTCGCGCTCACAGCGGGCTATTTCGACCAGGCCCACTTCAGCAAGGAGTTCAAGGACTTCACCGGCCGCACTCCCACGGAGTACGTGGCGCTGCGGCGCCGGTTCACTGCGGAGCAGGGATTCTCGCAGCCTGGTGGCCCGATGCCCGTTGAGTGATTTTTTACAAGCGCGGCTGTCTCCGGGCTGAAAACATCGGACCCGTCCGCTCAAAGTGACGTCATAGGGGACCCTGATGGGCGCAGTGATCATGCACAACGTGGTGTCAGTGGACGGCTTCATTGCCGACAAGAACGACGGAGTCGGTCCGCTCCACGACTGGTACTTCAACGGGGACACCAAGCTTACGGAAACCGGCGCCGGGGACGGGGATCACGACCACTCCGAGGGGGGAGACGGCTTCAAGCTCTCCCGTGCATCGGCGGCGTACGTCCAGCCGGTGTGGGACTCGATCGGCGTGATCGTGATGGGCCGCATCTTTTTCGACCTGATGAACGGCTGGGAGGGCCAGCCGCCCGCGGGCGACCACGTGGTCGTGGTTTCCCACCGGCCTAAGCCCGAGGGCTGGCACCCTGAGGCTCCGTATCACTTCGTCGATGGCGTGAAGGCCGCGATCGAGAAGGCCCAGGAGCTCGCCGGTGACCGGGTTGTCGCCGTGAGCGCCGGCGAAGTAGGCGGCCAGATCCTCGCGGCCGGTCTTGTGGACGAGGTCGCGATGGACGTGGCGCCGGTGGTGTTCGGATCGGGCAAGCGCTTCTTCGGTAGCTTCGACGGGCAGCAGCAGCTGGAGGATCCCCACGTGGTCGTCCAGGGCAACCGGGTACTGCACCTGAAGTTCAAGGTGCGCCGCTAGTCAAGCTCATCTGGGCCCGGATGCAGGTGCCCGGCCCGCGGCGCGTGGCGTCACACCAGACGACCGCGTCGGCGCCGTCATCCAGCACGGCGCCGTCGGATCAGGAATACGGCTTCTCAACTCAGACTCTCCGCACCACAGCAGGATTCACCATCACCTGACCCACCCAAGATCACCAAGAGAGTCACGGCCTTGAGGCTAAGTGTCGTCATGCAGCGCGTTCACGGCCGGCATCCGGCCGGAGGCGGGACGCCAGTCGGTGCATCCCACGGCGCGCGTGACTCTTGACGGTCCCCAGGGGCCAACCAGTGAGTTCGGCGATCTGAGTTTGGGTGAGATCGTCGTAGAAGGCCAGGTTCAGCACCTCACGTTGATGCTTGGGAAGCCGGGACAACTCGTCGGCCAGCAGAACGCGGTCGAGCAGGGCCTCCGGTCGTACGGCCTCGTCGGTCACCGTCAGCAGCAGTTGAGCGGCTGCGGCGTCGACCAGCTCAGTTCGCCGTGTGCGGGCGGCCAGGGCGTCGGCGATTTTTCGGCGGGTGATACCCAGGAGCCAGCCAGGAAGAGTGCCGCACTCGGGCGCGAATCCGGCTCGCCCCCGCCATGCGGCGAAGAACACCAGTTGTGTGATGTCCTCGGCCTCCCTCGCGTCTCCCGTCGAGCGTCTGGCATGGGAGTACACGACAGGACCCCATCGACGGTGCACAGCTTCGAGGCTGGCCTCGTCGCCGTTCAGGAACCCCTTCACTAGGGCACCTTCGTCGATCGCCGCGTTGACTTGTACTGCGGTCGTCATGGCCTGCTCCTCGCCTGGACCTGATGGTCGCTGCCGCTGGCGACTGTGTCTCCTCTACGGTGCGGATTCGATGCAAGATGGGCAACTCGCATCGTCTTTGCATCGAAATGGGCGAAGTGGCTACGCGGCCGACGGAACTCTTGGATGCCGCGGGCAGGAATGATGATCGGCGTGCCGACTAGCGCGGAGTACGGGTGCGGAGTCGAAGGGAAACACCTGCCCCGGAGTCCACACGCTCGGGCCCCGCTATCCGTGTGCGGTGGCAGCCTGCCCGGCCGCTGCGTGGGGTCACGGCTCGCGCGATCGGGCCAAACCTGGAACGCGCAGGCGGGATGGCTCTGGGCGGGGGCTCGTTGCCGTACACCACGTGTTACGACTCCGCCCAGGTGCCTGCGACGCGCCCCTCAGTGGCTGCGCAAAGCGATGTATTCGTCGGCAAGCTCGTCCGCCATACGCGTGACGGAGAATCGTTCCGCGACCAGCTTCCTGCCCGCAGCTGCATAACGGCGCCTGTCGTCGACGGATGTGGCCGCGACACGCCGCAGGCCTCGCATCAGTCCTGCCTGGTCGGAAGTGTCGATCAGGATTCCGTTGACCTGATCACGGAGATAGTGCGCGACGCCGCCTCGCCGGGGCCCGGCGACGGGAAGGCCCGCGTCCATCGCCTCCAGTACGGCGAGCCCGAACTCCTCCTTAACGCTCGGGCACACGTACCAGGAGCACGCATCCGCCTTCCGTTGGGCAAGAGCACGCTGGAGGCGGCGTACCTCGGTGTTGGGCACAGCGGGCAGCAGCGCCACGCGCCCACTCGCCTGAGGGCTTTCGGCCAGCAGCAGGTCGATGCGGTGACGGACCTCCTCCTCGGCGGCCGTGCCCGCGCCGGGGCTACCGCCGACCAGAACCAGGGTGGTGGTGCGGTATCCCCCTGTCGCAACCCAGGCCCGGACCAAGAGATCCTGCTGCTTGACCGGGTGGAGTCGGCCCACAGACAGCAGGAGGGGCAGCCCGCGGTCCAGGGGGTCCAGGGAGTCGGGGCGTGCCCCGTCCCGATAAAGCATGGCCAGCGCCTGGTGCCGACGCTCCTCCTCGTCGGGCGCGGGCCTGTACGGGGCGATGCCTTCGGGCGGGGCACTCGGTCCGGCTCCCGCATTGAGCCGGGCCAGGCAGGGGAAATGACGGACGAGTTCGCTCGTACCTCCCCGTCCGGGAATGCCGACGACCGCGTCGGCACGGGCCACCAGGCGATCGGCCACGAATACCCGGTGCAGATCGTGCCGGAGTGCCTCCCCCGCCGTCCGGTCGGCCGGGTCGTGCATGGTGTGGTGCGCGGCGAAATCACGGTGCGGATCGGGCGTGGCCGTGAAGATCAGCGCGGCCCCCAGGCGCTGGGCGGCCTCGGCGAGTGCCAGGCTGCCGTCGTCGGCGTACCTGACATGCAGGACGTCCAGAGGCCGCGGCATCCCACCGAGCAGGCGGGTCGCCCACCAGGTGAGCGCGGCGCGGTGGCGGTGCATCTCCGGCTGGGCCGGAGGCGTGGGCGCGTCCACGGGAAGCCGCAGGATCCAGTGGCCCGGACGGCGTTGGTGGACGAGCCTGGAGTCCACCGTCAAGTCGTCGTGCCCGGCCGCCACAACCGTAATCACGCCGGCGATCCCGTCGGTCTCGGCGAGCCGGTCGCCGAGGTCTCCGAGCAGCACCGCCAGTCCTCCGCTCATCCCCTGCCCCGGAGAGTCCAGTCGCCCCAGCAGCATGGTCTGCGCAACCACCTGCCCAGACGGCCCGTCCTTGTCCGGACCGAGCACGGGCAACGGCGGCGCCAGCAGAGACCGCTCGTAGGCGTCTGCGGCTCGGCCCGGGTCGGGCAGGTGGACCGAGCCCCCCGGCGTCTGGTGCAGATACCGCCAGGCGGAGTGGCGCACCGCTCGATGGACGCTGTTTCGCGCGAGAACGGCGCCATCGGCCGGCGTAAGGGGATGCAGCCCGGAGGCCACCGCCAGGTCAAGCAGGCAGCCCGCCGCCGGTCCGTCCACCGAGTCGGTGAGGAGCGTGCGCAATACCTCTTGCGCGTACAGGGAGCCATGCCGGCGAACCGTATCCGGCCACAGTTCGGTGAGGGCCGCGATGAGCCTCGGGCTGCCGTCGCGGTGCGCCAGCAGTGCCTCCGGGCTCAGAGGTGTGCCAAGACGGGCCGCACGACGAAGCGCCCCCACAGCCGCATCTTGGCGGGTGACTCCAGGAGAGTTCCCGGGCAACAGGACCCGTGGTCCCCTTCCGTATTCGGCGTCCAACAACCCTGCCAGCTCCTCCGGGACGAGAGGGGAGCAGCACTCTCCGGGAGAGGCCGCGTGTCCCGTCCGTCCAGAGCCGTCGAAGACCGCGGTACGGGCGGCCACCAGGGCGTCGTGGTCTCCGTGGCCCGCGTGTACCGGACGTCGAGGGCCCTGGGGCACTGAAGCGGGTGCGAAGCCGGTGCCGGCCATGGGCTCTCCTGTCTCGGGGACGGCTCTGACCCATGTGGTTCCGGAAGTGTCGGCCCTCCGGATGCGCCTCTCCACGGTGGTCATCGCCACACGGGCGACCTGGCCGCACGTCGCCTACGATGCGCTCGCCTCGCCCTGACCGGTCGAGGGCGGAAGACGTCTGGCCGAAGGGTGCCCATGCCGCGTGTCGTTGTCGTCAGTCCCCCGTTCATGTCCCACGCCCGGCCGTTGTCGGTCCTGGCGGGTGCCCTGGGCCTGCACGGGGTGGACGTGCATTTCGCCTGTGCGCCGCCGTTCGAGCACTTGGCCAGGCAGGCGGGGGTGGGCTTCGTGCCGCTGTCCGTGACGCGCAACGCCAACACTGGGGTGGCCGAGGCAACCGAACAGGACGCTCAGGAGGCGGCCCGCCTGCGGGAGTTCCTCGACTCCACCAGAGAGGGTGCCGTATCCACGCTCCTGACTCAGGCCCGTCACCGCCGCGCGGACATGCTCGCGGACCCGGACGACGTGCTCGACGCACTGCGCTCGATCGACCGGGAGCTGCGTCCCGACTGGTACGTAGTGGACCAGCTCAGCTACCCAGTGACCCTGGCACTGCACTGCCTGGGTCTGCCTTACGCAAGTTTCTGCCCCGGGCATCCCAGCTACGTGCTCACCGGCCCCGACGCCTACTTCGGTGTCCCGTACGCCTGGCCCAGCGCACTGCGCCCAAGCGCCCGACATCTGCGGGAGCTGCGTACCGCGGCGCGGCGGAACGACGAGACCTTCACCGCACTCTTCGCAGCTTTCGCCCGGCGCCACGCACCCTCCCGGCCAGCCCCGGGCAGGGCCTTCGCCCTCAGCTCTCCGCACGCGGTCGTCTACGCGTACCCGCCCTTCCCATGGCTGCCGACACCTCCGCCAGGGCCGATCCGCCTGTTCGCCGGGCATATGGCCGCCGACCCGGACCCCCTCGACGCTGAATGGGCCGCACGTCTTCGTGACCTGCGCACCAACGGTGGGCGGCTCGTCCTCGTCGCCCTCGGCACGTTCCTGTCCGCACGTGACGATGTCCTGCGCACCATCGTCACCGGACTGCTGGAAGGAGTGCCGGACATGTCTGTCGTAGTCGCGGCGGGCGAACGGACCGCGGCACTGGCCGATCTTCCGGGTGACCGGGTCGTGTTGGCACGTTCGGTACCACAGCGTGCGCTGCTCGACCATGTGGACGCCATGGTGCACCACGGCGGCAGCAACTCCTTCACCGAGTGCCTGCGGGCGGGCGTACCCGCGGTGGTGCTGCCTTTCTCCAGCGACCAGTTCTCCGTGGCACGGGACGCGGAGCGTTCGGGCGCCGGTGTGGTGCTCGACCCGAACACCCTGTCGCCGGCCTCTGTCCCCGCCGCTCTGGAAACAGCGTGGACCACACTGGAACCACACGTCTCCAAGCTGGCCGTATCGGTTCGACAGCGCGGTCCCCGGTGGGCAGCCGGTCAACTGCTGGCAGCCATGGGCCGGCAGACGTAGCGGAGCTGATCCCGGTGTCGTCCCACCGCCACAGGCTGGGTGCCAGGTCAGGAGAGAGCCGAGCCGGAGCCGACCAGGGGCACGGGGTCGTCCGAAGCGCACCGGGACGCCAGAAGCGTACAGAACGCTGACGGGCTCCCCTTGCGGTTTCGACAGGCCCGCAGCCGGAATCAGGCTGTCCTCCCACCCCAGGAGGGCGCACTCGCAGAAGGACCAGGAGGGGTGCGCGTTGGGAAAGTAGTAGGTTCGGCCGAGGAACTGCTCGTGCAACCCCCACCGCTGGGTGAGGAACTCCTCCAGCGGCCCGGCCGCAACGGGCCTGTCCCCCACGTCCATCCACACCCGTGCCCCCGGACGGCCGCCACCGCGCCGCTTCGTGCTGTAGAGCAACCGGCTGTCGAACCACTTGCTGCTGATGCGGGACCACCGATAGGGCAGGCCGAAAGCCATTGCGCCGTCAGCACCGGCAATAGACGGTCGCAGTCGAGAGACCGGAACACCACACCGCGCCGACCCGCGGCATCACGGCTGTACAGGCGGACGTTGACCTCACGGAAGCTCCCCAGATAGGGCAGCGCCGCCGTCCGGCCGAACGCGAGGTTGTCCATGCGGAAGAAGACCAGGCCGACATACGTCTCCCCTTGGTGAAGGTCGGGCACGGTGCCCGCCGGCAGCAGCCGGGCCACCTCGAACGGATCGGCAGCCCAGCGCAGGAACACCGGGTCCCGCCAGCTCTGCCGCAAGAGCACGCGCCGCACCGGACGGGGAGCCAGCCCTGCCAGCGCTTCCACGGGCCAGGGCCGGTGGGCCGAAGCGCCGGGGCCGGGTCGTCTTCTCTCCAGGCCTGCCCTACCGCACCACTTCGAGCGCCGCACCGGCGCCGGGCCAAATCACTCTCGCCCCGAAGACATCACCCCACAGCCTCCTCGGCAGGAAGTCCCCCGGGCAACGGCGGCGCGCGGGGCGAGACCGGTGTTCACGTAGGCCAGGCTGATCTCCGGCACCGCGACGCGCCTGCGACTCCGCACGGGGCGGAGCGCCGTAAGCCAGCTGGCCCACGTCGCTTGAGCGGCAACGCAGTCACCCATCCGCGCGGGTGCCGTCACGGCCACGGCCCCGGTGACGACGGCGAGGATGCCGCCCTCGGAGACCTGATCCGAAGCGGCACGCAGAAGCAGCATGGGGGAGAGTGCGTTGACGACCGTCACGTGCTCGGCCGCGGCGTCGTCGACCTCCCCGGCCGCTCCGAAGGCCGCGACACCTGTGCGCACGACGACACCATCCAGTCCGCCCCACTCCGCCAGCGCGCAGCCGACGGTATTCGCACAAGCCTCAAGGTCCCAGGAGTCGAAGCTGCGGGCGGGGCGTCGGCGCAGGACACCGAGACATCGGCTAGGACGTCGCTGTCGTGGCCGGCAAGTGCAGTACGGGCGCCCAGCGTATGCAGCCGGACGGCCAGCGTTCGACCGACCTCTCCGGTGGCACCGAGGATGAGGACCCCTGCTCCCCGTAGGTCCATACCTAGCCTCCCAAATCCACTGCCGACCTGGTGCTACGTGTCTGCTTCGGCGGTCGGCCGTCCGTCGGATGCAGCCTGCGGGGCACCTGCGGGTCAGGTCAGTGGGGCGCCGGGAAGCCCTCGCACCAACCGGTGGAGGCGGGAGGGGATGAACCCGCCGCCCACGGGTGCCCGGCGAGACCGCATCCGGCTCCGTCCCATCGGCAAGGTCCGACGACCGGTCCGGCTCAAGGGGACAGATTCTGAACGATCGCGCACTGATGCATCCGTCGACTGCAGCAGCGCAGAAAGGAAGATGCCGCGACCAGCGTGTGTTCCGGCGGTGGGATGTCGAAAGCGGAGGCAGTTGTGATTAAAGTCGAGCGTGTCATGACACTGGACCATCCGTTGCGCGAGGTGGCGGGCTTCCTCGCGGACTTCTCGAACGCGGAGTTGTGGGATCCGGGCACCATCACCTGCAACCGGGTCGACACCGGAGGTCTGTCGGTGGGATCCGAGTGGCACAACCTCTCGGAATTCTGGGGCCGCCGTACGGAACTCCTTTACCGGCTCACCCGCTTCGACGCCGATCACCTGACCTTCGTGGGACGCAACAAGACCGCCACCTCGACCGACGACATGCGTTTCGAGGAGCACGACGGCCGGACACGGCTGACCTACCGGGCGCGCGTCGAATTCAACGGACTGGCCCGGCTTGCCACTCCGCTGCTCAAGCGGGAGTTCGACCGGCTCGGGGACGAGGTGTCCGAGCGGCTGCCCCAGGCGGTTGACCGTGCTCTGCGCGTTCCGCCCTCGGGCGGAGGTCACCCCCAGTGACCGACGACCTGAACGTGACCGAGCCGGATGCGGTACTGCCGCCGGAGGCCGGAGTGAGCACCGGTTCCCTCGCCAGACAGGTGGGTGTGTCGCCCACCACGCTTCGTTCCTGGGATCGCCGCTATGGCCTCGGCCCCGCTACCAGGGTGGAGGGACGCCACCGCAGGTGGACATCCGCCGATGTCGCCATGGTCCTTGAGATGTGTCGTCTGACGGCCGCCGGCATCCCGCCGGGCGAGGCAGCGAAGATGGCCAGGAACCACAGTGAAGGACACGACGCAAGGAACGGACTCGCCCCTTCTGTCGGGACCCCGGGCGGTGTCATCACTGCGTCGAAGTCCGGCTCTACGTCCCCGTACGCGTCGCGGTCCGGCAGCGGCCTGCCGTTGGGAAACGTGCGCCAGGAGTGCAAGGGCCTCGCCCGCGCCGCCGTGCGGCTGGACGGCGCCGCCGTGCAGGAACAGCTCACCGCGGCGGTGCGTAGCCACGGACTGGTCGTGACGTGGGAGGAGATCCTGGCTCCGGCCCTGCAGGCCGTAGGGCGCAAGTGGCAGTCGGCGGGCGAGCGCTACGTGGAGGTGGAGCACCTGCTGTCCTGGCATATCTCCGCGACCCTCCGTCACCTCTACGTGAGTGCCGTTGCCACGCAGAAATCGTCGCGCTCGGCGCCCGTGATTCTGGCCTGTCTGCCCGGCGAGCAGCACACACTGCCGCTGGAAGCGCTCACCGCCGTTCTGGCGGAGCGGGATGTCGCCACTGTGATGCTCGGTGGCGATGTCCCAGCGGACGCCCTGGTGGCCGCGGTGCAGCGGGTCGGTCCGAGTGCCGTGGTCCTTTGGTCGCAGTCCACGTCGACGGCGAGCGTCCCGCTGGCCCATCATGTCGCCGCCACCCGATGGGGCGTCCGCGGGGCGCGCACACAGAGCCGGGTACTGCTCACGGGCCCCGGTTGGCGGCGGGCGCAGCACTCCGGTCTGCTGCGCCCCCAGGGTCTGCACGAAGCCCTCTTCATGCTCGTCGGCGAACGACTCGCGACGTCGCCCACCCCCTGAATCGCCGTAGCCCGGGCTTGCTTCCGGGGTGCGCGGTGCCGGCGCCACGATCCGACTCCACCGGTTCGTCGTCCCCGCCCAACGCGGCGCGGAAGAGCGGCGATGACGAACCAGCCGGGTCGCTCACGTCATCAACCCTCGCGCTGCGCATTCGTCGCGGGAAGCGCGCGCCCCGCAATCGCGCCGCCAGTGGGCAGCGCGGGCACCTCCTCCTGGCCACGGCGGCGGAGCGCGAGGGATTCGCGGGCGGATTCGCGAGGGTGCCGACGGCGCCAGTACGGATTGTCGTGCGGCAGCTTGCTCGATACACGCCCGTACATGCCGAAGGTCAGAATGATCAGCCCCATGATGAAGCTGAACAGGACGTTGGTCATCCCGAAGTCCAGAATGTTGGCCGACCGGTCCAGGATGAAGATGTGGACGAACCCGCTCAGGAGAAGGAGCGTTCCGACCACCATGTTGAGTGTCGAGGCAAGGTTTCCGCCGACAACGCCGCCGGCGATGAGCGCCAGCCCCACGACGACGGAGATCACGCTCAACAGTCCGTTGGTCGACATGCCGGCAATGTGGCGCCCGTGGGTGTTGAACGGGCTCAGCTCATCGGCGAATCCGAGGACGCCGAAGACAAGCAGGGTGAGTCCGCACAGTGCGGCACCGTGCCGGTAGACCGTGGCCAGCTGATGGTCCACAGGCAGTTCGTCGCTCAGTTTCATGGCCAATCCTTTCCGATGCGCGAATGCTTCGCGGGCTTCCGTGGAGCAGCCTCCGAGCCGACCGCTCAAAGGCGTATTCGCGCCAAAACGACCATACGGTTGCATTCCTTCTGAATTTCCACCGAACAGCGCACCAGCCGCCCAGCCGCTGCCGACCTGGTTCGCTTATGTGGCGTTGCGCTGTGGGCGGGGGAATTCCGCTGACAGCGGCTCACGGCCAGACGGTGCGGATGTCATGGGCCGCATCAGGTTCGGAATCAGGAGGCTGTGCGACATGGCGCCCTCGTGATTCCGGGCCATGCGCTTCACGTGGCGGACCATCCATGCCAGCAGAGCGTCCAGGTCGGCGGCGGCCGAGGTGACCCGGTCGACCGGCTCGGGGGTGTGCGACCCCTGCTCGCAACCGAGGCGGGGGGCCGCGCCAGTAGCGGGCCGAGAGAGCAGCCCCCGCCTGCCTCCCGCGACCAGCGACATCAACGGTGGTCGTGTGAACCACCTACCGGCCTCACGCCCTCGCAGGCGGGTGCATCCACCGCACGACGCGGGGCGGAAGGGGAGACGTACGGACGTACGTGGACGTGATCAGGGGCGCCTGTCCTGCCAGGCGCGCCGGACGGGAGGCCTCAAGGGACGGGTGAGCGGACATCTCAGAGGGCGGTATGTGACGTG
>NZ_JAENRY010000519.1 GCF_016612545.1 Streptomyces sp. MBT65 | reverse complement strand
GAGCGACCAGCCCAGCGCCCCGCCCGCCGATCTGACCTCCGTCACCAAGGCCATCGACGGCAGCGAACTCGCGGGCGCGCTGGGCTGGTCGCTCAACGGGTTCCTCCAGTCCGACCCGGACCTGAAGCCCCTCGCCGAGGCGCATCTCAACGACGCCGGCAAGGCCGCGCTCACCGACCTGTCGACGATGTGCGTCGCCGACGCCCTCCTCGGCTACGGCTACACGAAGAGCACCAGTTGGACCACCGACGGGCAGTCCATCAGCGAGATCATCGCCTCGACCCCCGCGCTCAAGGACTTCCTCGACAGTCAGCGCATCGGCACGCTGAAACCGTCCGGGCCCGTCCGCGTCGTCACCGGCGTCAGCGACAACCTCGTCCCGCACGCCCAGGCCCGCCAACTCGCCGTCGACTGGTGCGCGAAGGGCGCCGACGTCACGTACAAGGCCGTCGTCCTGCCCAGTGTCGGCAGCGCGCTCCTCAACCACTTCGCGCCGCTGCTCACCGACCAGACCGACGCCATCAACTGGCTCACCGACCGCCTGGCCGGCAGGCCCACCGTCTCCAACTGCTGGACCATGCCCGTACAACCCTGAGAGCCCTGAGCACGATCCTCACCGCACGGGCAGTCGCTTCGCGATGTTCCCCACGACCCGACCCGCCAACTCCGCTGCCACCCCGCAGAGTTGCTTTCCGGGCCGGGGCGCGTACACGGTCGGCTGGAACAGTTCGGTGGTCTCCTCGCCGACGTCGTCCGTGTAGGTGCGGGGCGAGGTCCGTACGGTGCAGCTGTCGTCCTCGGCCTGGTCCGCGACGTAGTAGCTCTTGGTGCCGGCGACGTTCACCAGCGTGCCGTCGTCGGCGTCGAGGGAGTTGTCCCGGCCGAACTGGATCTCGACCTCGCGCTTGCCGTCGTCGCCGGACCAGTCGCAGTCCCAGGATCCGAACCCCCGGTCCTGGTGCCGACGCGCGCCGGGGCACCGACCACCACACGGTTCCCACCCTCGGGTGTCTCGATCAGGTCCAGGTCACCGGGAGCGCACGCAGCCCGTACACGATGGCGTCCTGGTTGTAGGTGAGTCGGTCCGCCGGGACGGCGAGGCGCAGGGTGGGCAGGCGGCGCAGCAGCGTGGTGAGGACGGTCTGGAGTTCCACGCGGGCCAGGGTCTGGCCGAGGCACTGGTGGACGCCGTAGCCGAAGGCGACATGGCGGCGGGCGTCCCGGGTGAGGTCCAAGTCGGCTGCCGGGCCGAACAGTTGCTCGTCGCGGTTGGCCGTGGACAGCATGCAGATCACGCCCTCGCCCGCCGGGATCGTCACCTCGCCGACCCGCACGGTCTCGGTCGCCGCCCGGCCCAGGCCCAGGTGGATGATCGTGAGATGGCGCAGGAGTTCCTCCACGGCACCGCGCACCAAGTCCGGGTTCCGGCGCAGGAGTTCCGCCTGGTCGGGACGGCGCAGCAGCGCGAGCACGCTGACGGCCGTCATGTTCGCGGTGGACTCGTGCCCGGTGACCAGCAGCAGGAAGCCGAGCGAAGCGGTCTCCTGGTCGGTCAGGTCCTCACGGGCGGCGAGCCGGCTGAGGATGTCGTCGCCCGGATGCCGTCTCTTCCGTTGCGCCAACCCGGCCAGATAGCCCATGAGTTGGGCGTGCGCCCGCTCCGCCTCCGCTCGGGTGGTCCGGTTGTCGAGGAGCGTGCGGCTGAGCGACTGGAACAACTCGTGGTCCTCGTACGGCACTCCGAGCATCAGGCAGATGACGAGCGAGGGGATCGGCAGCGCGAAGTCCGCCACCAGGTCGGCCGAGGTGCGGCCCTCGGTCATCCGGTCCACGGCCCGGTCGACGATGTCCTGGATGCCGGGGCGCAGTTGCTCGATCCGCTTGACCAGGAAGTCCTTGGTGACCATGCGGCGCAGCCGGGCGTGTTCGGGGTCGTCCATGCGGATGAAACTCGGCTTGGCGGTGGCCAGTTCGCGCTGACCGGCGGAGAGGAACGGGAAGCCGGGCGTGCGCGCGTCCGCGCTGAACCGGGCGTCGGCCAGCACGGCCCGTACCTCGTCGTAGCCGGTGACCAGCCAGCACGCGGTGCCGTCCGGCAGCACGGCACGGGTGACGGCGGCCTCGCGGGCGGCGGCGGTGTAGGGGGGCGGCGGGTCGAAGGGGCAACTGCCGTAGGGGGCGGGCAGTTCGAGGGCGGTGGCGACGGTCATGGGTGGACGGTCTCCTCGTGGTCGAGCAGCGTGATGGCTCCGCCGGGGCACAGGTCGGCGGCGAAGCGCACCTCCTCGGCGTACCGCGCGTCCGGGTCGGGGACGAGCAGGGCGACCCGGCCGTCCGCCTCGTCCTGCTCGAACACCTCGGGCGCCGCGCCGACGCACTGGCCCGCGCTGCAACAGCGGTCCCGGTCCAGGAGCACGGTGAGAGACGGCTGCTGAGCCGTGCTGTCGGTGTCCGCGTCGGAGGGGGTGCGGAGGGTGTTGAGCGTGGTGCACATGGTCGCGGTCTGGCCGGCCAGCACCAGGAGTTCGACGAGTTGGTCGGCGCGAAGGGCGCGAGCGAGCCGGTCCCAAAGGCCGTCGGGAAGAGGGGAGTTGACGGCCAGCAGGTCGGCGGCCTCCAAGAGGTCGCGGTCCTCCGCCCGCCAGGGGTGGGTGCCCAGCTCGGCCGCCGTCGCGTCGATCTCGGCCTCCGTCAGTCCGGCGTCCGTGGCCGGGGTGCGGTGTCTGCGGTGGACGTAGGGCGCGTCGAGTCGGTGGGCGACCCGCAGGACGATCAACTCGCGTCTGCGGTGGCCGAGGGCGCCCTCGTGGGTGAGGACGCGGGCGAGGGAGAGCCAGGCGTGGGCCAGGACGGGGTGGTGGGCGAGGGTGCCGAACAGGTTCTCCCGGCCGGGGCCGTCCTGCCGGGAGCCGTCGAGCAACGACCGTAGGACCGGGGGCCATGCGGCGGGCGGGAGGGGGGCGATACGGGGCGTGGAGGTCACGGTCATGGCCCTTCCGGATG
>NZ_JAENRY010000518.1 GCF_016612545.1 Streptomyces sp. MBT65 | reverse complement strand
CCGTCGCCCGGGCCTCGTCGACCGCCCGGCGCAGATAGTCCCGTACCCCGCCGAAACGCTCGAAGTACGTGTCCATGAGGACGCGTGCCTCACCCGCGTCGATGTTCAGCTGCTGGGAGAGGCCGAACGCGGACAGGCCGTAGGCAAGGCCGTACGACATCGCCTTGATCTTGCGGCGCATCTCCGCGTCGACCGCGGCACCCTCGACCGAGAACACCTGGGAGGCGACCGTGGTGTGCAGGTCCTCGCCGGAGGTGAACGCCTCCAACAGGCCCTCGTCCTCAGAGAGATGGGCCATCACGCGGAGTTCGATCTGGCTGTAGTCCGCGGTCATCAGCGACTCGTAGCCCTCGCCCACCACGAAGCCGCGGCGGATCGCCCTGCCCTCGTCCGTACGGACCGGGATGTTCTGCAGGTTCGGGTCCGTGGACGACAGCCGTCCCGTCGCCGCGACCGTCTGGTTGAACGTGGTGTGGATACGGCCGTCGGTCGCGACCGTCTTGATCAGGCCCTCTACGGTGACGCGCAGCTTCGCCTGTTCGCGGTGGCGGAGCATGATGACCGGCAGTTCGTTCTCGGTCTGGTTGGCCAGCCAGGCCAGCGCGTCCGCGTCGGTCGTGTAGCCGGTCTTCGTCTTCTTCGTCTTGGGCAGGCCGAGTTCGCCGAAGAGGACTTCCTGGAGCTGCTTGGGCGAGCCGAGGTTGAACTCGTGCCCCGCCGCCGCGTGCGCCTCCTTCACCGCCTGCTGCACGGCCCCGGCGAACATCTGCTCCATGGCTTCGAGGTGGGCCTTGTCGGCCGCGATGCCGGACCGCTCCAGGCGGGCCAGCAGGATCGAGGTGGGCAGCTCCATGTCACGGAGCAAGTCCGCCGCGCCGACCTCCTGGAGGCGCTCTCCGAAGGCGTCGCCGAGGTCGAGGATCGCGCGGGCCTGCACCATCAGGGCGTCCGCCTCGGCGCCGTCGTCCGCGCCGAAGGCCAACTGACCGTCGGCCGCGGCGGCGGGCGCCAGCTCACGGCCCAGGTACTCCAGGGACAGCGCGTCCAGGTCGAAGGAGCGGCGGCCGGGCTTGACCAGGTAGGCGGCGAGCGCGGTGTCCATGTCGATGCCGGCGATCGTCCAGCCGTGCTCCGCGAAGACCCGCATCGCACCCTTGGCGTTGTGGAACACCTTGGGCCGGTCGACGTCGGACAGCCAGGCCGCGAACGCGTTCTCGTCGCTCTCGTCCAGCTCCGCGGGGTCGAACCAGGCGGCCGCTCCCCCGGCGGTGGCGAGCGCGACCTCGGTCACCGAACCGGAGCCGAGAGCCCAGGTGTCGACGGTGGCGACACCGAGGGGCTCGGTGCCGTAGTCGGCCAGCCAGCCGGTCAGTTCACCGGTGCCCAGGACCGAGCCGTCGACCGCCACACCGCTCTCGGCGGCCGGGGTCGGGTCGGCCTCCTCGGCGCCCGGGTCGACGGCCAGCAGTCGCTCGCGCAGCGAGGGGTTGCGGATCTCCAGGGTGTCGAGAACCATCGCGACGGCCGTGCGGTCGTACGGAGCGCGGCCCAAGTCGACGACCGTCTTGGGGAGTTCGACGTCCTTGACCATCTCGGTGAGGCGGCGGTTGAGCTTGACGGCGTCCAGGTGGTCGCGGAGGTTCTGCCCGGCCTTGCCCTTGACCTCGTCGACGCGCTCGACCAACTCGGCGAACGAACCGAACTGGTTGATCCACTTCGCGGCGGTCTTCTCGCCGACGCCGGGGATGCCCGGGAGGTTGTCGGACGGGTCGCCGCGCAGGGCCGCGAAGTCGGGGTACTGGGCGGGCGTCAACCCGTACTTCTCGACGACCTTCTCCGGGGTGAACCGGGTCAGCTCGGAGACACCCTTCGTCGGGTAGAGCACGGTCGTGTGCTCGGACACGAGCTGGAAGGAGTCGCGGTCGCCGGTGACGATCAGCACGTCGAAGCCCTCGGCCTCGGCCTGGGTGGCGAGCGTGGCGATGACGTCGTCGGCCTCGAAGCCGTCGACCGCGAACCGGGACACGTGCATCGCGTCGAGCAGCTCGCCGATCAGCTCGACCTGGCCCTTGAACTCGTCCGGGGTCTTGGAGCGGTTCGCCTTGTACTCGGTGAACTCCTCGGAGCGCCAGGTCTTCCGGGACACGTCGAAGGCCACCGCGAAGTGTGTGGGCGCCTCGTCGCGCAGGGTGTTGGCCAGCATCGACGCGAAGCCGTAGATCGCGTTCGTCGGCTGGCCCGTCGCGGTCGTGAAGTTCTCCACGGGCAGCGCGAAGAACGCGCGGTAGGCCAGCGAGTGCCCGTCCATCAGCATCAGCCGTGGACGGTCGCCGCCGGAGGTGTTCCCGGAGGTCTTGTCGGTCTTCTTCGATGCTGTCTCTGCCACGACCCCGATCCTGCCACGCCCCACTGACAGTCGGAGTCACGGTCGCCGCGTCGGAGGGCGTGGCCGCGACGAACAAGGGTTGGCGGAGGGGCGGGCGAAGGCGAACAGAGGGGCTCGGGAGAGACGGCGGGAGCAGCGGATCCGGCGCGACCCGCAGCGTGGAGACAGTGAGGCAGTGAGGCAGTAGTGAAGCAGTAGCGAAGGTGGAGACGGACGAAGCCCGCGCGAGGCGCAGACAGCGTGGCCCGTCGCGTCGCGGCAACGCTCGCACGAGAACCGGTCCCCGTGGCCGCGCCCGGTAGCCGCACGGAAGGCCACGCACGCGTGCAAGGTCATCCGGCGCGGCAGGAGCCCCGGACGCACACTCCCCGGCCCGCCGCACGGCGCATCGGACCGACCGGCACCACCCCACCCCACCCCACGCCACCACGGGCCGGACCGAACCGGACCGACCAGCGTCGCCCACCACGGACCGAACCGAACCGACCAACACCGCCCGCCGCGGTGAGGAGCCGGACAAGCCCACCCCGCCCGCTGCCCCACACCGCGCCCCCCGCACTCCGAAACCATTGAGCCCACGAACCGACCTCGGCGTTGTCACTGCCGCATGCGAGGATCGGAGATGTAGTGCACATGTGCCAGCGAAGGAGGGCCCGCGATGGCCACGAAGCCGCCCAAGGGTGATCCCGTCCAGGACGCGCCCCAGGTCACCGAGCCCAAGCACGCCGCGGCCGGACTTCCGGCGATCGGGCACACGTTGCGCATCGCGCAGCAGCAGATGGGGGTCAAGCGCACCGCGTTGACGCTGCTGCGGGTCAATCAGAAGGACGGCTTCGACTGCCCGGGCTGTGCCTGGCCGGAGCCGGACCACCGGCACGCGGCGGAGTTCTGTGAGAACGGCGCGAAGGCGGTCGCCGAGGAGGCCACCCTGCGCCGGGTCACCCCGGAGTTCTTCGCCGCCCATCCGGTGGCCGATCTCGCGACGCGCAGCGGGTACTGGCTGGGCCAGCAGGGACGGCTCACGCACCCCATGTATCTCCCCGAAGGGGCCGAGCACTACGAACCGGTCACCTGGGAGCGTGCCTTCGACATCGTCGCGGAGGAGATCGCCGCCCTCGGCTCCCCGGACGAGGCCCTCTTCTACACCTCGGGCCGCACCAGCAACGAGGCCGCGTTCCTCTACCAGTTGTTCGCGCGGGAGCTGGGCACCAACAACCTGCCGGACTGCTCGAACATGTGCCACGAGTCGTCGGGTTCCGCGCTGAACGAGACGATCGGCATCGGCAAGGGCAGCGTCCTGCTGGAGGACCTCTACCAGGCCGACCTGATCGTCGTCGCCGGCCAGAACCCGGGCACCAACCACCCGCGCATGCTCTCCGCCCTGGAGAAGGCCAAGGTCAACGGCGCGAAAATCATCAGCGTCAACCCGCTGCCCGAAGCGGGCCTGGAGAAGTTCAAGAACCCGCAGACCCCGCAGGGCATGCTCAAGGGCGCCGCCCTCACCGACCTGTTCCTCCAGATCCGCATCGGCGGCGACCAGGCCCTCTTCCGCCTCCTCAACAAGCTCATCCTCGAGACGGACGGCGCGGTCGACCAGGCCTTCGTCGACGAACACACCCACGGCTACGAGGAGTTCGCGGCCGCCGCGCGGGACGCCGACTGGGACGAGACCCTCCTGGCGACCGGGCTGAGCCGTCCGGAGATCGAGCAGGCCCTGTCCATGGTCCTCGCCTCCGAACGCACCATCGTGTGCTGGGCGATGGGCCTCACCCAGCACAAGCACGCCGTGCCGACCATCCGCGAGGTCGTCAACTTCCTTCTGCTGCGCGGCAACATCGGCCGCCCGGGCGCGGGCGTGTGCCCGGTGCGCGGCCACAGCAACGTGCAGGGCGACCGCACCATGGGCATCTTCGAGCGCCCCGCACCCGCCTTCCTGGACGCCCTGGAGAAGGAGTTCGGCTTCGCCCCGCCGCGCGAGCACGGCTATGACGTCGTCGCCGCGATCCGCGCGCTGCGCGACGGCGACGCGAAGGTGTTCTTCGCCATGGGCGGCAACTTCGTGTCCGCATCCCCCGACACCGAGGTCACCGAAGCCGCCATGCGGCGCGCCGGCCTCACCGTGCACGTGTCGACGAAGCTCAACCGCTCGCACGTCGTCACGGGCGCGCGTGCCCTCATCCTGCCCACCCTGGGCCGCACCGAGCGCGATCTCCAGGGCGGCGGCGAGCAGTTCGTGACCGTCGAGGACTCGATGGGCATGGTGCACGCCTCACGCGGCCGTCTGGAGCCCGCGAGCGCCCAGTTGTTGTCCGAGACCGCCATCGTGTGCCGCCTCGCCCGCCGCGTCCTCGGTGCCGAATCCCGCACGCCCTGGGAGGAGTTCGAGAAGGACTACGCCACGATCCGCGACCGCATCGCGCGCGTGATCCCCGGCTTCCAGGACTTCAACACGCGTGTCGCGCACCCCGGCGGCTTCGCGCTCCCCCACGCCCCGCGCGACGAGCGCCGCTTCCCGACCACCACCGGCAAGGCCAACTTCACCGCCGCGCCCGTCGAGTACCCCGAACTGCCCGAAAGCCGCCTGCTGTTGCAGACGCTGCGCTCGCACGACCAGTACAACACCACGATCTACGGCCTCGACGACCGCTACCGGGGCATCAAGAACGGCCGCCGGGTCGTCATGGTCCACCCCGAGGACGCCGCCCGGCTCGGGATCGCCGACGGGTCGTACGTCGATCTGGTCGGCGAGTGGAAGGACGGGGTGGAGCGGCGGGCGCCCGGTTTCCGGGTCGTGCACTATCCGACCGCGCGGGGCTGCGCCGCGGCCTACTACCCCGAGACCAACGTCCTGGTCCCCCTGGACGCCACCGCGGACACCAGCAACACCCCGGCCAGCAAGTCCGTCGTCGTACGTCTGGAACAATCGGCGACCGACTGAGCGTTTGCTCAGCCGTCAGTCAGGTCCGCCGGTCAGGCGCAGGACGAACGGAGTCGGCCCCATGGGCGAGCAGCAGCACGGGAAGTTCCCGCAGGACGTCATCGACGAGTACTCGGCGCTCGGGATCGATCTGGTCGCGCTCTTCTCGGCGGGCCACCTCGGCACGCGCATGGGCGTGGAGATCGTCGAGGCGTCCGCCGAGCGTGTCGTCGGCACGATGCCGGTGGAGGGGAACACCCAGCCGTACGGGCTGCTGCACGGGGGCGCGTCGGCCGTCCTGGCGGAGACCCTCGGCTCGCTGGGGGCGATGCTGCACGGCGGCAGCACGAAGATCGCCGTCGGCGTCGACCTGAACTGCACCCACCACCGCGGCGCCCGCTCCGGCCTGGTGACCGGCGTCGCCACCCCCGTGCACCGGGGCCGCTCGACGGCGACGTACGAGATCGTGATCAGTGACGAGGACGGGCGACGGGTGTGCTCCGCGCGGCTGACCTGCCTGCTGCGCGACGTGAAGCCGGGCGACGGGATCCCCGCGGGCGCCGCCGGCTGAATCGCCGCGAGGTGAGTCCCCGCGCGCGGCCCGGGCCGCCCCCGGGCGGAACCGCACACCCGGCCGCGCACACCCGGCCGCGCGGCCCCGGACACGTCCACGCGCACACCGCGGGCGGGGCGCGGACAGGTCCACGCACGCGCCGCGACCCGACTGCCGATCGGTCCACGCGCACGCCACGACCGACCGCCCACCGGTCCACACACGCCACGACTGACCGCCGACCGGCCACCGACCGGCCCAGCCTCACACCGCGACCCGACCGCCCACCCGCACA
Organism: Streptomyces sp. MBT65; assembly: GCF_016612545.1. Taxonomy (GTDB): domain Bacteria; phylum Actinomycetota; class Actinomycetes; order Streptomycetales; family Streptomycetaceae; genus Streptomyces. The sequence continues at coordinate 17 of NZ_JAENRY010000518.1, read as the reverse complement.
GCCGCACAGCCGCACAG
>NZ_JAENRY010000517.1 GCF_016612545.1 Streptomyces sp. MBT65 | reverse complement strand
GGCGGGGTGAACTGCGGTGGCGGGGGCGGCGGGTAGCCGTAGCCGCCGTAGGGACCGGGCTGTTGGGGCTGCTGACCGTAGGGACCGGGCTGCTGCGGATAGCCGTAGGGGCCGGGCTGTTGGCCGTACGGGCCCGGCTGCTGCGGATAGCCGTAACCCGGCTGGGGTGGAACGGGAGCCCCGAAACCGCCCGACGGTGGCTGTGGCGGTTGGTTCGGCGGCACTCCGTAACCGCCGGACGGCGGCTGGTCGGGCGGCTGAGTCATCAGCGGCTCCCCCTCGTTCACTGATTTTTAGCCACGCCCCGAGGTTCACGAAGGTCCCGGAGGCGCATTCAAGCAGGTCTCAGACGGCCCTTTCTATCACCCGGCTGTCCCCGCACAACGGGCCGGTTCTCCCCTGTTCCCAAGGGAGGACCGGCCCGTGATACCGCCGTTATGCGCCTTCACGCACCCTTCACGCGTCCTCGGCGAGTTCCAGCCACCGCAGCTCCAGCTCGTCCCGCTCGGTGCTCAAGTCCCGCAACTGGGCGTCCAGTTCGGCGACTTTCGCGAAGTCCGTGGCGTTGTCGGCGATCTGGGCGTGCAGCTTGGCCTCCTTCTCGGTGACCTTGTCCAACTGCCGCTCGATCTTCTGGAGTTCCTTCTTCGCGGCGCGCTGGTCGGCGGCGCTCACGGCGGGCACGGCCTTCTCCACGACGGGGACGGCGGCCGCGGCGACTTCCTCCATACGGTGGCGCCGCTCCAGGTACTCGTCGATTCCGCGCGGCAGCATCCGCAGCGTGGCGTCGCCGAGGAGGGCGTACACCTTGTCGGTGGTGCGCTCGACGAAGAACCGGTCGTGGGAGATCACGATCATCGAACCGGGCCAGCCGTCGAGGACGTCCTCCAGCTGCGTCAGTGTCTCGATGTCGAGGTCGTTGGTGGGCTCGTCGAGGAAGAGGACGTTGGGCTCGTCCATGAGGAGACGGAGGAGCTGGAGCCTGCGCCGCTCACCGCCGGACAGGTCACCGACCGGCGTCCACTGCTTCTCCTTGTTGAACCCGAACGTCTCGCACAGCTGCCCGGCGGTCATCTCCCGCCCCTTGCCGAGATCGACCCGCTCCCGCACCTGCTGCACGGCCTCCAACACCCGGAGCGTGGGCTTGAGTTCGGCGACCTCCTGGGAGAGATAGGCGAGCTTGACGGTCTTTCCCACGACGACCTTGCCGGCCGCGGGCTGGGTGTCGCCGTCGCTGCGGGCGGCGTCGGCGAGGGCGCGCAGCAGGGAGGTCTTCCCGGCGCCGTTGACGCCGACCAGGCCGACGCGGTCGCCGGGACCGAGGTGCCAAGTGATGTGCTTCAGAAGGACTTTGGGCCCGGCCTGGACGGTCACGTCCTCCAGGTCGAAGACCGTACGGCCCAGGCGCGAGGAGGCGAACTTCATCAGCTCGCTGGTGTCGCGGGGCGGCGGCACGTCCGCGATCAGTTCGTTGGCGGCCTCGACACGGAAGCGCGGCTTGGACGTACGGGCGGGGGCGCCCCGGCGCAGCCAGGCCAGCTCCTTGCGGACCAGGTTCTGCCGCTTGGTCTCCTCGGTGGCGGCGATGCGCTCGCGCTCGGCGCGGGCGAAGACGTAGTCGGTGTAGCCGCCCTCGTACTCGTAGACGTCGCCCTTCTGCACGTCCCACATGCGGGTGCAGACCTGGTCCAGGAACCAGCGGTCGTGGGTCACGCAGACGAGCGCGGAGCGGCGCTCGCGCAGATGCTGGGCGAGCCAGGCGATGCCCTCGACGTCGAGGTGGTTCGTCGGCTCGTCGAGGACGACCAGGTCCTGGTCCTCGATGAGCAGCTTGGCGAGCGCGATACGGCGGCGCTCGCCACCGGAGAGCGGGCCGATCACGGTGTCCAGGCCCTGCGGGAAACCGGGCATGTCGAGCCCGCCGAAGAGTCCGGTGAGTACGTCGCGGATCTTGGCGTTGCCCGCCCACTCGTGGTCTTCCATGTCCCGGATGACCTCGTGGCGGACGGTCGCCTCCGGGTCGAGGGAGTCGTGCTGGGTGAGGACCCCGAGGCGGAGCCCGCCGGAGTGGGTGACGCGGCCGGTGTCGGACTCCTCCAGCTTGGCGAGCATCCGGATCAGGGTGGTCTTGCCGTCTCCGTTACGGCCCACGACCCCGATCCGGTCCCCTTCGGAGACACCGAGCGAGACACCGTCGAGCAGGGCACGGGTGCCGTACACCTTGCTGACGTTCTCGACATTGACCAGGTTGACGGCCATTTCTCTCCTGACAGGGGGGACGGTCAGCCTCCCAGAGTAATGCGCGGGGGGAGGGTGACGATCCGTGCAGGTCAGCGGGTGGCGCCCGGCGGCCAGAGCACCCGTACGGGGACACCGGTCCGCTCGGCGTGGGCCACGGCGTCCGCCGTTCCGCCGTATCCCCGTGCCGGTTGGCCGTCCCACACGGCCAGGAGCTCGTCCACCAGGCCGACGAGGATCTCGCTGCCCGCCTGGTGGGCCTCGGGGGTCGACTCCACCAGGCCGGTCTCGTGCACGTGGGCCGCCCGCCGCAGGAGCGTGTCGTACGTGGCGTGATGCCATACGGGGAGGCCGGCCCGGTACGCGGCGGCGGGTACGACGACTTCGAGGCGCCCGCCGTGCGCGAGGGCCGTCTCCGCGAACCACGAGTCGGGGCCGTCGGCGACGCACGAGACGGCGACCAGTTCCGAGGGGTCGTAGCCGCGTACCGCCTCGGAGAGCAGCTCCCGGACCCGTTCCTCGACCTCCGGGCCGAGCCCGCGATGTCCCGTGATCCCCACCCGCATGCCGTCCTCCTGAGTCGGCGCGCCCGGGCCGCATGCCGACGGCCCGGCGCGCAGCACCAGTCTCGCTCGCGGGTCAGCGGGCCGCCGCCGACCTGACCTCGCCCAGCAGGTCGTACATCGTCCGGCCCGGGCAGTCCGTCTGGAGCCAGTCCCGGTGGCCGCTGATCGTCTCGTTGTCCTTCTTCACGCCGTTGACCGGGTTGGTGTAGGTGATCTTCGCCTGGGGGTCGAGGCCCTTGAAGCGGGTGATGACCTTGATGAGGCGGATCAGGGAGGCCTTGGCCGCGGCCGTGGGGGCCTGGTCCACGAGGTTGCCGATGAGGGCGATGCCGAGGTTGCCGGAGTTGAAGCCCGCCGTGTGGAAGGCGGTGACCAGGTTGCCGTCGGGGTCGAAGGCCGGGATCGGGTCGTCGCCGGAGTAGCGGCCCTCGTAGATGACGCCCGCCTCGTCGATGAGGAAGTGGTAGCCGATGTCGCCCCAGTCGAGGGTGATCGCGTGGTACTCGTAGATCCCTCGGACGGTCGCGGCCGGATCCGGGTCCGCGTTCGGGGTGTCCGTGTGGTGGACCGTGATCGACTGCAACGGGTAGTACGCCTCGGGGGAGTTGACCTTGCCGTCCTTGTACCGCTTCGCCTCGTCGGCGCCCCAGGCCGGGCGCGAGAGGTAGCGGACGCCACGGACGCGGGTCGGCTCGGACGGTACGTGGAAGGTGCGGTCGGGGCCCCGGGTGCAGTCGATGGCCAGCGAGCGTACGTCCGTCGCGCCCGCCGGTGCCTTCACCTCGTAGGTGGTGGCCTCGTCGGCCGCGACCAGGACTGTGCCGCCGCCGTCGATCGTCGCGCAACCACTGCCCGTCTGCTGCCAGTTGCCGTCCGCGAGGCGGATGCCGGCGCCGTCGGGGTCACCGGTCCAGCGCAGGCCGACGTAGGACACGGCGAAGGCCGTGGTGGTCGGCGCGGTGCCGGTGGCCGTGGCGGTGCGGGTGGCCGGGAAGGTCTCCGGCGTGGTGCCCGAGGGGGCCGCGTCGGCGCTCGTGTCGGGGGTGGAGCCGGCGTCGGTGGCCGCGAAGACCACCGGGGTGAGGGCGGCCCCGGCGGCCACCGACGCCGGCTCCACCCCCGACACGAGCGCCGACGCGGCCCCCTCGGGCACCACGCCG
>NZ_JAENRY010000516.1 GCF_016612545.1 Streptomyces sp. MBT65 | reverse complement strand
GCTGGGCGGGCACGTGCGGTCCCTCGGGGGCGGCGGGTATGCGCGGGCCCTCGGCGGAGGAGGCAGACGCCTGCTCCCCCTCGGGGGCCTTCGAGCCTCCGTCGTTCGCGTCCATTCCGCCCCGTTTCCGATTCCTGTCCGTCGCACGGAACGGTACTCAGACGCACGCTCCCGGCACAGTCCTGATGCCCACAGGTCATGCACCTTGTCATGTTGTCCACAGGGGCTGCCCGCAGGTTGTCCACAGCCGTTGACGCCCCACCTCGGCGCATTCGACCATGGAACGGACAAACCGAACGATCGGCAGGCACGGGGGCGACCGGCCGAGGCGTTCCCTTCTTGTAGAACGTGTTCTATCTTGACGCTCCGTCAGATCAGGTCTTGCGGAAGGACGGGAACCGTGGACTTCACCTTCAGCGAGGAGCAGCAGGCGGCGGCCGAGGCGGCGGCGGGGGTGTTCGCCGATGTCGCGCCGGACGGTGTGCCCAGCCCGGCCGACACCACGGGCGCCGTGGCCGACGACTTCGACCGCGCGCTGTGGGCCAGGCTCGCCGAGGCGGACCTGCTGAGCCTGCTGCTCGACGAGGCGTACGGCGGCGCGGGCCTGGACGCGATCGCCCTGTGCCTGGTGCTGCGGGAGTCGGCGAAGGTGCTGGCCAGGGTGCCGCTCCTGGAGAGCAGCGCGGTGGCCGCGACCGTACAGGCCTACGGCGGCGAGGAGTTGAGGTCGGCCCTGCTCGCCCGGGCCGGCCGCGGCGAGCTCGTGCTGACCGTCGCCGCGCACGGCCGCACCGGCCACGACCCGGCCGAACTGGCCGTGACGGCACGGCGGGACGGCGACCGGTGGGTGCTGGACGGGGTGCAGACGGCGGTGCCGTGGGCGCACAACGCGGACCTGGTCGTCGTACCGGCGCACACGGACACCGGCCGGACCGTCCTCGCACTGGTCGCGCCGGACCGGGAAGGCGTCGTCCTCGCCGAGCAGATATCCACCACGGGCGAGCGGCTCGCCGAACTGCGCCTGGAATCCGTGCCGATCGCGCGGGTCGACGTCATCGACGCCGAGGGCGCCTGGGAGTGGCTGCGCGATCTGCTGACCGCCGGCACCTGCGCACTGGCCCTCGGACTCGGCACCGCCGTCCTGCGCATGACCGCCGAATACACCGGTAAGCGCGAGCAGTTCGGGTTCCCCGTCGCGACCTTCCAGGCCGTCGCCGTGCAGGCCGCCGACCGCTACATCGACCTGCGCGCGATGGAGGCCACCCTGTGGCAGGCCGCGTGGCGGATCGCCTCGGGGGCACAGGGCGCGCTGCCCGCCGCCGCGGACCTGGCCGTGGCCAAGATCTGGGCGGCGGAGGGGGTACGACGGGTCGTGCAGACCGCGCAGCATCTGCACGGGGGGTTCGGCGCCGACACCGAGTACCCCCTGCACCGGTACCACGCCTGGGCCAAGCACCTGGAGCTGTCGCTGGGCCCGGCGGCGGCACACGAGGAGGCGTTGGGGGATCTGCTGGCGGCGCATCCGCTGGGCTAGACCCCAACCGACCGCGACCACAGGGGTGGCAACAGCGCGAACGCCGGTTGTGGCAGGAGCACGAAGCCTGGTCGCGACCAGAGCACGAAGCCCGGCTGTGGCTAGAGCACGAAGCCCGGCCGGCCCTCGTCCGTGACGACGGGTCGGCCGGCGGCGGCCCACACCTGCATGCCGCCGTCGACGTTCACGGCGTCGATGCCCTGCTGGGCCAGGTACATCGTGACCTGGGCCGAACGCCCGCCGGAGCGGCAGATCACATGGACCCGCCCGTCCTGCGGCGCCGCCTCGGTCAACTCGCCGTACCGGGCCACGAATTCACTGATGGGGATGTGCAACGCCCCCGCGGCGTGACCCGCCTGCCACTCGTCGTCCTCGCGGACGTCCAGCAGGAAGTCGCCGTCCTTGAGGTCGCCGACCTCGACCGTGGGCACACCAGCTCCGAAACTCATGCCTCGACGCTACCCGACGGACCTTCGGAGCTACCCGACGGATCTCCGGACACATCCCGCTGCGCGAGCAGTGACGCCAACTCCGCTTCCCGCTCGGCGACTTGGGTGAGCAACTGCTCGGCGATCTCGTCGAGCAGCCGGTCGGGGTCGTCCGGGGCGATGCGGAGCATGGAGCCGATGGCGCCCTCCTCCAGCTCGCGGGCGACGAGCGTGAGGAGTTCCTTGCGGTGGGCGAGCCATTCGAGGCGGGCGTAGAGCTCCTCGCTGGGGCTCGGGCCGCGCTCCGCCGGGGCCGGTCCCGCCGCCCACTCCTCGCCCAACTCGCGCAGCAGGGGCGCGTCACCGCGGCTGTAGGCGGCGTTGACCCGGGTGATGAACTCCTCGCGCCGCTTACGCTCGTCGTCGTCCTGCGCCAGGTCGGGGTGGGCCTTGCGGGCCAGCTCGCGGTAGAGCTTGCGGGCCTCCTCGCTGGGGCGCACCCGCTGCGGGGGCCGTACCGGCTGGTCCGTGAGCATCGCCGCGGCCTCCGGGAACAGCCCGTCGCCGTCCATCCAGCCGTGGAACAGCTCCTCGACCGCGGGCATCGGCATCACCCGGGCCCGCGCCTCGTCCGCCTTGCGGATGTCCTCGGGGTCACCGGTGCGGGCGGCGACGGCCTCGGCGATCTGCGCGTCGAGTTCGTCGAGCCGGGAGTACATCGGGCCGAGTTTCTGGTGGTGCAGCCGGGAGAAGTTCTCGACCTCGATGCGGAAGGTGTCCACCGCGATCTCGTACTCGATCAACGCCTGCTCGGCCGCGCGTACGGCCCGCTCCAGCCGCTCCTCGGGCCGGGGCGCCGCGCTCTCCACCGGGCCGGCGTCGGCCGCACCGCTCTCCGTGCCCTCGGGCACCGGCACCGTGGCGTCCGCGCCGGCACCGCTGCGCGCGCTCGCGGAACCGTCACCCGCCACGGCTCCGCCGGCAGACGGCACCTCGGCACTCGCCTGCTCCGGCGCCGGTTCACCAACGGGCGCGGACTGGGACGGTGCCGGTGCCCGAGGGCACGGAGAGCGGTGCGGCCGACGCCGGCCCGGTGGAGAGCGCGGCGCCCCGGCCCGAGGAGCGGCTGGAGCGG
>NZ_JAENRY010000515.1 GCF_016612545.1 Streptomyces sp. MBT65 | reverse complement strand
GTGGCGGACGGGTCGGGGGGTGATGCCGGGCCGGGGGTGATGCGTACCGTGAGTCGTATGACCTCAGCCTCCCGCGTAGCGACCCGCGCCGATCTGGACGCCATCGTCGCGACCTTCACCAGCGCCTTTCTGTACGACCCCGTGTGGGGGCCCGCGTTTCCGGACGAGCGGCGGCGGGCGGAGCAGGCGGCCGTGATGTGGCGGGTCTATGCCGGTTCCGCGCTGCGCTATCCCTGGACGCTGGTGACGCCGGAGGTGGAGGCCGCGGCGGTCTTCATTCCGCCGGGCGGGGTCGAGTTGACCGAGGAGGAGGCCGCGGGGCTTGAGGGGCGGCTGGCGGGGGTCACGGATGCGGGAACCGCCCGCGCGATCACGGTGGTGGGGGAGCAGTTCGAGGCGGTGCATCCCGCCGAGCCGTTCTTCTACCTGACGATCCTCGGCACGCACGCCGACCATCGGGGCAAGGGCCTGGGCATGGGCCTGGTGACGGAGGGGCTTGCCCGGATCGACGCGCTCGGCGCCCCCGTGTATCTGGAGTCGACCAACCCGGCCAACAACAAGCGGTACGAGAGTGTCGGGTTCGTGGCGCGCGACGAGATCGTCACCGCCGGCGGTCAGGTGGTCACGACGATGTGGCGGGCGGCGGCCACCCGTTGAGCCGTGGCTCTTGGTGAGGGTCTCAACTCGGGCTAGCGTGCCGGAACATGAGAATTCTCCACCTGTCCGACACCCACCTGGAACGCACCGACGCCCCCAACCGCAACGGCGTCAACGCCACCGACTCCCTGCGGCTGATGCTGGCCGAGCTGCGCCACCAGCGCGGAGTGGACGCGATCGTCGTCACCGGGGACCTCGCCAACGACGGGGCGGTGGAGGCGTATACGGCCGTGCGGGAGCTGGTCGGGGGCTTCGCGCTGCGGATGGGCGGGGTGCCGGTCTTCTACACGACCGGTAATCATGACGAACGCGAGGCGTTCGGGAAGGTGTTGGGGAGCGGGCACCTGGCCGCCGACGGTACGGACCGGGTCGTCTCCGCCGTGTTTCCCGTGGAGTTCGCCTGCGCGGCCGTGAGCGACGTGGGCGGGTATCGGTTCATCACGCTCGACTCACTGGTGCCGGGAAAGGTGTACGGGCGGCTGAGCGGTGCCCAACTGGACTGGCTGAAGGAGGAGTTGAGCACGCCGTTCGGGAACGGGACGGTCCTGGCCTTCCACCACCCGCCCATCGCCCTCGACGTGCCGTCCCAGCGGGCCTTCGGGCTGCTGAACCCGGGGGAGTTGGCGGACGCGATCCGGGGGAGCGACGTACGGGTCGTGCTCACCGGGCACTTCCACCTCCAGCTCTTCGGCTTCCTGGAGGCGACGCCGGTGTGGGTCACGCCGGGGGTCGTCAACCGGATCGACCTGACGACGGCGTACGGCACGGAGAGGGCGGTGCGGGGCGCCTCGGCCTCGCGGGTCGAACTCGGCGGTGAGACCGGGCCGATGTTCCACACCCTGCACGCGCGGGACCCACGGGCACACGAGACGGTGTACCAACTGGACGCGGAGCGGACCCGGTTGATCGTCGAGAGGGAACGGGAACAGTGAACGGGAGCGCGGCTAGCGGGACCTGACCCAGGCGATCGAGAGGACCACCAGCACGCCGATCGCGGCGCCCGCGAACTCGTAGGCCGCGTGGAAGGCCAGGTCGGAGCGGTCGGTCACGGCCCAGTCCCGGCCGGCGTAGAGCCGTATCCCCGTCACCTGCTCCTCGTCGTACGCGAAGTTCAACCCCTCTATCTCCCCGCGCCCTTGCTGTCCGTCGGGCAGCCGCCAGGTGCCTGTGCAGGGGCCGGCCCAGTCGCAGTGGACGTATCCCTCGGTGATCGTCCGGTCGCCGTCGACGAACCGGTGGACGTTCCTCGCGGCGAACCACAGCGGCAGCGCGAGCGCGCACAGGCACAGGGCCAGCACCACCCGCTGCCACCACTTGAGCCCGTCCACCACATCCGCGCTCCACGCCAGCGGGCCCATGTCAGAGATTCCCCAGCGGCTCGATGTCCACGTGCACCGGTGTGCCCCAGACACGCAGCACCTCGTAGTCGGTGAACTCGTGCACGAGCCGGTACGCCATCGCGGGCCGCGAACCGCGTCGCTGGGCGGCGAGGTACAGCTCGGCCTCGTGGCGGTCGCGGCGCGGGGTGCCGCAGAGCTGCCAGGCCTGGCCGTTCCACAGCTCGGGGAGCCAGCGCTGCTGGGCCTGCGGGCGGTCCTCGCGGACGCCGTAGCGGGAGGGGGTGGTGTCGGTGGGCCGGGTCGCGCCGGGGCCGTTGATCTCGGAACGGCGGGCCGCGCGGCGCCGGGTCTCGCAGAGCAGGCAGAGGTCCGGGGCGTCGGCGTCGACCGGGCCGTTCGGATGCTCCAGGCAGCGGGTGGTCGGCGCGCCGCCGCTGACGGTGTCGTCCAGCAGGTCCAGGGCGCGCTTGAGATCCGCCTTGACCTCGTGCAGCCGGGCGTCGGGGGTGTCGGAGGTGAGCGCCTCACCGTGCTCCCCGAGGAGACGGAGGGCGCGGCCGAGGGCGGTCTGCTGGGCGTGGTTCATGGTTCGCTCGACGATAGTCGGGTTTGGCGGGGTGTGCGGTTCCCTCCCCGTCAGGTGGCCGGGTACGCCTCCCGCGCCCGGAGCCGGTGGGCGAGCCGGCCGAGCAGTACGGCGTTGCCCAGCCCGCACAGGGCCGTGGCGGCGGTGAAGAGCAGCGGGTTCAGCCAGGCGAGCGAGGTGAACTCCGCCGGGATCGACACGAAGAAGGCGAGCATGCCGAGGGGGGCCGTCGTCATGACCGGCCAGATGGCGGCGAAACCCGGGTCCGGCGACACGTACGCGGCGTACAGGAAGAACGTCAACGCCGCGGCGACCAGGGCGAGATACCCACGCGCGAGCCAGTTGTCCACGGCGGGTGCGAGCAGGGTGCGGGCGCGAGTGCGGACGGGAGAGGCCGGGGCCGTTTTCCTCGGCGCGGTGGTCGTCGCGGATCTCTTCACCAGGGCGCCGACCACGGCCGCGTTCACGAGGGCGCACAGCAGGAGCCATACGGCCCAGAAGCCGACCGCCAGCGCCTGGGCCGTATGGCTCCTGCTGTG
>NZ_JAENRY010000514.1 GCF_016612545.1 Streptomyces sp. MBT65 | reverse complement strand
GCCCCCATCCCCGCCTCCGTCTGCGGCGTCACGATCCGCGCCAGCGCCGCTTCCGCCTCCGTCGCCGAGATCCGTCGTAGCGGATCCTTCTCCAGCATCGCGTGGAGCACCGGTGCCAAGGCGCCCGCGTGGACCGGGGGCAGTGGGTCCTCCATGACCACCGCGGTGATCTCCGCGAGCGGTGACTCGCGGACGAAGGGGCCGTGGCCCTCGACGGCGTGGTACAGCGTGCAGCCCAGTGAGAAGAGGTCGGCCGCCGGGGTCGGTGGCCCGCCCGTCGCGCGCTCCGGCGCCAGATATCCGGCCGTACCGACGAGCACGGACGTCAGCGTGTACCGCGTCTCACCGGCGTCCGGCTGCACCGAGATGCCGTAGTCGGTGAGCAGGACACGGGCGTACGGCGCACCGGTGCGGTCCGGGGCGAGCAGGATGTTCGCCGGTTTCACGTCCCGGTGCATCACGCCCCGCTGGTGCCCGGCGGTCAGCGCGTCGAGGACGGCGAGCCCGATGCGGGCGCACTCCGCCGGGGCCGGGGAGCCGTGCCGGCCGACCAGGTCGCGCAGGTCCACGGCGTCCGCCACGTACTCCATGACGATCCACGGCAGCCCCTCGTGCTCCAGCACGTCATGGACGGTCACCACATGGGGGTGACCGCGCAGCCCGGCCGCGTTCCGCGCCTCGGCCCGGGCCCGCGCGACCCGGGCCTCGCGTTCGGCGTCGGCGTAGGCCGGGTTGCTGAACACGATCTCCTTGAGCGCGACTTCACAGGCCAGCCGTTGGTCATGCGCGAGCCACACATGTCCCATACCGCCACTGCCCAGCCGGTTCAGCAGGAGATAGCGGCCGGCGATGACCCGGCCCACTCCTGAGGTCGGCGATCCCTGTGACATCCGGAGTCCTCCTTCCGGGCCCGCGTCAGGTCTCGGTCGAGGTGGGTGTGGTGGTCGTGGTGGGTGTCGTGGTCGTGACGGTGGCGGTGACGGCCGTGCTGCTCGTCACGGGAGCACTCGTCACCGGGGCGCTGCTGGTGACCGGCGCGCTCGTCGAGGGCGAGTCGGTCACCAGCGAGGGCGAAGCGGTCGTGGGCGAGCCGCTGGACGGTGAACTGCCGGAGGGTGAACCGCTCGACGGCGGTGGCTTGCTCGCGGGTGAGGACGGTGGCGGTGACGAGGAGGCGGGCGGTTCCGACGTGGACGTCGAGGGCGGTGCCGTGGATGTCGGTGGGCCCGAGGTCGTCGAACTCGGGGGAGCGGACGTCGCCCCACCGTTCACGCTCAGCAGCACGTACTCCCCGAACCGCAGCTCGGTCCCGGCGGGCGGATCGGAGGCGGTGACCTGAGCGTCGTCGGACGGCGTCGCGCTCCCGCCGTACCCGACGGCCAGGCCCCTGCTCACCAGCCGCTGCCGGGCCTCCCCGAACGTCGTCCCCGCGAGGTCCGGCACCGTGTGCCGCTGCCGCGTGTCGAAGACGGTGTCACGCGTGCCTGTCGTACCGACCGGACGCTCGATACCGCGGTCGGGGTCGCCGATGTCGACGAGGGCGAGCCGGTCCAGCCGCTGCGCCGCCGGACGCACGGTCACGACCGAGGACGCCCGATATCCGCTCCACTTCTTGTTGCCGTCCGCGAACTTGACGGAAATCCGGTCCGCGTCGCCCTTGAAGGGGCGCAGCGGATTTCCGCACGAGCACTTCGCGGCGGGTTCCCCCTGCTCGTCGACGAGAATCGCGATTCCCGCCTGGAGAAGGGAGTTGTAAGGCGTGGCCTTTCCTTTCCTGTAGTCGTGGTTCTGTACGAGAGTGTCGTGACGCAGGAGTACGGGTGTGAGCCGGTCCAGATAGGCCGGTATCCCGTCCGTGGTGATCCCCAGCACGCTCGACCAGGCGACCGCCTTCTGGTGGTTCGCGGGATCGGTCAGGAACCTCTTGAGCCTCGCCACGTCACAGACGGTCGGCTTCTTGGTGCCCCCGTACAGACCGGGTGTGTCCCCTTGCTGCAAGGTGCCCCGCACCGGCAGCGAACGAGCCCGGGTGTCGTGGCCCAGTCCCTGTTTCTCGTCGAAGAAAGGCGCGAGCGACGGAACTCCGACGGCGACCGCCTTAACGGCGAACGTATGTGCGCCCCCGCCGCATGCGCTCAGTCCACTCACGACAAGGACACAGACGAGCAGTACGGCGATCCTGCGGATCACCGGAATTCCGTTCCTTTGCACAACCACGCGAAATGTCATGACCGCTCCCCCCGGTGGCGGTTCCCCCATCGCGTTTTATGCTACTGAACGAAATTCCCGTTCAGTTACCGCATGTGTTCAATTGCCTCGTGCGTTCAATGAGGCCAAATAGGCGTTGTACGCCTCGAGTTCCTTGTCGCCGTCCCGGTCGGCGGCCCGGTCCTGCCGCTTGGCCTGGCGCTGCTCCGAGCTGTACCACTGGAACAGCAGGGCGATCAGCACCAGCACGGACGGGACCTCGCTGAACGCCCAGGCGATACCGCCGGCCGCGTTCTGATCGGACAGCGCGTCGATGCCGAGCGAGGCGGGCGGGTTCTTGAACGTCTCGACCATCGGCTCCGACGCCATCATCAACGCGATGCCGAAGAACGCGTGGAACGGCATCCCGGCGAACAGCTCCAGCATCCGCATCAGATAGCCCGGACGGTTCGGTCCCGGGTCCACGCCCATGATCGGCCAGAAGAACACCACACCCACGGCGAGGAAGTGCACCATCATCGCGATGTGCCCGGTCTTCGACCCCATCAGGAAGTCGAAGATCGGCGTGAAGTACAGCGCGTACAGGCTCGCGATGAACAGCGGGATCGTGAACGCGGGATGCGTGATGACCTTCATGTACCGGCTGTGCAGGAACATCAACAGCAGCTCGCGGGGGCCCTTCTTGCCCCGCGCCGCCGGCGGCAGCGCGCGCAGGGCCAGGGTGATCGGAGCGCCGAGCAGCAGCAGGATCGGCGACAGCATGCTGATGATCATGTGCTGCACCATGTGCACGCTGAACATGACCATGCCGTAGTCGTTGAGCTTGGTGCACATCACAAGACCGATGGTCAGCACACCGATGACGTACGAGATCGTCCGCCCCACCGGCCACGAGTCCCCCCGCCGCCGCAACCGCACGACCCCCCACCCGTAC
>NZ_JAENRY010000513.1 GCF_016612545.1 Streptomyces sp. MBT65 | reverse complement strand
AGTGCGAAGCCCGCCGGCGTCGCGCGGCGATCGTCGTCGCCACGCGACGCCGGCGGGCTTCGCACTCGTAGCCGTATCGCCGTATCTCAGCAGAGACCATTCCCGCGGACACCCCGCCGTTCACGACAGCCTCAAGGTCCGTGAGCGGCGGGGATCGTTCGTTCAGGGCAGCAGGGCCGTCGGCATCGCACGGCCGTACAACTCGTCGAGGCCGATCAGCAGAACGTCTCCTCCTTGCGCCTCGGCACGGAGGGCGTCGCTGAAGCCGACGCCGCTGAAGCAGGCCAGCCCGCACCGCGTCGTGTCCATGCCCCGGCCGGCGAGGAGGTCCCTGGCCCGCCTCAGGCGTTCCAGATGATTCACCCCCATGACGGTCCCCCACTTCGCCTCACCCAGCAGCGTGACCGCCGGTCTGCTCGCACCGGACCCCGATTCGACGACGGCCACATCGATCTCGATCTGCCGACGCTCCTTCGGGTCGGCCACCACCCCGCCGCCGACCTCGCCCAACGACGTACTCAGCAAGGACCGCCCGGGTCCGAGCACGTACTCCCGGCACACCGTCTCGAAATGCGGTCCCGCCACCTGTGCCGCGAAGCGCTCCGCCGACTGGCCCCAGACCTCCGCCGCCTGTCCGCTCTCCAGCCGCGCCCAGGCCGGACGCATGACCGCCTCATAGAAGTTGATCAGCGGTTCGGTGCTGCGGTACTGCGACTTCCCGGCCCGGAAGATGTCCGCCTCGCGCGCCAACAGATGGCTGTCCTCAAGGACGTTGAGCGGATGCGAGATGTCGACGGACTTACGGCCGATGTAGCCGGCGATGCCACCTCGCGTGGTGTTGCCCTGCGCCACCGCCGCGAGGACCGAGTGGTACAGCGCGGTGTCACGGATGTCCGCCTCCTCGGCGAGCAGATAACGCGCCTCGCGGAAGAGCGGACTGAACGGCGAGAGGACGGTACGGCACACCCACTCGTCGAAGTCCCCCAGGCCGGTGGGAACGTCGTCCGCCAGGAACTGGCGACGGTACGCGGGAGTGCCTCCGACCACCGCATGCAACCGTGCGGCAAGTGCCGGTTCGTCGGCCACACTCCAGAAATCCGCCGCGGCCCGGTATCCGAAGGGGCGCACGACGAGTTCGAGCTGGGCCCTCCCACGCAGCGGCGCGGTGCTGGCGAGCAGCCCTCCCATCACGGACATCGCCGAACCGCACAGGAGCAGCCGCATGCCGCTCTCCTCCACCTGGAAGCGGTCGATCGCACGCTGGATGAGCGAGGGAAGCTCCGGCGCCACCTTGACCAGGTAGGGAAACTCGTCGATGACCACAAGGAACGGACTGTCCCCTCGCCCTGGGACGACCGGCCCGAAGAGATACGAGATCGCGTCGTCCCAGGTCGCGAAGGAGAAGGGCACCGGGGAACCCTGGTACTCGGCCAGGGCTGCGCTGAACTGCCGGAGCGACTCGGCCTCGGTCCCGGCGGTGGCCCCGAAGTAGAACCCCCCGCACTGCTCGACGAGCGCCCGCAGGAGATACGTCTTCCCCATGCGCCGTCGTCCGCTGACGATGCCGAGCATGGCGTGCGGCAGCGGGCGGTTCACGAAGGCGGTGAGCGCGTCCCATTCGGTACCGCGATCGAAGAGGCGTGACGGCTTGTCCGGCCTTGCGTGTCGCTGCACACTCTCTCCCGTAGGTTAGGGATACACCCCTAAGGAGCATATCCCTAACCTGTGCCCGCTACCCCTCGACCGTCCCCAGCCACAGCTTCACGTACCGCTCCACATCCACGTCCAACCCCACGTCCACCAGGGCCTGTTCGCGTGCCCCCTCGTGGATCTCGGACTCGCCGTGCCGCGGGCGGCGGTCGACGATGGTCTGTCCCCGCCCAGGGCCCGGGGCGAGGGAGACCTCGACCGGGAGGAGGCGGGTGGTGAGGCCGCCGGGGTCGGCGACCGCGCAGACCGCGCCCGCGTCGCCGAGGCCGCCGGTGGGGGTGGGGTCGCCGGAGGCGGCCGGGTCGCGGTGGGCGAGGAGGTCGCCGGCCAGCTTGAGGCGGGGTTCCGTGCTCTGCCGCAGGCGCTGGACGTCGGCGGCCGGTACCTGCACCCGCTCGAAGACGTCCAACCCGTACATCGTGATCGGCACCCCGGCCGTGAGCAGGATCGCCGCCGCTTCCGGGTCGTGCCACACGTTGAACTCCGCGACCGGCGTGGCGTTCCCGACCGCCACCGCGCCGCCCATGAACACGATCCGCTCGATGTTGCGGGTGACCTCGGGGAACGTCCGCAGCAGCAGCGCGATGTTCGTCAGCGGCGCGGTGGGGATCAGGGTGACCGGGCGCGGCGAGGCCAGGATCTCGCGGCGCAGCAGCGTCACCGCGTCCACGTCGACCGGCCTGCGCGTCGACGCGGGCAGCCCCATGTCGCCCATGCCGTCCTGCCCGTGCACGTGCGCGGCCGACCGCGCCGGCTCGATCAGCGGCCGGGCCGCACCGCGCGCGACCGGGATGTCACCGGCACCCGCGTGGTCCAGGACGATCAACGTGTTCCGTACGACCTGGTCGACGTCCGTGTTGCCCGCGACACAGGTGACCGCGCGCAGATCGAGACCCGGGTGCCGGACGGCGAACAGCAGCGCCAGGGCGTCGTCGACCCCCGTGTCGCAGTCGATGATCACGGGGATGGGCTGACCGGTCACGGCAGGCTCCTCTCGGGGACGGTTCGGCGGATCACTGGTGACCTTACGCATCCGCCCACAGCGCGGCGCCGCGCGCCTCGACCCGCGCGCCGATGCCGTGCAGCAGTCCGTCGGGCGACAGCGGTTCGACCCGGCGACCGTCCCGCAGTCGTACGGCGACCAGGCCGGCGGCGGCCTCCCGTTCACCGATCACCGCCTGGTACGGGACGAGTCGCGCCGCCCGCACCCGGGCGCCGAGGCTGCCCTCGACGGCCACCTCGGCGCGCAGGCCCTGTTCCACGGCCCGCGCCACGAGGTCGTACGCCTGTGGCTCCTGCGCCTGCGACACCGGGAGGACCACCAACTGCACCGGCGCCAGCCACGGCGGGAACGCGCCCCCGTGCTCCTCCACCAGATGCGCCACCGCCCGTTCCACACTCCCGATGACGCTGCGGTGCACCATCACCGGCCGGTGTTTCGCGCCGTCGGCGCCGATGTAGTGCAGGTCGAAGCGCTCGGGCTGGTGGAAGTCGATCTGGACGGTGGAGAGGGTGGCTTCGCGGCCGGCCGCGTCCGCGATCTGGACGTCGATCTTCGGGCCGTAGAAGGCGGCCTCGCCCTCGGCGGACTCGTAGGCGACCCCGGAGCTGTCGAGGACCTCCCTCAGCAGCGCGGTGGCCCGCTCCCAAAGGGCCGGATCGGCGACGTACTTGCCACCGTCCCCCGGCAGGGACAGCCGGTGGCGGGAGGCGCGGATGCCGAGGTCGACGTAGGCGCGGGCGATGAGGGCCAGCGCGGTGCGGGCCTCCTCGACGGCCTGGTCCAGGGTGCAGAAGATGTGCGCGTCATTGAGCTGGATGGCGCGGACGCGGGTCAGTCCGCCGAGCACACCGGAGAGTTCGGAGCGGTACATGCCGCCCAACTCGGCGATACGGAGGGGGAGTTCGCGGTAGCTGTGGGAGCGGGAGCGGTAGATGAGGGCATGGTGCGGACAGAGGCTCGGCCGCAACACGACCTCCTCCGCGCCCAGTCGCATCGGCGGGAACATGTCCTCGCTGTAGTGCGACCAGTGCCCGGAGATCTCGTACAGCTCGCGCTTGCCGAGGACGGGCGAGTAGACGTGCCGGTACCCGGCCGCCCGCTCCAACTCCCTTACGTACTCCTCCAGTCCATGCCGAACGGTCGCACCGTCGGGCAGCCAGTACGGCAGTCCCGCGCCCATCAGCGGGTCGGTGTCGAAGAGGCCGAGCTCGCGGCCGAGACGTCGGTGGTCGTACATGGTGAACTCCTCGCGGGACAACGGGCCGAGAGGCGAGCACCACGCGACGAAGAAGCCCCGGGGCATTCGCCCCGGGGCTTCGACTTGGGTCAGCAGTCAGCGCGCCGGGACACTCTCCGGCGTCGTCGTCATGGAGACACGGGCGCGCTTCATGCGGGGGACCATAGCAGTCGTACGGCGGCCCGCGCGACGGGATTTGGGCCCGCCGGACGGGTTCAGTCGGGGAACCGGGTAGCCGACGTCAGGTTGCCGTTCCCGTCGCCCTGACGGGACGGGCCGCCTCAGCCCGCGAGCTTCTTGAGGAGTTCGTCCGCGACCGGTGCGGAGGAGGCCGGGTTCTGGCCGGTGACGAGGTTGCCGTCGACCACGAGGAGCGGGGACCACGGCTCGCCCTCCACGAACTCGGCGCCGAGTTCCACGAGCCGGTCCTGGAGCAGCCACTTGACCTTGTCGGCGAGGCCGCCCTGGGTCTCCTCGGTGTTGGTGAACCCGGTGAGCCGCCGCCCGGCGAAGGCGTTCGTACCGTCCTCCCGGGTCGCGGCGAGCAGCGCGGCCGGCCCGTGGCAGACCACGCCGAGGGGCTTGCCGGAATCGAGGGCCAGGGTGAGGAGCCGGCCGGAGTCGGCGTCCACGGCGAGGTCCTCCATCGGGCCGTGGCCGCCGGGGTAGTAGACGGCGGCGTAGTCCGCGAGGTCGACCTCGGTGAGCTTGACCGGGTGCCGGAACTCGGGGCTCGACGCGAGCACCTCCGCGACCCGGTCGGCGTTCTCCTGGCCGCCGTTGTAGTCGGGGGCCAGGCTGCCCCGGTCCACGGGCGGCACGACACCGCCGGGCGTGGCGACGACGACCTCGTGACCGGCCGCCTTGACGGCCTCGTACGGGGTGACGACCTCCTCGGCCCAGTAGCCGGTGGGGTGCCGGGTGCCGTCGGCGAGGGTGAGGTGATCGGCGCCGGTCAGCACGAAGAGGATCTTCGACATGGGGCTGGTCTCCAGGGATCGGGGGGGGAGGTCGGATGGGAGATCGGGTCCGGGATCGGGGGGATCGGGGGCGATCTCCTCGACAGTAGGCCGGGCGTGGAGGAGCGGCCAATGGCGGATCGCATACCCGGCATCGGGCGTCCGATGGCCCGCGGTGAGCGGGACGGTCACCCGGACGGCCCGGCGCGCTGGTGGGCGGGCGCGGGCGATGGTGCCGTGGGAGCGAGCACGCGGCGATTCCGCGTCCGGCACTCAGCCTGCCCGCACTCCGCATGCCCGCACTCCGCCCGCCCCAGGAGGGACCCTCGATGACCCGTTCCCCGGCCCGTGTCCTGCTGCTCGCCTCGGCACTGTCGGCGGGCACCCTGCTGACCACGGCGGGCTGCGCGAACGAGGGCATCCTGCACGAGGTGACGACCGCGCCCTCCCCCTCGGCCGTGCGCACC
>NZ_JAENRY010000512.1 GCF_016612545.1 Streptomyces sp. MBT65 | reverse complement strand
GCGGTGGGGAAGGGGGTGTGGGGGTTGTGATCAGTCGACGAACTCCTTGAGGGGGTCGGTGTCCAGGGTGATGTTCACGGGGTCCGGGATCTTGATGGTCGCACCGAAGGGAAGCTTCTCCTCGTGGCGGTAGCGGCCGTCCTCAGGCTGGTTGAACACGATGACTGAGCAGTCGTCACGGTCGATGAGGAGGTATACGGGGATGCCTGCGGCCGCGTACCCGTCGGGCTTCTCAACCCGGTTGCGCTGATTCGTGCCGGAGTCGGACGACGTGACCTCCACCGCCATCAGTACTCCCCCGGCCTCGGACCACTCCCCATGCCCCTTGAGGCCGCCCTTGGGCATCAGGATCGCGCCCACGCGAGCGCGCCCCTTGCGGTAGGCCTCGGTCTTGAGGCCCCGCTCCGGATAGAGCCGGAGGTTGGGACGCAGTTGCATGCACCGCTCCAGTAGCCACATGTAGATCTCCGTGTGGTTGCCGTCCGGCACGGGCTTGACCTGGACCTTCCCCTTGATGAACTCCAGCCGCACAGTCTCGGGGGCATGGCGTTCCAACTGCTCGAATTCCTCGACGGACATCTGGGGCTGCTGCCGCTTCCCGACCGTCACGGCTTCCACCGCCTCGGCGGGAGGCCGTTCGCGATGCGGTCGCGGTTGTCGCGGTAGTGGTAGTGGACGCGGTCCTCGATCGGCACGGGGCGGAACGTGTCGGGCACGGGCCCGCCCGTACGGCGTTCCAGCTTCTGCTTCAGGAGGCGGGCCGTAGTGGTTCCCAGGTAGGCGATCTCCTCGAAACCCTTCTTGATCTCCTCCTCGCTCAGGTCCGGCTCCGCGCGGCATTCCTCGCAGATGCCGTTGATGATCTTCGCCGTCCGCTCGTCGGCGTCGCACGTGGCGCAGGCCATGAGCACGCGGGTCACACGGGCGCGGAGGGGGCGGGTCTCGGCGGCGTCGTTCTTCTTCGGGGGCATCTTCGTCTCCAGTCGGGTGCGGGCCAGTCCGCCCGGGTTCGTGACGGTGGGTGGTAGTCCGTCGGTCAGGGCGCGGGCCATGTCGGCCGGGGTGGCGCCTCGTGTCAGCCACTCGGCGGCGAGGGGTTCGAGGGCTCGGCACTCGGCTTCGGAGAGGGACATACGGGGGTCCCTGGCGCGGAGTTGGGCGAGTGCGCGGTACGCGGCGCTGGGCTCGGGGGTCAGGTCCGTGTCCGGGGTCGGGTCCGTCTCCGGCGTCCCGTCGATCTCGCTCTCGCTGTCGCTCTCCGGCGCAGGGGCCGGGGTCGGGGTCGGGTCTTCCGTCCTCGCCAGGCCCGGCTGGTAGTCGTGCGTTACGTCCCTGCCGTGGCGCTCGCGCGCGAACTCGGCCCACCACTGCGCCGACCTGGGCGTACGCGACCAGTACGTCCGCGTCACCCACCGCATCGAGTTGTCCTCGACGGTGATGTGTTCCTTGATCCAGCGCAGGTGGCCGGCCTCGGTGAGGCTCTTGAGCGACGTACGGCAGGCCTGCTGGCCGTAACGGGGATGCTCGGCCGCGATCACCTTGTGGCCCATGGCGTGGCCGTTGTCGAGGTGGTCGATGAAGACGGCGAACTCGGCGTCACGGGGGCTCAGGTGTGCGAAGTCCGGGTCCGCGTGCGGGTCTTCGTCACCCGTGGCGCGTTTTCCGTAGCCCGTATTGGCCATGGGGTGCGACGGGGACGGCAGGGCAGGGCTAGGCTGGGCGTAAGCCACGATCGAGTCTCTTTCGATCCGTAGGTCTAGGCCCCGGAGCCGGTGTTGGTAGCACCGACCGGGGCCGATCTATTTGCTGTTTGCCGTGAACCTAGAGTGACTTTACGTTGCGGCGCAAGCTGATCACGGGATGTCACCCGTTCGGGTTAAACCCCCCTCAACTCACTTACAGGCTTGGTTGGTTGGGTTGTTTTTCAACCAGCCCAGAACCCAAGAAAAGAGCTCGGGTCCCGGGGCTCAAGCTCCGGGCTGAACTGGGGAGACTCCGGAAAGGAACGCCGTCCAGGCGGGGGCGGGGAGGGCCAGTTCGGGACCCGTTGCGTTCTTGGAGTCGCGTATATGGACGGTCAACTGCGGTGCGGGGAGGGCGACCTCGACGCAGGCACCGCCTTCGTTGTCGCTGTAACTCGACTTGAACCACTTCAGCTGGTCACTCATGGCTGATCCACCATCCGTTCGACGAAACGGGCCGACTCAGCGGGGCTGAGAGCCTGCGTGCGGATCATGCTAAGCCGCTCGCTCACTCGGCTGACAACCTCCGGATCGGCCGAAAGTTCGCTGGCGAACGGGCCCTCTGAATAGGCGAACCGCTCGTGGTCGCGGGTCTCCAGCAGCACCATGGGCCCCATGAGTGCGTCGCTGGTGGCCCGTTCGAAGGGGAGCACCTGCACGGTTACGTTGCGCAGCCGGGACACCTCCAGCAGACGGCGCAGTTGTTCGGTGTCCACCTGGGGGCTGCGCAGCACCGCCTCATAGAGGACGAAGCTCAGGCCCACCGGCGGCTTCCGCTCCGTGAGGATCGCCTGCCGCTCGATGCGTCCCTCGATCCGCTCCTCCACCGTCTCCTCGTCCAGGGGCGGGCAGCGGTTCTCGATCAGCGTGCGCGCGTACCCCGGCGTCTGCAACAGCCCCGGGACGACCATGGTCTCGTACCACCAGAGGCTGATCGCCTCCTTCTCCCGCTCCATGAAGTCCTGCGCCCGCGACGGGAACTTCTCCTTGTTCAGGTAGTCCTTCGCCGCGCTCAGCATCCCCTCAGCCCGGCACATCCCATCGGCTACGTCGAGCACGCGCGGCGTCGGCATCCGAACGCCCTGCTCCATCGACTTGATGGTGTCCGGCGAATAGTTGGAGGCGGCGGCCAGCTCCTCGCGACTCACGTTGGCCTTGGTGCGCCAGCGCTTCAGCTGGTTCCCGCTGTACCGCCAGGCAACAGGCGGCGGCATGGAGTTGGCGTTGGACTGGCCTGACACAGCACCCACCTCCGACGGATACACCCCGGCGCGTATCACCTCAGTCACTACCGAGCGTAGCTTCGCGAACGCCACCGTGTGACCATGACCGACTCAATTCACCTGCCGGACTGGATCCCCGCGTCCGGTCACCAACTCCGCCTCACCGGCGTCCACTTCGACGCCGTACGCATCGAAGGCGTACGGCGTCGAAGTGGACGCC
>NZ_JAENRY010000511.1 GCF_016612545.1 Streptomyces sp. MBT65 | reverse complement strand
GCACCGCCCCGGAGATCCGGCTCGGTGCGAGCAGTTGGGTGTGGCAGCGCTACGGCGTCTCGATCGGCGGCACGCGGTACGCGCACGGGGTGACCGTGCACGGCCGCTCCTCCGTCACGATCGACCTCAACCGCCCGTGCGTCTCCTACGACGCGACGGTCGGCGTCGACGACATGACGCTCGGGATCGGCAGGGTCTCCTTCGCGGTGTACGCCGACGGGATCCGGCTGTGGCAGTCCGGGGAGATCGACGGCGGGGACCCGGCGGTGCCCGTCCACGTCGACCTCTCCGGGCGCACGACCGTACGGCTCGTGGTCGAACCCCACAGCTCCTTCGACGGCCTGGCGCTGGCGGACTGGGCGGAGTCGAAGTTCACGTGCCGGTAGAGGTGCCGCTGGAGCTGCCGGTAGAGGTGCTGTTCGAGCTGTCGACAGAAGTGCTGGTGAAGGCTGTCAGCTCGGCCAGTACCTCGTCCATCGTGAGGGTCTCGCCGTGGGCGCGTTCGGCGGCATAGCGCTCGGCGCCGAGGTCGGCGCGGGCCGTGGTCTCGGTGCGCTCGACCCGGGCGTGCTCGGGCATGGGGCGGGGATGGGCGCCGCGCCAGTGGTCGCCGACGGCCAACAGCCTTACCGCGCGCGGTAGTTCGCCGAGCTGGGCGGAGAGCAGCGCCGCCTGGTCCACGAGCATTCCGATCAGCGCGTCGGCGCAGTTCTGCTCCACGGCCTCGCGCAGGGTGGCGGCCATCATCGCCAGGCCGGGCCCCGGACCGGACTCGGCGGCCGTGACCAGGGCGGCGGTCCCGTTCAGGCCGGCCTTGAACTGCGGTGGGGGCGTGCCCTTCTCGCTCTGCTCCCGGGCCTGGTCGCTCAGCTCCCGCGCGTGGGCGATCTCCCCGTCCTCCAGGGCGATGTTCGCGCGCAGCATCAGGACGAACGCGCGGGCGTCCGGTACGCCGTGCCGCTCGGCCTCCTCGGTCGCCTCGTCCAGGCCGGCCAGCGCGCTGTCGCGGTCGCCCGCGCGGAAGGCGAGTTCGGCGAGGCGGGCGATGAGGAACGGGGTCTCGGTGTAGGCACCGACCTCGTAGGCCAGCTCCAGGGCCTCCTCGTAGGCCGTCCTCGCCTCCTCGAAGCGGCCGCGGACCATGGCGGCCTCGCCGACCGCGCTGGAGACCTGGGCGCGCACCCAGCGGTCGCCGACACGTCCGCCGAGCACCTTCAGCATCTTCAGGTCCTCGTCGATGCCCGCCATGCCGCCCGGTGAGTCGACGAGGAGGTGGGTGCGGAACATCAGCAGGACCGCGTTCTCCCAATCGCCGCCGTGGGCCCGGACGTTGACGACAGCCGTCTCCATGGCGGGCCGGATGTCCATCGTCTCGGTGAGGAAGTAGGCGGTGAGCGGCCAGATGAGCCCGGGCATCCGGGCCGCCTGCGGGCCGCCTGCGGCGAAGTAGCCCTGGATCAGCTTCATGTACCGCAACATGCGCTCGTCCAGCAGGCCGTCCGCCGTCCGGCCCAGCAGCTCGGACTCGGACCTGAGGAAGAGGTTCAGCAGCCGGAGGTCCATCCGCCGGGCGTGCAGGGGGTGGCGGGCGTCCGCCTCCGGGTCGGCGACGTAGGTCTCGTACGGGTCCTGGTCGGACCCCGCCGGTGTGCTCAGGGCGAGGACGCGGACCACCCATTCCGCGCCCTCGGGGCGGTAGTTGCGCAGCCACCAGAACCAGCCGACGGCGAGGACCAGGGCGCTCGCCTCCGCCTCGTCGCGGGCGGCGACGGAGCGGGCGAGGGCGGCCCGGATGTTGTCCAGCTCGGTCTCCAGGCGGGCGATCCACGGGAGTTGGTCCCCGGAGCGGAGCAGCGGCTCGGCCTCCTCGAGGAGGGCGAGCACCCAGGCGCGGTGCCGGCGCTCGGCCGCGGCGCGCAGCTCGGGGGTCTCGGCGGCGCGCTCGACGGCGTACTCGTGGATGGTCTCCAGCATGCGGTAGCGCATGCCGCCGTCGGCCTCCCCCGGGGTGGCCACGATCAGGGACTTGTCGACCAGGGCGCCGATGAGATGGGCCGCGGGGCCGGTGCAGACGGCCTCCGTCGCCGCGAGGTCCCAGCCGCCGGCGAACACGGAGACCTCGCGCAGCACCGTCCGCTCGGACTCGTCGAGCAGCTCCCAGGACCAGTCGACGACGGCCCGCAGGGTCTGCTGGCGGGGCAGGACCGTGCGGCTCCCTGTCGTGAGGAGGCGGAAGCGGTCGTCGAGGCGGTCGGCGATCTGGCGCGGGGTGAGCAACCGGAGCCGGGCGGCGGCCAGTTCGATGGCCAGGGGCAGGCCGTCGAGGCGCCGGCAGATCTCCCCGACCGCTTCGGTGTCCTGGAGCACGGTCTCCGCGTCGGGGCGGACGGCGGCGGCGCGCTCCCCGAAGAGGCGGTGCGCCTGGTCGGGGACGAGGGGCTCGACCGGGCGCACGGACTCGCCGGGGACGCCCAGGGGTTCACGGCTGGTGGCGAGGATCGTGAGCCCCGGGCAGTGGGTCAGGAGGGTCTCGGCGAGGTCGGCCACCGCGCCGATGACATGTTCGCAGTTGTCAAGGATCAGGAGTCGGCCGCGCGAGGCGCAGTACTCCACCAGCAGGGCGACCGGGTCGTCCTGTGTGGTGATCAACTCGGTGGTCAGCAGGGCGGTCTCGCGCAGACCGAGGGCACTGACCACCGCGCCCGGCACCGCCTCCGGCCGGTCGAGCCGGGCCAGCTCGACCAGCCACGCCTGCGGGAGCCCGGCGGCGGCTTCCTCGGCGAGACGGGTCTTTCCGGAGCCGCCCGGACCGGTGAGCGTGACGAGGCGGACCCTGTGCAATTCGGAACGGATGGCGGCGATCTCGGGTTCCCGGCCCACGAAAGAGGTAAGCCGTGGACGCAGGTTGCCGTCGCGTCCGAGCCGCCCGGGAGCAGCGGGCGGTGCGCTCACCGGTGCCGGGGGCGCGAGCAACTCGCCGTGCAGCGCCCGGAGTTCCGGCCCCGGGTCGGTGCCCAGCCCCTCGGCGAGCGCGTGCCGGGCCGCCTCGTACGCGGCGAGCGCGTCGGCCCCGCGCCCCGAGTCGCGCAGGGCACAGATGAGGAGCGCGTGCAGTGGTTCGTCGTAGGGATGCGCCGCCGACGTCGTACCGGAGTTGAAGGAACTGACCGCGGCGCATCCCTACGACGAACCACTGCACGCGCTCCTCATCTGTGCCCTGCGCGNGGCCGCGGCGGACCTGTCCGGGAGGTCGGCGAGCGCGGGCCCGCGCCACAGGGCGAGCGCCTCGCCGAGTTCGCGGGCGGCGGCGGTCGCGTCGCCCCGGTCCAGGGCGGCCGTGCCCTGGCGCACCAGCCGTTCGAAGACGTACAGGTCCACGTCGTCCCGGGTCGCCGCGAGCCGGTACCCGCCGGGGTCGGAGATGATCGCCTCTTTACCGAGGGTGCGGCGGAGGCGGCCGATCAGGGCCTGGAGCGCGGCGGAGGCGTCCTGGGGAGGCTCATCGGCCCACACCTCGTCGATCAGGGTGCCGAAGGGCACGACCCGCCCCGGATGCAGCGCGAGCGCGGCGAGCAGCGCACGCAACCGCGCACCACCGAGGGGCACACCGGTGCCGTGTTCGTCCTCCGCCCGGGTGTTGCCCAGGATTTTGTACCGCACGGGACCATTGTCGCCGGGCAGATGACGCGGGAGCACGGGGTTTCGCGGCGGGGCGGGGTCAGGGGGTCGGTTTATGGCGGTGTGCGGCCCGGTGTGCCGACGGTCACCGGCAGCTGACCGGGTGCGCGCGACTCTCCGGGGCGGCGGGAGACGGCACCGCGCAGCTTCCTGAACTCGCAGGGGCCACGCCCCGGATCTCCATGAACCGGCTCGCCACGCCACCCGGCCAGACGCCGTCCCGCCAGACGCCGTCCCGGACCGGCGGAAGACCGCACCTTCAGGCGCCCCGCCTGTCTCTCCGGAGGTCGCTCCCGCTCACCTGCCCGAAGGGGACTGCCGCTCACCCCCGAAGGGCACTCCCGCCCACCCGCCGGAGGCAACTCCCGCTCCCCCCAAAGC
>NZ_JAENRY010000510.1 GCF_016612545.1 Streptomyces sp. MBT65 | reverse complement strand
AGGTCGCCGGTGTGCAGCCGGCCGACCTCGCTGGCCACCGCGTACGGCCTGCACATCCTGCTGGACCTGGGCGTGCCGGACGGCCGGCTGCACACCGGCGACCTCATCGACACGCTGTGGCGGCTACGACTTCAGGGCGGCGGCTGGTCGGCCCGTTCGCAGGGGTCGGTGGCCCGGCCGGAGGTCACCGCGATGGTGCTGGGCGCGCTGGCCCGGGCGGGTGCCTCGCGCGAGCGACTGGCGGACGAGGTGGCGCGCTGCGAGGCCGGCTTCACCCTCGAACTCGACAGTACGGGGCGGGCGTTGACCCATGTCGTCACCACGGTGATGCGGGGGCTGCTGCGCGCGGGACCCGACGCGCCGACGCTGCCCATGCTGCGGGACGCCCTGGTCGACGGCGCGTTCCCCGACCCCCGGCGTCAGCACCGCCGCTGCTGGAGCCACCGCCTCACCCCGCCGCCCTGGGCCGCGCAGCCTGCGCAGCCCTCGGCCCTGCACACCGCGCAGGCCGTGGTCGCCCTGGACCGGGCGGCCCGGGTGCTCGGCGAGGGGCCCGTGGAGCGGTCGGCGCGGGAGGACGGAGTGCGCTGGCTGCTGGCGTGCCCGGAGGCCGCGCACGACCTGTGCGGCGACCTGGCGAACCTGCGCGAGGAGGTGCGCCGCCGCCATCCGGACGACTCCTCGCACCACGAGGTGCTGAACGTCCGCCATTTCACGGCGAGTTGGATCGTGCGGGCGCTGCTCACCCCGGGCGCCCGGGAGATCGCGCGGGAGGACGGCGCCGAGGAGGCCTGGCAGGAGCGGCTGGACGGGGCGGCGCGGGCGGTGTGGGCGGCGCAGAGCGACGGCATCTGGTCCTGGAGCCGGGACGGATCCGCGTTCACGACCGAGGAAATGCGTCAGCCCATCTGGATGACCTATCAAGGCCTTTCGGCGCTGCGGGCACATGCCGTATGGATGTATCAGCCGGATACGCGAACGAACCCGGTGTGAGCCGGAGTTGAGGAGTGGGTGCATGGGTGGTCGGCAGATCCTGGCGGCGCGACGGCTGCTGACCGAGGCGCTGGACGGTGACCTGTCCGACCACGAGACGGTGACCGCGGCCCGTGCCGTCGTCGCCGAACTGGGCTCCCCCGACCGCCTGTTGGAGCTGATCGCCGAACTGGCCTCCGGCGCGGGCGATCCCGAGGCCTGCGCGAAACTGTCGTACCGTCATGTGCTGGGCTTCGACAAGCTGTTGCTGATCGACGGCGGACCGCGCCATATGCTGCGCGCGCACTTCTGGCGCCCCGGCAGGACGGCGATCGGCACCGAGGACATCCACAACCACCGCTCCCCGCTGGCCTCTTACGTGGTCAGGGGCCGGCTCGCCATGGAGCTGTACGAGGCGCGGGACGACGGCGGGATCACGGCGGACCGGTACGAGGAGTCGCTGTCCGAGCACGGCGCCGACTGGCGGCTGCGGCCGACGGGCCCCGCGCGGCTGCGGCTGACACACGTGGGGCAGTACGCGGCGGGCAGCTCCTACGCCCTGCCGGCGCACACCCTGCACCGGGCCTGGTGCGACACGGACGTACCGACCGTGACGCTGTTCCTGGAGACGGGGGCCGAACGGCTGCGCCACACCGATGTGTTCACGGCTGCGGGACCCCATCCGGGGGCGGTGACGAAGGTGCCGCTCGAAGTGCCGGACTATCTGGGCGTGTTGACCGACCTGGCGGAGTCGCTCAGAAGTTCGTGAGGGCCTGTCGTACGACGTCCAGGTTGTACGCGTCGATGTCGATGCCGGCACTGGCGAGTTCGGCCGGTGGGAGCCACCTGTACGCCTGGTCGGGCTCGGGGAGGGTGATGTCCCGGGACAGCGGCCTGACCAGGAAGTTGTCCTGCCAGTTCTTGATCTCGTCGCCTCGGTACTCGCTCACGAAGGACGATTCGCCGATCTTGCGGACGATCTCGCCGAGCAGCCCGGTCTCTTCCTTCAGCTCCCGCAGCGCGCCGTCCTCGGGCAGCTCGCCCGGCTCCAGCTTCCCGCACGGAACGCCCCACACACACGGCAGGAACCGCTCGGTCGCGCTGCGGCGCACCAGAAGTACACGCCCGTCGTCGTCCATCACGACGGCGGCCGCCAGTCGCTTGTCGCCGGGGTCCATGGTCATGGTTCCTCGGTCCCTCGCCGGAGATGAGTCCAAAGGGTCTGATACCCAGGAAAGCATCTAACGTACCAGGATGCACCCGCCCGGGCTGTGGAGCCGGTCTCATCTCCACCGGCCGTCGAGAAAACGCGCCGGTTACGACGGCAACCTCCCCCACGCGGGCGGCGACTTGGGGGCATGACCAACGCAAGACGCACCACGACGCGCCGTCGCCGCTCCCGCCGCCGTATCGCCCGCAAGCCGCTCGCGGGCTCGCTCGCCGTCGCGGCCCTGCTGGGCGGCGCGTGGTACGCGACCGCGGCGACGAAGGGCTCCGACAACGGCGACCCGGCCTCGGCCGGAGCGACCGCGTCGGCCTCCGCGTCCACCACTGCCTCGGCTACGGCGACCTCGTCCCCGTCCGCCTCGGCCTCCGCGCAGGCCACCCCCAAGACCACCCCCCAGGCCGCCGCCAAGACCGCGACCGCCACCAAGGCCGCCGCGACCGGCACGCTCGCCCCGACCAGCACCACGCTGGCGCTCGCCGCCAAGTTCCCCTATCTGACGGCCGGTTACAACAACACCCGCCAGTGGACCCGGACGACCACGGCAGTCGCCCCGAACGGCACCCTGCGCGTGGCCTGGCCCGCCGCCGACGGCGTCCATGTGACCCCGCTGAACGCCGTAGGACTGCGTTCGGGCGCCGACACGGTCGTCAAAGGTGCCAAGGAAGTGGGCGGTCTGGTCGCGCACAACGACGGGTTCGCCCTGCTGACGCGGGTGGCCGACACCAACAAGTGGAAGGAGACGGCCGCCGCGATCGTCCGCTACACCAACGGCAAGCAGACCTTCTCGACCAAGCTCACCGGTACCGCCTCGAACGACACCTCCCCGGGTCTCGACGGCCAACTCACCTGGAACGGCACGAAGTACGGCGCGTACTTCGTCGTGCACGGCGCGGGCGGTTTCGCGGACGGCCACTTCGGCGACAAGTTGGCCTACATCAGCGCCAAGGGCGCCAAGCTGAGCGGTGGTTGGAGCTGGGGCTGCAGCCACAACGAGGGCATCGCGCTGCACGCGGAGACCACCGGCGCCTTCACGTCGCTCTGCTTCGACGACTGNACCGGGATCGGTGCCCCGGACGTCGCGCCGGTCGTGCAGCGCGAGCAGTGCTGGGCGGGGTACTGCGGCGGTACCTTCCCCGGCCGCACCGGTGACCTGGTGAAGTCGGCGAGCGGACGCTACGCCACCGCCTTTGCCTCCCGTGGCGCCGCCTCGGCGAAGAAGAACTCCGCCGATTCCAGCGGACGCGGCTGGACGGTCACCCCGAAGACCAGCACCCACCAGGTCGCCGTCGCCTTCATGGCGAACCGCAACTCCGGCCCCGGCAAGGCGATTTACCTCACCAGCGCGGCCGGCACCGAGAACGTCAACGTGCACATCGCCCCGTACGGCAAGGACCGCCTCCTGGTCTCCTGGGAGTCCCTGAAGGGCGCGAAGTGCGCGGCCGGCACCTGCACCGGCACCTTCACGGGCACCCATCTGCGGCTCATCGACTGGAACGGCAAGTTCCAGAGTGCGGACAAGGTGGTGACCGCCCGGATCAGCGGTGACATGGCGGTCCTGAAGAACGGCACACTGACCTGGGCCTACGCCCCGGTCGCACCGACCTACGCGACCCCGCTCAACGGGGCGTCACCGACCACGACGACGCTCCGGATCGCCCGGCTGACTCCCTGAACCGGAAGCCCGTCCGCCTGCCGTCGGCCCAGCGCACAGAGACGCCGTGATCCCCGTCGACCTCCACGGACACCAGTTCCGCGAGGGGACGGGGGTCCGGCTCCGCACCGACCCGGGCCAGTGCGACGAACAGGGACGGCCCGTCACCGACGACACCTTCGCCGTCCAACAGACCGTGCAGGGGCAGGAGTTCAGCGCGCAGCCCCTCCCCCGCCGACCACCCCGTGACCCGGACCGACGTCCCCGAAGCCGCGCCCACCACCAGATGGGCCCGCACCTCCACCGCCCCCTCGGCCACCACCAGGCTGACCACCTGAGCCCCGGATGCCGCCGTGTGGCGAGAGGCAACC
>NZ_JAENRY010000050.1 GCF_016612545.1 Streptomyces sp. MBT65 | reverse complement strand
CCCCTCGCCAAGGGCCGTCCCCCGCAGCGCCCCAAGGAGCCCGGCGGCGGCCTGCTGATGGGCCGCCCCTTCGGAGTGCCCGTCTACGTGGCGCCCAGCTGGTTCCTCGTCGCCGCGCTCATCACCTGGGTGTTCGGCGGCCAGCTCGACCGCGTGCTGCCCGAACTCGGCGCCGCCCGCTATCTCGTGGCCCTCTTCTTCGCGGTCGCCTTCTACGGCTCCGTCCTGGTCCACGAACTCGCCCACACCGTCGCCGCGCTCCGCTTCAAACTCCCGGTCCGCCGCATCCAGTTGCAGTTCTTCGGCGGTGTCTCCGAGATCGAGAAGGAGGCCGAGACCCCCGGCCGGGAGTTCGTGCTGGCCTTCGTCGGCCCGCTGCTCTCGCTGGTCCTCTCGGGGATCTTCTACCTGGCCATGCTGCCCGTCGAACCCGGCACCGTCCCCGGCGTCCTGCTGGCCGGCCTGATGGTCTCCAACCTCATCGTGGCCGCCTTCAACCTCCTGCCCGGCCTGCCCCTCGACGGCGGCCGCATGCTCCGCGCCGTCGTCTGGAAGATCACTGGCAGGCCCATGAGCGGCACGATCGCCGCCGCCTGGGTCGGCCGCGCCCTCGCCGTCTCCGTCCTGATCGGTCTCCCGCTGCTCACCCAGACCGGCGCCCTCGGCACGAACAGCGAGGACGTCAGCGGCATGGACACCGTCACGGACGCCCTGCTCGCCGCGATCCTCGCCGCGATCATCTGGACCGGCGCCGGCAACAGCCTCCGTATGGCCCGACTGCGCGAACACCTCCCGGAACTCCGCGCCCGCAACCTCACCCGCCGCGCGGTCCCCGTCGAGACCAACACCCCGCTCTCCGAAGCCCTGCGCCGCGCCAACGCGGCCGGCGCCCGCGCCCTGGTCGTCGTCGACGCCGACGGCCAGCCGCTCTCCCTCGTCCGCGAGGCCGCCATCGTCGGTGTCCCCGAGCACCGCCGCCCCTGGGTCGTCGTCAGCGGCCTCGCCCAGGACCTCACGGACGGCATGCGCGTCTCCGCCGAACTGGCCGGCGAGGACCTCCTCGACGCCCTGCGCGCCACCCCCGCCACCGAGTACCTCGTCGTCGAGGAGACCGGCGAGATCTACGGCGTCCTGTCCGCCGCCGACGTGGAGCGCGCCTTCGTGAAGGCCATGGCCCGCCCCAACTGACGCACGCGCGCGTGGTCGGCGGCCCCCGCAATCGCCGGTAGGCTGCTCACATGTCCGAACCGACCGGTGCCGCCCGCAGGCGCGGGCCCTTCAAGGTCGGGGACCAGGTTCAGCTGACCGACCCCAAGGGCCGCCACTACACGTTCACGCTCGAAGCCGGGAAGAATTTCCACACCCACAAGGGTTCCTTCCCGCACGACGAACTGATCGGTGCTCCCGAGGGCAGCGTTGTCCGCACCACCGGCAACGTCGCCTACCTCGCGCTGCGCCCCCTGCTCCCCGACTACGTCCTGTCCATGCCCCGCGGCGCCGCCGTGGTCTACCCCAAGGACGCGGGGCAGATCCTGTCCTTCGCGGACATCTTCCCCGGCGCACGCGTCGTGGAAGCGGGCGTGGGCTCCGGCTCGCTCAGCAGCTTCCTGCTGCGCGCCATCGGCGACCAGGGCATGCTGCACTCCTACGAGCGCCGCGAGGACTTCGCCGAGATCGCCCAGCAGAACGTGGAGCGCTACTTCGGCGGCCCGCACCCCGCCTGGCAGCTCACCGTCGGCGACCTCCAGGACAACCTGTCCGACACGGACGTCGACCGCGTCATCCTCGACATGCTCGCCCCCTGGGAGTGCCTGGAGGCCGTCTCCAAGGCCCTCGTGCCCGGCGGAATCCTGTGCTGCTACGTCGCGACCACCACCCAGCTCGCCCGCACCGTCGAGTCCATCCGCGAGATCGGCTCCTTCAACGAGCCGACCGCCTGGGAGACGATGCTCCGCAACTGGCACGTCGAGGGCCTGGCCGTCCGCCCCGACCACCGGATGATCGGCCACACCGGCTTCCTCCTCACCGCCCGCCGCCTCGCGGACGGCGTCGAGCCCCCCATGCGCCGCCGCCGTCCCTCCAAGGGCGCCTACGGCGACGACTACACCGGCCCGAACGCCGACGGTGCCGGCGCCGCCGGCCGCTGAGCCACTCAAGGGCGGCCCTGTGCCGCACTCAACGCACGAACGCCGTGGCCGAGTTCCCGGAAGTCCTCCGGAACTCGGCCACGGCGTCTTTCTTCTGACGTAGCGACACCGCTGGTACGTCTCGTGCGACCACGCGAACGAACTGCCGACCCCGCCGTTCCCCCGCACCACGGTGTGTGGCAGCATGCAGGCCACCCCCACCGGCACAGCCCTCACAGGAGACACTCCTAGTGCAGCACTCCGCCGTCCCGGAACTGGAACTGGCACACACCACCACCCGCCCCATCCACTGGGTCGCCACCGCCGCGGCGCTCGCCGGTGTCGTGGCCCTCTCCTCGGGCCTGCAGCCCGACTCGGCGCACGCCGCCCAGGCCTCCGGTACGCAGACGAAGTCCGCGCCCGCCACCGCTTCGGCCCCCGCGACCACAGGAGTCGCCTTCCCCATCGACTGCGGCCCCGTGAAGGCCGTCGTACAGAAGAAGGCGTCCGGGGACCTCGACGGCGACGGCAGGCCGGAGACCGTCGCGGTGGTGCACTGCGACGCGGGCATGGGGACCCCGCCCGACGGCGTCTACGTCCTGACCCAGGGCGCCGGAGCCGCCGTGCCGCGCGTCGTCGCCACCCTGGTCACCCCGAAGGCCCGCGAGACCGTCACCGACTTCGCCGTACGCGACGGCTCCGTACGCGCGACACTGCTCGGCTACTCGACGGCGGACGTGCCCAGTTGCTGCCCCGACGTCAAGGAGACGGCCAAGTGGCAGTGGCAGAACGGCGAGTTCGTCCGCTCCACGCCCGGCAACGCCCAGAACGTCTGACGCGACGACCAGGCGGCCCTCAGGCCGCGTCGGGCCCGTACACCTCGACCCGGTCCGCGACCCGGCGCACATGAATGCAGTCGCCGGGGCACTCCTTGGCGGAGTCCACGACATCGACCAACAAGGGCAGCGGAACCGGCGTGGTGGCGCCCTTGTCCTGCAGCAGCTCGTCGTCCGGGCTCTTCACATAGGCCAGGCCGTCGATGTCCAGTTCGAAGACCTCGGGGGCGTACTGGACGCAGATGCCGTCTCCGGTACAGAGGTCCTGGTCGATCCAGACCTCGAGCGCCTCGCCGTCGGCCGCGGCCTCGTCCTGCACGGTGATGTCTCCTGTTTCCGCCGGGTGTTGAACATCTTCGAGCCTACCTCTGCCCGTCCGAACGGCCTTTCTCCGCGATCTCGGGTTTCATGCCGCCGCATGACGGACACTGTCCGCATGGACACTCTCAGTCAGGGGCGCATTGGCCGGTTTCCACCGGGCGTCGAACCCGCCCGCACGGCAACTCACGTCCGCCGTGAAGGTTTTTGACCAACCCGGCCTTGGAACAGTCCGCTTCTGAATCACGTTGAGTGGGTATCCACTCGGCGTGAGGGAGAGCGCAGGGTGACCGACGACACACCTTGACAGTCTTTGTGATCTAGGGGTTTCAATCGACACCCACCCAGGTAGGGTCTGGAAGCGTCCAGCTCCCCTTGGAGGAGGTGAGGACCGTGGCAGCCCACGACGACGACATGAACCGCGGCATCCGCCCGGGACGAGGGTCCGACGACCCGTCCGGGCAGATTGCCTACCTTGAGCAGGAGATCGCCGTCCTGCGACGTAAGCTCGCCGACTCTCCGCGACACACGAGGATTCTCGAAGAGCGGATCGTCGAGCTGCAGACCAATCTGGCCGGGGTGTCCGCCCAGAACGAGCGACTCGCCAACACGCTCCGTGAGGCCCGCGACCAGATCGTGGCCCTCAAGGAGGAAGTCGACCGGCTCGCACAGCCGCCGGCCGGCTTCGGTGTCTTCCTCGTGGCCAACGAGGACGGCACAGCGGACATCTTCACCGGTGGTCGCAAACTCAGGGTGAACGTCAGCCCAAGCGTGGAACTCGAAGAGCTCCGCCGCGGCCAGGAAGTAATGCTCAACGAAGCGCTCAACGTGGTCGAGGCCATGGAGTACGAGCGCGTCGGCGACATCGTCACCCTCAAGGAGATCCTCGAGGACGGCGAACGAGCCCTGGTAGTGGGGCACACCGACGAGGAACGGGTGGTGCGGCTCGCCGAGCCGCTGCTGGACATCACCATCCGCCCCGGCGACGCCCTGCTGCTCGAACCCCGTTCCGGCTACGTCTACGAGATCGTCCCGAAGAGCGAGGTCGAGGAACTCGTCCTCGAAGAGGTCCCCGACATCGGCTACGAGCAGATCGGCGGTCTGGGCGGCCAGATCGAGATGATCCGCGACGCGGTCGAACTGCCGTACCTCTACCCCGACCTCTTCAAGGAGCACGAACTGCGGCCGCCCAAGGGCGTCCTGCTGTACGGGCCCCCCGGTTGCGGCAAGACGCTCATCGCCAAGGCCGTCGCCAACTCGCTGGCCAAAAAGGTCGCCGAGGTCACCGGCCAGGCCACCGGCAAGAGCTTCTTCCTCAACATCAAGGGCCCCGAGCTCCTCAACAAGTACGTCGGTGAGACCGAGCGGCAGATCCGCCTGGTCTTCCAGCGCGCTCGTGAGAAGGCCAGCGAGGGCACTCCCGTCATCGTCTTCTTCGACGAGATGGAGTCCCTCTTCCGCACCCGCGGATCCGGTGTCAGCTCGGACGTGGAGAACACCATCGTCCCGCAGCTGCTCGCCGAGATCGACGGTGTGGAGGGCCTGCAGAACGTGGTCGTGATCGGCGCCTCGAACCGCGAGGACATGATCGACCCCGCCATCCTGCGGCCCGGCCGCCTGGACGTGAAGATCAAGATCGAGCGTCCCGACGCCGAGGCCGCCAAGGACATCTTCGCCAAGTACCTCACCGAACGCCTCCCGCTCCACCCCGACGACGTCGGCGAGCACAACAACGACAAGACCATCACCGTCCAGAGCATGATCCAGACGGCCGTGGAACACATGTACACGGAATCCGAGGAGAACCGCTTCCTGGAGGTCACCTACGCCAACGGTGACAAGGAAGTCCTCTACTTCAAGGACTTCAACTCCGGCGCCATGATCGAGAACATCGTGGGCCGGGCCAAGAAGATGGCCATCAAGGACTTCCTCGAGCACAAGCAGAAGGGCATCCGCGTCTCGCACCTCCTCCAGGCGTGCGTCGACGAGTTCAAGGAGAACGAGGACCTGCCCAACACCACCAACCCCGACGACTGGGCCCGGATCTCCGGAAAGAAGGGCGAACGGATCGTCTACATCCGTACGCTCATCACCGGGAAGCAGGGCGCGGACACCGGACGCTCCATCGACACGGTGGCGAACACCGGTCAGTACCTGTAAAGAACAGGGCGGCTGCGGGTGCCCACGGTGGGTACCCGCAGCCGACTGCTTTTCAGGCCATGACCGCTACAAGGGGCGCGCGAGGCAATGACGCAAATGATCTCCCCACCAGCGCAAAGCCGTTCTAGGCTCTTCGGTACCGCCGAGGCGCGCAGTGCGGGGACGGGCACCGCACACGCACCGGAGCGCCAGCGGTACTTGAGCGGTGCCCTCGACCGAGGGCGCCGCCGGGCAAGGAGGGCCGCATGACCGTACGGCGAGTAATGGGCATCGAGACGGAGTACGGGATCTCCGTCCCCGGCCACCCCAACGCCAATGCCATGCTCACCTCGTCCCAGATCGTCAACGCCTACGCGGCGGCGATGCACCGGGCCCGGCGGGCCCGCTGGGACTTCGAGGAGGAGAATCCGCTGCGGGACGCGCGAGGCTTCGACCTCGCCCGGGAGGCCGCCGACTCCAGCCAGCTCACCGACGAGGACATCGGCCTCGCCAATGTCATCCTCACCAACGGCGCGCGGCTCTACGTCGACCACGCACACCCGGAGTACAGCTCCCCCGAAGTCACCAACCCCATGGACGCCGTCCTGTGGGACAAGGCCGGCGAGCGCATCATGGCGGAGGCCGCCGAGCGCGCGGCCCAACTCCCGGGCGCCCAGCCGATCCACCTCTACAAGAACAACACCGACAACAAGGGCGCCTCGTACGGCACGCACGAGAACTACCTGATGAAGCGGGAGACCCCCTTCTCGGACATCGTGCGCCACCTGACGCCCTTCTTCGTCTCCCGACAGGTCGTCACCGGAGCGGGCCGCGTCGGCATCGGCCAGGACGGGCACGAGCACGGCTTCCAGCTCAGCCAGCGCGCCGACTACTTCGAGGTCGAGGTCGGTCTGGAGACCACCCTCAAGCGCCCGATCATCAACACCCGCGACGAACCGCACGCGGACGCCGAGAAGTACCGCCGCCTGCACGTGATCATCGGCGACGCGAACCTCTCCGAGATCTCGACCTATCTCAAGCTCGGCACGACAGCACTCGTCCTCTCCATGATCGAGGACGGCTTCATCGCCGTCGACCTGGCCGTCGACCAACCGGTCCGCACCCTGCACCAGGTCTCCCACGACCCGACCCTCAAGCGCCTGGTCACCCTCCGCAGCGGCCGGACCCTCACCGCGGTCCAGCTGCAGATGGAGTACTTCGAGCTCTCCCGCAAGTACGTCGAGGAGCGCTACGGCTCCGACGCGGACGACCAGACCAAGGACGTCCTGGCCCGCTGGGAGGACACGCTCAACCGCCTGGAGAACGATCCGATGAGCCTGGCCGGCG
This sequence comes from Streptomyces sp. MBT65, assembly GCF_016612545.1. Taxonomy (GTDB): domain Bacteria; phylum Actinomycetota; class Actinomycetes; order Streptomycetales; family Streptomycetaceae; genus Streptomyces. The sequence goes on along the minus strand of NZ_JAENRY010000050.1, from coordinate 30,219 downwards.
AACTGGACTGGGTCGCCAAGCGGGAGCTCATGGAGGGCTACCGGCGCCGTGACGGCCTCGACTGGGACGCGGCCCGGCTCCAGTTGGTCGACCTCCAGTACGCGGACGTACGGGCCGAGAAGGGCCTCTACAACCGTCTGGTGGCCCGCGGCCGTATCAAGCGCCTGCTGGACGAGGACACGGTCGAGCGGGCGCGTACGACGCCGCCGGAGGACACGCGCGCGTACTTCCGCGGCCGCTGCCTGGAGCAGTACGCCGACGACGTCGCGGCGGCCTCCTGGGACTCCGTGATCTTCGACCTCCCGGGCCGGGACTCGCTCCAGCGGGTCCCAACCCTGGAACCGCTTCGCGGAACGCGTAATCACGTCAAGGAGCTCCTCGACCGCTGTCGTACGGCGGAAGACCTGGTCAGGGTCCTGTCGGGCGGCTGACGGGAGTCTCGGGTCCGGGGTGCCGGACAGGGTGGAATGTCCGGTGGCCGGGAATCATCGAGGTGGCCGCCGTACGTTGTAGGAACTGCGGGGCCGATGTCAGTCCCTGCAAGTAGGGTCTGATCAAGAACGTCGAACCGAGCGGGGTGAGGGTTATGGCGACCAAGGACACCGGCGGCGGACAGCAGAAGGCGACGCGCTCCACGGAGGAGGTCGAACAGCAGGCGGAGGAAGCCCAGGCGACCGACGACCTCAAGGAGCGCCACGAGAAGCTGAGCGACGACGTCGACTCGGTTCTGGACGAGATCGACGACGTACTCGAGGAGAACGCCGAGGACTTCGTGCGCTCCTTTGTTCAGAAGGGCGGCCAGTAGGCCGCTCCACCCTTCGATTCGAAGGTGAACGGGGTGGCGTGGTGGCAGGCGAGTCGAAGATGAAGTGCTGCGTGCGGTGCGGCGAGACCAAGCCGCACGCAGTCTTCGCATCCGGGTGCACGAATCGCGTGCGATTCGGGGCGAGCCGGCCGCGTTCCGAGTGGCTTGGGAATGCCTCCGCCGTTCATGTGGATCACTGCCACCAGACGGGTAGGGTCCGTGGCGTACTGTGCTTCAACTGCAATTCGGCCATCGGCAAGTTGGGAGATGATCCCGACGCTGTTCGTCGGGCTGCCGCCTACTTGGAAGGATCCTCGTGGAAGCCAACACTCGTAGCACCGGGCGTCTACCAGCTGCCTTCCTGACGCCTGGGTCGTCGTCCTTCATGGACTTCCTCGCCGACCACCAGCCGGGGATGCTCCCGGGCAACCGGCAACTGCCGCCCACCCAGGGCGTCATCGAGGCCCCGCACGGCACGACGATCGTCGCTGTCACGTTCCCCGGTGGCGTGGTGCTCGCCGGTGACCGGCGGGCCACCATGGGCAATGTCATCGCGCAGCGGGACATCGAGAAGGTGTTCCCCGCGGACGAGTACTCGGCCGTCGGCATCGCCGGCACCGCAGGACTCGCCGTCGAGATGGTCAAGCTCTTCCAGCTGGAGCTGGAGCACTTCGAGAAGGTCGAAGGCGCCCAACTCTCCCTGGAGGGCAAGGCGAACCGCCTCTCCACGATGATCCGTTCCAACCTCGGCATGGCCATGCAGGGCCTCGCCGTGGTCCCCCTCTTCGCCGGTTTCGACGTGGACCGCGGCATCGGCCGCATCTTCTCCTACGACGTGACGGGCGGCCGTTCCCAGGAGCTCGGCTACGCGGCCACCGGATCCGGTTCGGTGTTCGCGCGGGGCGCCATGAAGAAGCTCTTCCACGACCAGCTGACCGAGGCCGAGGCCACGACCCTGGTGGTCCAGGCGCTCTACGACGCGGCCGACGACGACTCGGCGACCGGTGGTCCCGACGTCGCCCGCCGGATCTACCCGATCGTCACCGTGATCACCGAGGACGGCTTCCGCCGGCTCACCGACGACGAGTCCTCCGAGATCGCCCGCTCGATCCTGGAGCGGCGACTGCAGCAGCCCGACGGCCCGCGCGCCGCGCTGCTCTGACCGAGGGTCCGTTCTCAATTCAAGGTGATCCACCGACTTCGACGGAACTTTAAAGAGAGGGACGGATACCGGTGTCGACGCCGTTCTATGTCTCACCCCAGCAGGCGATGGCCGACCGGGCGGAGTACGCCCGCAAGGGCATCGCCCGTGGCCGCAGCCTGGTCGTGCTGCAGTTCGCCGACGGCATTGTCTTCGTCGGCGAGAACCCGTCCCGTGCGCTGCACAAGTTCAGCGAGATCTACGACCGGATCGGGTTCGCGGCCGCCGGAAAATACAACGAGTACGAGAACCTGCGGATCGGCGGCGTCAGGTACGCCGACATGCGCGGTTACACCTACGACCGTGCGGACGTGACCGCCCGCGGTCTCGCCAACGTCTACGCCCAGACGCTCGGCACGATCTTCTCCAGCGCGGCCGAGAAGCCGTACGAGGTGGAGCTGGTCGTCGCGGAGGTCGGGGACACGCCGGACGGCGATCAGATCTACCGGCTGCCGCACGACGGTTCGATCGTGGACGAGCACGGCTCGGTCGCCGTCGGCGGCAACGCGGAGACGATCAGCACCTATCTGGACCAGCGGCACCGCGACGGCATGACCCTCGCGGAGGCGCTCAAGCTGGCCGTGCAGTCCCTGTCCCGCGACACGAACGGCACGGAGCGGGAGATCCCCGCCGAGCGCCTTGAGGTCGCGGTCCTGGACCGGACGCGCCCGCAGGCCCGCAAGTTCAAGCGCATCGTCGGCCGTCAGCTCTCCCGCCTGCTGGAGGGTGAGGCCGCGGACACGTCGTCCGACGGTGACGACTCCGACGATGAGAAGTGAGTCGGCCTCGATCAGGTCTCTCGTGTGCCCCGGCCGGTCACCGGCCGGGGCACACGTCGTAGCGGGCGCCTCAGGAGGCGCTCGGTGGCGCTGTGGACCCGCGTACCACCAGTTCCACGGGGATGTCCCCCTCCTCCGGTGTGCGGCCGTCCAGGACCGCCAGGAGAGCGCGCATGCCGTGTTCTCCGAAGAGTTCGGCGTCGAGGCGGACGGTGGTCAGTTCCGGGTCGATGGCGGTGGCGAGGGCGAGGTCGTCGAGGCCGGTGATCGACAGGTCGTCCGGGATGCGCAGGCCCAGGCGGCGCGCGGCCTTGTAGGCGCCGGCCGCTAGTTTGTCGTCGTCGCAGACCAGGGCGGTCACGAGCGATCCCGGTTCCGAGAGGGCGGCCTCAGCTGCGGACAGGGCGCCCTCGATGGAGATGGGCGCGCGGGTCGTACGGACCGTCGTGCCCTCGAACGCGCCGACGCGTGCGGCCAGTTCCCGCGCGCGTACCTCGAAGGTCCAGGACGGTACGTCGGCGGCCAGGTGCAGGAAGTGGCGGTGGCCCAGGGCCAGCAGATGCTCGGCGACCTGGCGGATGCCGTCGGCGATGTCCAGGTTGACGGTGGCCGCGCCGAGGCTGCCCTCGGGGTCGCTGTCGAGCATCACCAGGGGGAGCTGGTCGCCCCGGATCGCGGTGAGGGCGTCGGCCGCCATGGAGGAGGCGATCACACCGTCCAGCGCTGCCTGGGCGGAGGCGAACGGGTCCCGCGCGGGGCCGATGCCTTCGGGGGACGGGTAGAGGACGACGCCGAAGCCGTGTTCGGCGGCGACCCGGGCGGCGCCCGTGTAGACACCGGCGAAGAACTCCGTCGTCAGCACCGGGACCACCAGCAGGACGGTACGGGTGCGGCCCAGGCGGAGGTTGCGGGCGGCGAGGTTGGGGCGGTAGCCCAGGTCGCGGGCGGCCTCGCGGACGCGCTCCGCGGTCGTGGCCGAGACCCGGCCGCGCCACTTGTCGCCGAGCACCAGGGAGACCGCGGCCTGGGAGACGCCGGCGGCCTGCGCGACGTCGCGGCTCGTGGGGCGGGTACTGGCTGGTGCCACCGTCGGCCTGCTCCTTGGTGAGGACTCCGCGGGGGACTCCGTATGGACTCGTGACAGCGCACATGGTACGTATGACAGCGGAAGTTATACGTAAAACCTCATGGGTGACGGTGAGGGGGAGGGCGGGAGACGGCCGTGGGATATCTGGAGATCCTCAGGGCGAGGCACGCCACCCGCCTGCTGGTGGGCACGCTGGTGGGACGGCTGCCGAACGCCACCGCCGCGATCGCGATCGTGCTGTTCATCCGCGCCGAGGGTGGCACCTACAGCCTCGCGGGCGCGCTGGCGGCCGTGTACGGCATCGCCAACGCGGTCGGACAGCCCCTCCTCGGACGCCTGGTGGACGTCCACGGACAGCCACGCGTACAGCTGCCCGCCGCGGTCCTCTCGGCGCTCTCGATGGCCGTCTTCGCCTTCTACGGCACCGATCCACTGCCCCTCGCCTACGTCGCCGTAGCCGCCGCCGGTCTGTTCGCGCCGCCCCTGGAGGGTGGTCTGCGGGCGTTGTGGCCGGCCGTGCTGCGCCGGGAGGAGCAGGTGCACACGGCGTACGCCATGGACGCGGTGGCGCAGGAAGTCATGTTCACCGTGGGGCCGTTGCTCGTGACGGTGTTCGTGTCGCTGTGGTCGGCCCCCGTGGCGCTGCTCGTGCTGAACGTCATCGGGGTGCTGGGCGCCCTCTCCGTAGTCGTGTCGCCCCCCTCGCGCGCGTGGCGGTCGGCCCCGCGCGAGGCGCACTGGCTGGGCGCCCTGCGCTCGCCGGGGCTGCTGGCGCTGCTCGGCGCGTTCCTGTTCGTCGGGATGGCGCTCGGGTCGATCACGGTCGCGTCCGTGCCGTACGCGGACGGGCACGGCGGTGACGTGGTGTACGGGTGGCTCATGGCGGCCATCGGTCTCGGCGCGCTGCTGGGCGGCACCGTCTACGGAGCGCGGCAGTGGACCGGGGTGCCGGAGCGCCGACTGCGGGTCCTCGTGGGGCTGCTGGCGGTGTGTTACCTGCCGTTGATGCTCATGCCGGGCGCGGTCGCCATGGTGCTGCTGACCGTGCTCGCCGGGGTGTTCCTCGCGCCCGCCCTCGCCTGCGCCTTCATCATCGTCGACCGGCACGCGCCCAAGGGGACGGTCACCGAGGCTTTCTCGTGGCTTGTGACGACGTTCACCGTCGGGGCCTCGGTCGGAACGGGCGTCGCGGGGCCTGTCGTACAGGCCGGTGGGGCCCTGTGGGGGTTCGCCGTGCCGGGGGCCGCGGGGGCCGTGTCGCTGCTGGTCCTGCTCCTCACCGGACGGGTCCTCGCAGCTCCCGCCGGGGGTGCGGTGGTTGCGGCTTCATCGGAAAATGATCCAAACCGTGCTGCCGAACCCCGTTTCAGCACAGGCGATCGGGCGTAATGTTCAGTCATGGACCGCCGCATTTTCGGGCTGGAGAACGAGTACGGCGTCACGTGTACGTTCAGGGGACAGCGGCGTCTGTCTCCCGACGAAGTGGCTCGGTACCTCTTCCGCCGTGTCGTGTCATGGGGCCGCAGCAGCAATGTCTTTCTGCGAAACGGCGCCCGGCTCTATCTCGACGTGGGCTCACATCCGGAATACGCGACCCCCGAATGTGACAACGTGACCGAACTGGTCACCCACGACAAAGCCGGCGAGCGCATTCTCGAAGGACTCCTGGTGGACGCCGAACGACGCCTGCACGAGGAGGGAATCGCGGGCGACGTCTACCTCTTCAAGAACAACACCGACTCGGCGGGCAACTCGTACGGCTGCCACGAGAACTACCTGGTGGCACGGCACGGCGAGTTCTCCCGACTCGCGGACATCCTCATTCCCTTCCTGGTCACGCGTCAGCTTCTGTGCGGCGCGGGCAAGGTCCTCCAGACTCCGCGCGGCGCCGTGTACTGCGTCAGCCAGCGCGCCGAGCACATCTGGGAGGGCGTCTCCTCGGCGACGACGCGTTCCCGGCCCATCATCAACACCCGGGACGAACCGCACGCGGACGCCGAGCGCTACCGCCGTCTCCACGTCATCGTGGGCGACTCGAACATGTCCGAGACGACCATGCTGCTCAAGGTCGGCGCCACCGACCTGGTGCTGCGCATGATCGAGGCGGGCACGGTGATGCGCGACCTGACCCTGGAGAACCCGATCCGGGCGATCCGCGAGGTCAGCCACGACATCACGGGCCGGCGCAAGGTGCGCCTGGCCAGCGGCCGTGAGGCCTCCGCCATCGAGGTGCAGCGCGAGTACTACGAGAAGGCCGTGGACTTCGTCGAGCGCCGCGGCATCCGCACCGGCACCGTCGAGCAGGTCCTGGAACTGTGGGGCCGCACGCTCGACGCGATCGAGGCCGAGGACCTCGACCGGATCGGCACCGAGATCGACTGGGTCATGAAGTACCAGCTGATCGAGCGGTACCGGGCCAAGCACAACATGACGATGTCCCACCCGCGGGTCGCGCAGATCGACCTCGCCTACCACGACATCCACCGTCGCCGAGGGCTCTACTACCTCCTCGAGAGGAAGGGCCAAGCCGCCCGGATCTGCAACGACTTGAAGATCTTCGAGGGCAAGTCCGTTCCGCCGCAGACCACTCGGGCCCGGCTGCGCGGCGACTTCATCCGCAGGGCTCAGGAACAGCGGCGGGACTTCACCGTCGACTGGGTCCATCTCAAGCTCAACGACCAGGCGCAGCGCACCGTGTTGTGCAAGGACCCGTTCCGTTCCGTGGACGACCGGGTGGAGAAACTGATCGCCGGAATGTAGGCGAAAAAGTCCGGATACCGACGTCCGGATACATATTCGGTACGCCACACGGGCCCCGTACGTTTCACGTACGGGGCCCGTGCCACGCCGTAGAGTTGCGCGCACGCCATCAACAAGATCGACCGATACGAGGCCTTCACCGTGCGCCGACGCTCCTTTCTCATCGCTGTTCCCGCAGGACTCGTGACGGTCGCGGGGTGCGGTGACAGCGATTCCTCCTCAAGCAAGGCCAGCGCGTCGCCGTCGCCGTCCGCCTCGGCCTCGACCGCTCCGCCGCCGAAGCTGGTGGACGGTCCGGTGCCGGCGATCACCGCGGGCACGAAGTTCGACGAGAAGCCGACCGTCGCCAAGGGCAGCGGCGATCCGTCGAAGGACCTCGCGGTGAAGACGGTGATCGCGGGCGGCGGCAAGGCCGTCGCGGAGGGCGACTTCGTCCAGGTCAACTACCTGGGCCAGATCTGGTCGACGGCCAAGGTGTTCGACAACTCCTACGACCGCAAGACCTCGTTGGTCATCCAGCTCGCCCAGGGCAGCATCATCGACGGCTGGCGCTACGGCCTGGCGGGCCGGAAGGTCGGCAGCCGCGTCGAGATGGCCATCCCGCCGACCTGGGGGTACGGCACGACCGGCAACACCCAGGCGGGCATCAAGGGCACCGACACGCTCGTCTTCGTGATCGACGTGCAGGACGCCTTCAACATCAAGAGCTCCGCCAAGGGCAAGGCCGTCGCCCAGTCCGACTCCGCACTGCCCAAGGTCGGCACGAACACCGACGGCAAGGCCCCCTCGGTCACCGTCCCCAAGGCGGACCCGCCGAAGAAGCTGGTGGCGAACTACGTCCTGGAGGGCGACGGAGCCGTCGTCAAGGCGTCCCAGACGATCCTGTGCCAGTTCAAGGGCGTGGTCTGGAGCACCGGCAAGGAGTTCGAATCGACTTACTCCCAGGGCCGGTTGAGCCAGTTCGCGATCTCGCAGATGGAGTCGGTCGTCAAGGGCCTGGCCCAGGGCGTCACCGGCAAGAAGGTCGGCAGCCGCGTCCTGATCGTCGCGCCGCCGGACCTGGCCTACGGCGACACCCCGCCCAGCGGCGGCGCCATCAAGAAGGGCGACACCCTGGTCTTCTCGGTCGACATCCTGGCGGCGATGTAGTCCCCGCAGGTCAAGGGCGTCCCGGCGCACGACTTCTGCCGGGATGACAGACTGTCCGAGTTGTCTTGTCGTACACAAGCAGGAGCTAGAGACGTGAGCATCGAGAAGCCCGAGATCGACTTCCCTGAGGGCGCACCCCCGGCCGACCTGGAGATCAAGGACCTCTGGGAGGGTGACGGCGAGATCGCGCGGTCCGGCCAGAACGTCACCGTCCACTACGTGGGCGTGGCCTTCAGCACCGGCGAGGAGTTCGACGCCAGCTGGAACCGCGGCGAGCCGTTCCGCTTCCCGCTCGGTGGCGGCCGGGTCATCAAGGGCTGGGACAAGGGCGTGCAGGGCATGAAGGTCGGCGGCCGCCGCCAGCTGACCATCCCGGCGCACCTCGCCTACGGCAACCAGAGCCCGACCCCGGCGATCAAGCCGGGCGAGACCCTGATCTTCGTGGTCGACCTCGTCGCCGTCTGATCACCGGTTCCGACCGGACCCGATCAGCTGGGGCCCATGCCTGCTCGGGCATGGGCCCTCGGCTTTTGTCAGGCCACCGCAGGGCGGTACGGTCATCGTTCGTAAGTACAGAGGAAGGCGAAGGGCGTCGATGGCCATTGCCAAGGCCGAGCGGCTGATGAACCTCGCGCTGTGTCTGCTCGGGACACGGCGGCCGCTCAGCAAGCGTGAGCTGCGGGAATCCATCGAGGCCTACCTCGAAGCCGGGTCCGACGACTCCTTCAACCGGATGTTCGAGCGCGACAAGGACGATCTGCGCGAACTCGGGCTCGTCATCGAGACGGTGGAGAACCTGGACGGCGAGGTCGGCTATCTCGCCCGCCGCGACAGCAACCGCCTCCCGCCGATCACCCTCGACGCCGAGGAGGCCGCCGCCCTCGGTCTCGCCGCCAAGGTGTGGCAGCAGGCCCGCCTCGCCGGCGCGGCCAGCGGCGCCCTGCAGAAACTGCGCGCGGCCGGGATGCCCGAGGACCTCGACCCGTACGAGCCGCACGGCGCCCTGGAGCCTCGCATTCCGGTGCACGAGGCGTCGTTCGAGCCGCTGATGCTGGCCTGCCGCGACCGGCGGCCCGTCGTGTTCGAGTACCGCAAGGCCACCGCCGCCCGCCCCGAGACACGGAGCGTCGAGCCGTGGGCCCTGGAGTGCTGGCGCGGCCACTGGTACCTCGCCGGCTGGGACCGGGACCGGGGCGCCGAGCGCGTCTTCAGGCTCTCCCGGATCACCGGCAAGGTGCGCTCGCGCAACGGGCGGTTCACCGCGGACATCCCCGATGTCGTGACCGTGCGCGAGACCGTCGCGAGCTGGGCGGGGGAGACCGCCGACCGCTCCGCGCTGATCCGGCTGCGCACGGGCTCCGGGTACCCCCTGCGGGCGAAAGCCTCGGCGGTTCGGGAACTCGGGGACGGCTGGGACGAGTTGGAGATTCCGTACGGCCACGGACTGGACGCCTGGCTGGTCGAGTTCGGGCCGGACGTGGTCGTCCTCGAGCCCGCCGAGCTGCGGGCCGACGTGGTGGACCGGCTGCGTGCCGTGGCCAAGGGCTGAGGGGGAGCGGAAGAGAACTGTGGCAGGCAAACCGGTCAGGCCCGTCAACGCCATCGACCAGACCCGGCGGATGCTCTCCCTGGTGACCTATCTGAAGGAGCGCCCCGGAGCCCGTATCGAGGACGTGGCCCGTGCCTTCGGGATCACCGAGGACGAGCTGGTCTCCGACCTCGATGTGCTGCCCATGTGCGGGACCAGCTTCCGGGGCGGCGATCTGCTCGACATCGACACCGACGGCGACCGCATCTGGTGGCACAACCCGGACGACGTCGCCGAGCCGCTGCGCCTCGCCGCCGACGAGGCGACCGCGCTCCTGGTGGCCGCCCGTGCCGTATCCACTCTCCCGGGTCTGCGCGAGAGCGACCGGCAGGCGCTGCTGCGGGCCAACGCCAAGCTGGAGGCGGCGGCCGGTGAGGCGGCCGGGGCCAGTGCGCGCCTTTCGGTGACCTTCGAGTCCGAGGGCGGGGTCTTCGCGGACGTCGACCGCGCGATCTCGGAGCGCCGGCGGCTGTGGATCCGCTACTACTCGCCCGCCCGGGACGAGTTGAGCGAGCGTGAGATCGACCCCATCCGGCTGGTCAGCGTCGGGCACACGTACGTGGAGGCCTGGTGCCGCCGCTCCGAGGCGCGCCGCACCTTCCGTCTCGACCGGGTCGCCGAGATCAAGATCCTGGACGAGCCGTCCGCACCCCCGGAGATCGAACTGCGGGACCTGTCGGAGGCGCTGGTGCAGCCCGCCGCCGAGGACCCGGAGGTCGTCGTCGAGGTCGGCCCGGGCGGGCGCTGGGTCGCCGAGTACTACCCGCACGACAGTGCCGATGAGCTTCCCGACGGCGGGCTGCGTATTACCTTGCGCACCCCCGACCCGACGTCCCTGAGACGCCTGGCCCTACGGCTCGGGCGTGACGGCCGGATCGTCTCCCCGAGCGATCTCGCCGACAGCGCGCGCCGGGCCGCCCGCGAGGCGCTGGCGGCGTACGACGGCCCGCAGGGTGTTGCTGACGCAGTGCAGGGTGTTGACGAGAGGCAGGAGCAGGGGCTGTGAGCGAGTCGACGATGTCGGGTGGTCCGGAGATGACGGTGGCCGCCGCGTTCGCCGGGATGAAGAGCGTGGTGCCCGTGATGTTCAGAGCGGGCTGCCCGGACTGCCGGGCCAACTTCGAACTCGCGGCGAGCGCCCTGCGGCTCGCCATCGGCGCCACCAGCCGCACCACCTTCTACTCCTTCACCTGCCCCGACTGCGGCGCCGCGGTCCGCAAGCCCGCGGGCGAGCGGATCGTCGAGCTGCTCACCGGCGGCGGGGTCAAGACCCTGCGGCTGACCTCCGTCGGGTAGCAGGGTCTAGGCTCGCCCCATGTTCTGGGCGATGGTCGCGGTAGCTGTGGGTTTCCTGGGTCTCGCCGTGCTCGGCGTGCTCGCCGTCCGGGTCTTCCTGGAGGCGCGGCGGCTCGGACTCCAGGTCGCGGACGCCGCGCACCGCATCAACAGGGCGGCCGAGGACCTGGAGCGCGCGGCCGTGGCGACGGCCCGTTCCGTCGACGCACTGTGAGTCACATATGCGCGGGGTGTGAGTTGCGCGCCCCAGGCGCTTCGCGTCGCTTTGCCCTGTCACGTTGTCGGTGCAGGCGGGTACGCTGCTGATCGCGGTCCGGATAACGAGGCCCGGAGCGCGGACCGGGAGTACGCACAGGGATTGCCTCGCGTTTACCCCTGAGCGTTACGATCGCTGGCAGCACGAAGGTCGGACAGATGTCCGACCGATCGGACAGCACCCCACCCCAGCCGCCTCGGTGAGAAGGTAAAGACTTATGTTCGGAAGGCTCGGAGCTCCCGAGATCATTCTCATCCTCGTCGTCATCGTGCTCCTGTTCGGCGCGAAGAAGCTTCCGGACATGGCCCGCTCGCTCGGCAAGTCCGCTCGCATCCTCAAGAGCGAGGCCAAGGCGATGAAGGAAGAGGGCAACAGCACCCCCGCCCCCGCCGGCCCGCCGAACACCGACGAGTCCGTGCAGCGCACCATCCAGGCAGCTCCCGGCGACGTGACCAGTGCGCGTCCCGTCACCGAGCCGTCGGACACGACCAAGCGCTGACGCAGGGCCGGGACCCCCTCGGCCTGCCGCACGAGATGAGGACGTGGGTTGCCCAAGTCTGCCCGCACGAAGGAGAAGGACCCCGAGGGGCGGATGCCCCTCGCGGACCATCTGCGTGAGCTGCGCAACCGGCTCGCGAAGGCGATGCTCGCCATCATTGTGGTGACCTGCGTGGCCGCCTTCTTCTACAACGACATCGTCAACGTCATCACCAAGCCGATCCTGCACTCCGTCGGCTGCACCCAGAACTTCGAGCAGCTGTCGAAGTCGGCCGACAAGACGCAGTGCGCGCAGATCACGATCAACGGTCTGCTGACGCCGTTCACCCTGGCGTTGAAGGTGTCCCTGATGGCCGGTGTCGTCCTGGCCTCCCCGGTCTGGCTCTACCAGCTGTGGGGCTTCGTCGCCCCGGGCCTGCACAAGAACGAGAAGAAGTACGCGCTCTCGTTCGTCGGCACCGGTGTCCCGCTGTTCCTCGGCGGCGCCTACTTCGCATACAGGGTGCTGCCCACCACGGCGAAGGTCCTGATCGGCTTCACGCCGAGTGGCGTGGACAACCTGCTGCCCCTGGACGACCTGCTCGACCTGGTCACGCGCATGGTGCTGGTCTTCGGGCTCTCGTTCGAGCTGCCCCTGCTGCTGATCATGCTCAACCTCACGGGCGCGCTGACCGGCAAGCGGATGCTCAGCTGGTGGCGCGCCATGATCCTCGGCATCACGGTCTTCGCGGCCGTCGCCACCCCCAGCACCGACCCGCTGACCATGCTGGCCCTGGCCGGGCCGATCTGGGTGCTGTACTTCGGCGCGGTCGTCTTCTCACTGCTCAACGACCGGCGCAAGCGCCGTCGCGACGCGGCGGGACCGGGCGACGACGAGGCCTCCGACCTGGACCTCACCCCCGAGGACATCGGCGACGTCGAGACCGTCTCGGCCGGCCGGGCGGCCCTGCCCGAGCAGGCGAGCGGCACGGGTTCCGACCGGGTCAACGGCTATGACGACGTGACCTGAGCACCTTCCCGAACTCCGCCGAGACCGGCCGTTCCCGCAGTGCGGGCGGCCGGTCTCCGTGTGTGGAGGACTCGTGGGAACGGATAATGATCGTCCTGTTGTCAGTGGCGCCCGGTACGCTCGAAAGCACGATGACAGAGGACCTCTCCCCGGCCGAGCGGTACGCGGCAGCCCGCCTGCGGGCAGCCGAGCAGGCCACCGCGCTCGCGGACTTCCGCGAGATGTACGACTTCGGTCTCGACCCCTTCCAGATCGAGGCCTGTAAGGCGCTCGAAGCGGGGAAGGGCGTGCTGGTCGCGGCGCCCACCGGCTCCGGCAAGACGATCGTCGGCGAGTTCGCCGTCCACCTCGCCCTCCAGCAGGGCAAGAAGTGCTTCTACACCACCCCGATCAAGGCGCTGTCGAACCAGAAGTACGCCGACCTGTGCCGCCGTTACGGCGCGGACAAGGTCGGCCTGCTCACCGGCGACAACAGCGTCAACTCCGAGGCACCGGTGGTCGTCATGACCACCGAAGTGCTGCGCAACATGCTGTACGCCGGTTCCCAGACCCTCCTCGGTCTCGGCTACGTGGTCATGGACGAGGTGCACTACCTCTCCGACCGCTTCCGCGGAGCCGTATGGGAAGAGGTGATCATCCACCTCCCCGAGTCGGTGACCCTGGTCTCGCTGTCGGCGACGGTGTCGAACGCGGAGGAGTTCGGCGACTGGCTCGACACCGTCCGCGGCCACACCGAGGTGATCGTCTCCGAGCACCGGCCCGTGCCGCTGTTCCAGCACGTGCTCGCCGGGCGGCGGATGTACGACCTGTTCGAGGAGGGCGAGGGCAGCAAGAAGGCCGTCAACCCCGACCTCACGCGCCTGGCCCGCATGGAGGCGCAGCGCCCGTCGTACCAGGACCGCAAGCGTGGCCGTGCCATGCGCGAGGCCGACCGGGAGCGGGAGCGCAGATCGCGTTCGCGGGTGTGGACCCCGGGCCGCCCCGAGGTCATCGAGCGGCTGGACAACGAGGACCTGCTGCCCGCCATCACGTTCATCTTCAGCCGCGCCGCCTGCGAGGCCGCCGTACAGCAGTGTCTGTACGCCGGGCTGCGGCTCAACGACGACGAGGCGCGGGAGAAGGTGCGCGCGCTCGTCGAGGAGCGCACGGCGTCCATTCCGGACGAGGACCTGCATGTCCTCGGGTACTACGAGTGGCTGGAAGGCCTGGAGCGCGGCATCGCGGCCCACCACGCGGGCATGCTGCCGACGTTCAAGGAGGTCGTGGAGGAGCTGTTCCTGCGCGGGCTCGTCAAGGCCGTGTTCGCCACCGAGACCCTGGCGCTCGGCATCAACATGCCCGCGCGCTCGGTGGTGTTGGAGAAGCTCGTCAAGTGGAACGGCGAGCAGCACGCCGACATCACCCCCGGCGAGTACACCCAGCTGACCGGTCGGGCAGGCCGCCGCGGCATCGACGTCGAGGGTCATGCCGTCGTGCTGTGGCAGCGCGGGATCAGTCCCGAGCACCTCGCGGGACTGGCCGGCACCCGCACCTATCCGCTGCGCTCCAGCTTCAAGCCGTCGTACAACATGGCGGTCAACCTCGTCGACCAGTTCGGGCGGCACCGCTCGCGGGAGCTGCTGGAGACGTCCTTCGCGCAGTTCCAGGCGGACCGGTCGGTCGTCGGGATCTCGAAGCAGGTGCAGCGCAACGAGGAGGGCCTGGAGGGCTACAAGGACTCCATGACCTGCCACCTGGGCGACTTCGACGACTACATGCGGCTGCGCCGCGAGCTCAAGGACCGCGAGACCGAGCTGGCCCGGCAGGGCGTGGCACAGCGCCGGGCGGAGGCGGCCGTGGCGTTGGAGAAGCTCAAGCCGGGAGACATCATCCACGTCCCGACCGGCAAGTACGCAGGCCTGGCGCTGGTGTTGGAGCCGGGACTGCCCGCCGGGCGGTCCAACGGCCATCGCGGCTTCGAGCAGCACGACGGGCCGCGGCCGCTGGTCCTGACCGTCGAGCGGCAGGTCAAGCGGCTCGCGTCGATGGACTTCCCCGTCCCCGTCGAGGCCTTGGACCGGATGCGGATCCCGAAGACCTTCAACGCCCGTTCCCCGCAGTCCCGTCGGGACCTGGCCTCCGCGCTGCGCACCAAGGCCGGGCACATCCCGCCGGAGCGGGCCCGCAAGCAGCGCTCACAGGCCGCCGACGACCGCGAGATCGCACAGTTGCGTACGGCGATCCGCGCGCATCCGTGTCATGGGTGCAACGACCGTGAGGATCACGCGCGTTGGGCCGAGCGGTATCACCGGTTGCAGCGGGACACCACGCAGCTGGAGCGGCGGATCGAGGGGCGGACGAACACGATCGCCCGGACCTTCGACCGTATCGTCGCGCTGCTGACCGAACTCGGTTATCTGCGGGGCGACGAGGTCACCGAGGACGGCAAGCGGCTGGCCCGGCTGTACGGCGAGCTCGATCTGCTGGCCAGTGAGTGTCTGCGGGAGGGTGTCTGGGAGGGGCTTGCTCCTGCCGAACTCGCCGCGTGCGTCTCGGCGTTGGTGTTCGAGGCGCGGGCCAGTGACGATGCGACGGTGCCCAAGGTGCCGTCGGGTGCGGCCAAGGCCGCGCTCGGGGAGATGGTGCGGATCTGGGGGCGGCTCGATGCCCTTGAGGAGGATTTCCGGATCACTCAGACCGAGGGGGTCGGGCAGCGGGAGCCTGATCTCGGGTTTGCCTGGGCCGCGTACATGTGGGCCAGTGGGAAGGGGCTGGACGAGGTGCTTCGCGAGGTCGAGATGCCCGCGGGGGACTTTGTTCGGTGGTGCAAGCAGGTGATTGACGTGCTGGGGCAGATCTCGGCGGCGGCGCCTGTTTCTGGTGGGGAGGCGTCTTCCACCGTGGCGAAGAACGCGCGTAAGGCGGTTGAGTTGTTGCTGCGGGGGGTTGTGGCGTATTCGTCGGTGGGGTGACCGGTGCGGGGCGTTGTGGCTGGGTGCGCCCACGCGGCGGAGCCGCATATCGACACAGCCCCGCGCCCCTGAGAACTACCGGTCCAGGTACGCCCGCCAGGCGCCGTACCCGGTGATGTCCTCTGCGTTGGACAGCGCACCCGGCTCGCAGAGGAAGCCCGGGACCCTCGTGCCGTCCGACAACTCCACGCTCCCCAGCGTCATCGGGCGCGGCAGGGCCGCCAGCAAGCGGCCCAAGCCCTCGGCCGGTAGGCGCCAGACCTCTGTCTCTATGGCCGCTCCGCCCTCGCCCACGTGAACCAAGCCCGGCTTGGGCGGAGTTGTTGCCAAGGCGTGCAGGCGGTACACCGGGGCCGTTGTCGTCGTGCGGTCCAAACGGGCGCCCAGGGACAGTAGTTGGGGGTTCAGAGGCTGGCCCGTCAAGTGGGCGCCCACTACCGCCAGTTGGAGCGTCGGTTCCAGCTCGCGGGCGATCCGTGCCAGGCGGTCGTCCGTGTATGCCGGGCCGATCAGCATCACGCCGAAGGGGAGTCCGTTCACCTGGCCCGAGGGGACGGCCACCGCTGCCAGGTCGAAGAGGTTGGTCGAGTTGGTGAAGCGGCCCAGGCGGGCGTTCGCGCCCAGGGGGTCCGCCGCCACCTCGGCCAGGGTGGGGTGGCCCGGGGTGGTCGGGAGCAACAGGGCGTCCGCGTCGGCCAGTTCGGAGAGGGCGTGGGTTCGGAGTGCGGTCAGGCGGGCCTGGTCGGTGTAGAGCTGGTGGGCCGGGATGTCCCGGGCTCGGGTGATGATGTCGGTGACTGTGGGGTCCAGGTCCGACGCGCCGTCTGCGATCGCCTTGTCGACAAAGTTCCCCACCGCCGCGTAGCGCTCGGCCACGAACGCCCCCTGGTAGAGCATCGCCGCCGCCTCGGTGAAGGGGGTGAGGTCCAGGGTGCGGATCTCGGCGCCCGCGCCCCTGAGCTGCTCCACCGCCGCCTCGTACGCCTCCGCCCAGCCCTCGTCCAACTCGCCCAGGTCGTCCCGTGCCGCCACCGCGACGCGCCACGGGCCCGGTGCGCGCTGGGGGAGGGGCGGGAGGTCCCGGTCCGGCGGAGCGGCCATGAAGGACAGGGCCTGCTCCGCCTCCGGGAGAGTGCGGGCGAAGACCGTCACGCAGTCGATCGACGCGCAGGCCGGAACCACGCCCTCCGTGGGCACCAGGCCCTTGGTGGGCTTGAGGCCGACGATGCCGTTGAAGGCGGCGGGCACCCGGCCCGAGCCCGCCGTGTCGGTGCCGAGCGCGAAGTCGACGATGCCCAGGGCCACGGCGACGGCCGAACCGGCGCTGGAGCCGCCGCTGATCCGCGCCGGGTCATGGGCGTTGCGCACCGCGCCGTAGGGGGAGCGGGTGCCCACCAGGCCCGTGGCGAACTGGTCGAGGTTCGTCGTGCCGAGCACGAGCGCGCCGGCCGCGCGGAGACGGGCCACCACCGGGGCGTCGCTCTCCGGTGCGTAGGCGTACGACGGGCAGCCCGCCGTCGTCGGGAGGCCGTGGACGTCTATGTTGCCCTTCGCCGCGAACAGGCGGCCCGCGAGCGGGAGTTGCTCGCCTGCCCGCACGCGCTCGTCCAGTGCCCGCGCCTCCTGCTCGACCTCTGCCTGCGGGCGCAGGTCGATCCAGATCTCGGGGCGGTCCACCGCCTCGACGCGGGCGTAGGCGGCGCGGACTCGGGACACGATGCTCGACATCTCTTCTTGCTCCTTGCGGTTCAGCTTGCCGGGGCGAGGATCAGCAACGCCGTTCCCGCTTCCACCTGGTCGCCGGGTCGGGCCAGGATCTCTGTCACCACGCCCGCCATCGGGGCGTGCACCCTGGACTCCATCTTCATCGCCTCCAGGGCCAGGAGGGGTTGGCCGACGGTGACCTCGTCGCCGGCTTCCACGTTCAACTGCCAGACGGACGCCGCGAATTCGGCCTCCACCAGGCGGCCGCCCGCCGGGACCGTCACCTCGGCCTGCGGTGGCGCCGGGGCCGCTGCCGCCTCCGCCCGGGTGAACTCGCCCGCCGCCTCCCAGGCATCGCGTTCCGCGCCGAACGCGGTCTGCTGGCGGGACCTGAACTCCGCGATGGAATCGGCGTGTTCGGCGAGGAACGCCTCGTACTCGGCGAGCGAGAACGTGCCCTCCTCGATACGCGGGACGAAGCGGCCGGAGGTGATGTCGGCCCGGAGTTCCAGGAGTTCGTCCGCCTCCACCGGGTACCACTTGATGCGGTCGAAGAAGCGCAGCAGCCACGGGGAGCCCGGTTCGAACGCGCCGCGCTGCTGCCAGCCCGACCACACCTGGGTCGTACGGCCCACGAACTGGTAGCCGCCGGGGCCCTCCATGCCGTAGATGCACAGGTACGCCCCGCCGATGCCGACCGAGTTCTCGGCGGTCCAGGTGCGGGCCGGGTTGTACTTGGTGGTGACCAGGCGGTGGCGCGGGTCCAGCGGGGTCGCCACCGGGGCGCCCAAGTAGACGTCTCCCAGGCCCAGTACGAGGTATTCGGCGTCGAAGACCGTGCCGTAGACGTCCTCGACCGAGTCCAGGCCGTTGACGCGGCGGATGAACTCGATGTTCCAGGGGCACCAGGGGGCGTCGTCGCGGACGCCGGCCATGTAGCGGGCGATGGCCTCGCGGGTGGCCGGGTCGTCCCAGGAGAGGGGGAGGTGGACCGTGCGGGAGGGGACGATCAGTTGGTCGGTGGGCGGGAGGCTCTCCGCTATCTCCCTTACGGCGGCGAGGAGTTGAGATTGGGGGAGACGGCTCGGGTCCGTCTGGATCTGGAGGGAGCGGATGCCGGGGGTGAGGTCCGTGACGCCCTCGAAGTCGGCCTCCGTGATCGCCTCCATCAGGGCGTGGACCCGCATGCGCTGCGCCAAGTCCAGTTGCATGGGGCCGAATTCGATGAGGAGGTTGTCGTCGCCGCTGCGCCGGAAGGTGACGTCTCCGTCCCGGGCCAGGATTCCGCCGTCCACGATGTCGGGGCGGGGCGAGCCGTCGACGTTCACCGGGACGAAGCGCACGGTGTCGCCGGGCCTGAACTGGCCCAGTTTCCAGCGCTCTTGGCTGATGACCGTCGCCGGGCAGACGAATCCGCCGAGGGACGGACCGTCGGGGCCGAGAAGTACCGGCATGTCGCCCGTGTAGTCGACGGCGCCGACCGAGTACGGGGTGTCGTGGATGTTGGACGGGTGCAGACCCGCCTCGCCGCCGTCGGTGCGGGCCCAGCGGGGCTTCGGGCCGACCAGACGCACGCCCGTGCGCGCCGAGTTGAAGTGGACCTTCCAGTCGGCCGCGTAGAAGTCGTGGATGTCGTCCTCGGTGAAGAACTCCGGTGCCGCGTGCGGGCCTTCGACCGCCGCCACGTCCCATACGGCGTCGAAGGTCGGACGGTCGACGGGTGGCACCGGGGTGCCCTCGGCGACCGTGCCGCCGTGCAGGACGTCACCCGTGCGCAGCGCCCGGCCGCCGTGGCCGCCGAAGCGGCCCAGGGTGAAGGTGCTCGCGCTGCCGAGGAAGGCGGGCACGTCCAGGCCGCCCGCGAACAACACGTAGGTGCGCAGGCCGTGTTGAGCCGGGGTGCCGATCTCCAGGACCGCGCCCGCGGGTACCGTCACCGGTTCCCACTGGGGGATCGCAGTGCCGTCGACCGTCACCGGTGCCGGGGCGCCCGTCACGCACACGGTGGTGGCGTGGGTGAACCTCAACGTCGGTCCCTGGAGCGTGCATTCGAGGCCGGGGGTGCCCTCCTCGTTGCCGAGCGCGCGGTTGCCGAGGCGGAAGGAGAGGTCGTCCATCGGGCCGCACGGGGGGACGCCGACCTGCCAGTAGCCGGTACGCCCTGGCCAGTCCTGGACCGTGGTGAGGGTGCCGCCCGCGACGATCTCGATGCGGGGAGTGGGATCGGTGACGCCGGCGAGGGTCGCCGTGGAGTGGGTGGCCGTACGGAAGTCCGGCTCCGCGAGCGCCGCCCGGACCAGGCCCAGGTTGGTCTCGATGCCGTCCACCCGGGTGCGGGCCAGCGCGTCGTCGAGCCGGCGCAGCGCCTGGGCGCGGTCCGGGCCGTAGGCGATGACCTTCGCGAGCATCGGGTCGTACGACGTCGTCACCTCGGTGCCCGTCTCCACCCAGCCGTCGACGCGCACGCCCTGCGGGAACTCGACCCGGGTCAACAGGCCCGCGCTGGGCCGGTGTTCGCGGGACGGGTCCTCGGCGTAGACGCGGGCCTCGACGGCGTGGCCGCGCGGGGCGCCGGGGTCCTGCACCACGTCCCGCTCGCCGCGGGCCAGGCGCAGCATCCAGGCGACCAGGTCGACGCCGTAGATCTCCTCGGTGACCGGATGTTCCACCTGGAGACGGGTGTTGACCTCCAGGAAGTAGGCCTCCTCGCGGGCGGCGTCGTAGACGAACTCGACGGTTCCGGCGGAACGGTAGCCGACCGAGGCGCACAAGTCGCGCGCGGAAGAGGCCAGTTGGGCGCGGATAGCGTCGGGAAGGCCCGGTGCCGGGGCCTCCTCCACCACCTTCTGGTTACGGCGTTGGAGGGAGCAGTCGCGGTCGCCGAAGGTGACGACCCTGCCCTCGCCGTCGCCGAAGACCTGTACCTCGACATGGCGGGCGTGCTCGACGAGGCGTTCCAGGAAGACGCCTGCGGAGGAGAAGGAGGCGGCGGCCACGCGTTGCACGCGCTCCCAGGATTCGGTCAGTTCATCGGCTGAGCGACATGCCGACATGCCGATACCGCCGCCTCCGCCGGTCGCCTTGAGCATGACGGGGTAGCCGATCAGGGCTGCCTGGGTGAGTGCCTCGTCCAGGTCCGCCAACAGGCCTGTGCCGGGCGCCAGTTGGACGTTCGCCGCCTCGGCCGCCGCCCGTGCGGTGTGTTTGGCGCCGAACAGCTCGAGTTGGGCGGGCGTCGGGCCGACGAAGACGATGCCGGCGTCCTCGCAGCGGCGGGCGAAGGCCGCGTCCTCGGAGAGGAAGCCGTAACCGGGGTGGATCGCTCCCGCGCCGGTGTCCTTGGCCGCCTTGAGCACCAGGTCGGCGTCCAGGTAGGACTCTTTGGCCGGTGCCGGGCCGAGCCGTACCGCCTCGTCGGCGAGCCGTACGTGGGGGGCCGAGCGGTCGGCGTCGGAGTACACGGCGACCGTGCGCAGGCCGAGTTCACGGGCGGTGCGGATGACGCGGACGGCGATCTCGCCCCGGTTGGCGATCAGCAGCGTGTCGAAGGTCATGCGGCATCCCCTTGGGCGGCGCCCTCTTCAACGGTCGCTTCGGTGATCGTCATCTCCACGGCCGTCGGCTCGAAGCCGTTGCAAGGGTTGTTGATCTGGGGGCAGTTGGAGACCAGGACCAGGACGTCGCGTTCGGCGCGCAGGGTCAGTTTCAGGCCCGGGGCGGAGAGGCCGTCGACGATGCCGAGGGTGCCGTCCTTCTCGACCGGCACGTTCATGTACCAGTTGATGTTGGAGACCAAGTCCCTTTTGCCCAGGCCGTACTTGGCGCCCTCGGCGAGGAAGTTGTCCACGCACGCGTGCTGCGACCAGGTGTGATGGCCGTAGCGCAGGGTGTTGGACTCCTTGGAGCAGGCGCCGCCGACGGTGTCGTGTCGGCCGACCTCGTCGGCGGTGACGGTCATCAGCGGGGTGTGCTCGTTGGACATGAGCACGCTGCCGGTGGTGAGGAAGAGGTTGCCCTGGGCGTGGATGGTGTCGGGGGCGCTGTAGCGGACCGACGTGTCGTGGGCGTCGTAGACGAGGAAGTCGACAGCCTGGTTGCCGTGCAGGTCGGTGATGGTGAGGGTCTCGCCGGTGCGGACGACGGTGGACCAGGCGGCGCGGGCCGGGACGGTCGCGGTCTTCATATGAGCCCCCTCGCGGCAAGGAATTCCGTGGTGTTGAGGAAGGCGCGGCGGCCTTCGGGTGTGGCTTCCCACAGCGGGTCGCCCGGTCCGGTGGCCTCGGCGCGCCAGGCGAGCACCTCCAGCGGGGTGCTGACGTAGGCCTCGCGCGGGTCGGCCGGGTGGGGCACGTTCGCGATCAGTACGGTCACGTCCTGCTCGGCGCGCAGGGTCACGCTGCCGCCGGGGCCGGTCGAGCCGGTGAAGTCGAGGGAGCCGTCGTCGCGGACCTCGACGCCCTGGAAGAAGGAGAGCGAGGGCGGCAGGTCCCGTGGTTCCAGGCCGTTCTTGGCGGCGGCGAGCTTGAACAGCTCCCGTCCGGCAGGGGAGTCGGACTGCGGGGTGCCGTCGCCGTAGCGCTCGGTGTTGCGGACGAGCGTGGAGGTGCCGCACAGGGCGTCGTGGCGGCCGGAAGTGTCGGCGACCAGGGAGGCGAGGACGCGGCCCTGGTCGGAGAGGAGGAGCTGGCCCTCGCCGAGGTAGGCGTTCCACTGGACCTTGACCGTGTCGGCGACGTTCAGCCGCTCCCAGGGGCGGTCGGCCGCGTACAGGAGCAGGTGGGCGCAGGCGTCGCCGCGCAGGTCGGTCAGGCGGAGTTCGGTGCCGCGGGCCAGGACGCGGTGGGTGTAGTTGCCGCCCGCGACGGTCTCGGCCCACACCAGGTGGCCCGCCTCGCAGGGCGGGGCCGGCCAGTCGGCGGCCGGGACGACGGGCATGGCCTCGGCCCGGGTGCCCTCCTGGGCGCGGGCATGGGCGCGGGCTCCGTAAGTGGTCGCTGTCGCCATCGCGGGGGACCTCCGGCTGCGGGGACGTCTCGGTCGTACGACATTTCTGTCGCTCGACAGAAATTAGGAGGCGGTCGGGTCGACGGGGTTGCCCGGGTGTTGCCGCTCGGTTACCGAGCCCTCACGGAGATCGTCGGGAGTTCGCGGGGCGTCCGGGGTGCGGGGCCGTGTGCGAGGATCGAACGCATGGGGACAACGGGTGCGCAGGGAGGCCGTCGGGTCGGCAGGCCGCGGGCCGATCAGCGGCCGGACAGCGGACTGTCCCCGCGGGACGAACTGCTGCGTGCCGCCGCCGAGTTGTTCACCACCCGCGGCTACGCGGCCACCACCACCCGGGCCGTCGCCGAGCGGGCGGGTATGCGGCAGGCGTCGATGTACCACTACGTCTCCGGCAAGGAGGAGCTGCTCGCGGACCTCCTGGAGTCCACGGTCACGCCCTCGCTGGCCTGCGCACGGGAGCTGCTGGCGGACGACGCGACCCCGGCCGAGAGCCGGTTGTGGGAGCTGTGCCGGACCGACGTGGAGCTGCTGTGCGGCGGTTCGCACAACCTCGGCGGGCTCTATCTGCTGCCCGAGGTGCGCGCCGAACGCTTCGCCGGCTTCCATGCCGTGCGCGCCGAACTCAAGGACGCCTACCGGCAGTTGCTGGCCGCGACGGCCGCCGGCGGGGCGCTCGCCAAGAGCGATCTCGAGCTGCGCACGGACCTGGTGTTCGGGCTGATCGAGGGTGTCATCCTCGTCCATCGCTCCGACCCCGAGCGGCCCGTCTCCGCCTTCGCGGAGGCGACGGCCGACGCCGCGCTGCGTATCGCCGGAAGCTGAACCTCACCCGTTACGGTGAGTGATTTTCGTACGTCCGCATCCAGTTACTCATCGTGTGCGAATGAAGGCGCAGCGTGTAAATGGGCTGAGGGTACTCCTCTCCGATGTCCCTTTTCAGGGGCTTGCCGAATATGACACAGCGGTGATCCGGTCGGACTAAGCTCGCCCGCAGCGCACCGAGTTGGGCTGTATTCGTGCGCTTGTTCCCAAACATGCAAAAGATACAGAAGCTCCCCCCCAGAGCCTCCCCCCAGAGTCTCTCGATCCCCCCAGCCGACCTGTCTTCAGAGGGCATACATGGTGAGTGTTCAATCGCCTCCCGGTGGCCGTGAACTTCCCTACGCGCGCGTGCTGTTGCCGCCTGCCATAGTGATGGCCGCGGCGACCGGGGCCGCCGTCGCCCTGGTGGCGGGGCCGGCCCGGATCGCCGTCGGCTGGTGCGGAGCCGTCGCCACACTCCTGGTGATCGCGACGGCGGCCGAAGCGGTACGCCGCGGACGCAACCTGCGGAACCTGCGCGCCGAGCACGACCGTCACACCGCGTATCTGGAACGGCGGATCGCCGACCAGACCCTGGAGACGGTCCGCCTCGGCAAGGAGATCCTGCCCGCCACGCTCCACCGGCTCAGCAGCGGAGAATCCCCCGGAGAGGTGATTCGCCAAGTCGTGGACGCCGATCCCGACTGGCGGCAACTTCCCCAGCCGCAGCGCGACTTGCTGAGGACCGTGCTCAACATCGTGCAGCGCGAGGAGAACATGCGTGACTCCGCGCAGCGCTCCTTCGTCAGCATCGCCCGCCGAGTGCAGGCCATCGTCCACCAACAGGCCAAGGAACTCCGGGAGATGGAGGAGGACCACGGCCGCAACCCCGAGGTCTTCGACGACCTCCTGCGCATCGACCACGGCACCGCGCTGATCGGCCGGCTCGCCGACTCCATCTCGGTGCTCGGCGGTGGCCGCCCCGGCCGCCAGTGGCCCGAACCGGTGCCGCTGTACAGCGTGTTGCGCGGCGCCATGTCCCGCATCCTGGAGTACCGGCGCATCGAGCTGCACTCCATCGCCAAGGTCAACATCCGCGGCATCTCCGTCGAGCCGGTCATCCACGCGGCGGCCGAACTCCTCGACAACGCCACCCGCTACTCGCCCCCGCAGACCAAGGTCCACGTCACCGCCGTAGAGGTGCAGACCGGTGTCGCCATCGAGATCGAGGACGGCGGCGTCAGCCTCAGCGAGGAGTCCCGGGCCCGCGCCGAGGGCATGCTGGAGCGCGCGAAGGCCGGCACCGACCTCCAGGACCTCGGCGAGAGCCCGCGCCTGGGCCTCCAGGTCGTCGGCCGGCTCTGCGCGACGTACAACATGCAGATCTCGCTGCGCGCCTCGGCCTACGGCGGCGTCCGCGCCGTCCTCATCGTGCCCAGCGAGATGCTCACCCCCGGCACCGCGCCCGGACTCGCCCACGGCATCGGCGCCACCGCGCTGCCCAAGGCGGAGCTCGGCGCGGTCCCCGGCCCCAAGCGCACGATCAAGCGGCGCCGCCCCACGAGCCCGCGCATCCCGGCCTCGGTGAGCATGGAGGACGAGGTTCCCGAGGTCACCGAGTGGACGGCGGGCGGCCTGCCGCAGCGCCGCAGCCGGGTCAAGGTCCCGCTCGCCCAGCGCTACGCCGAACAGGCCGCCGCCGAGCGCGCCGAGGCCGCCGCGAGGGAGGCCCGCTCCGCGTGGGCGACGCCCGAGCCCGAGCCGGAGAAGAAGGACGAACCCGAACCGGGCCTGTGGGTCGAGGCGTTCATGGAAGGCCTCAAGGGTGACCCGGACCCGAACGCTTTCATCCAGAAGACCGAGCCGGCCCGTGTCGAGGCCGACGACGAGGGGGACCTCAAGTGATCCAGCAGCGCGCCAACTTCGACTGGATGCTGAAGGATCTCGCCGACGGCGTGCCCGGCATCCAGCAGATCGTCGTGCTCTCCGCCGACGGGCTGCGCATCGCCCGCTACGGCGGCGACCCGGACGCGGCCGACCGCGTCGCCGCGGCCTGCGCCGGACTGCAGAGCCTGGCGGGTGCCGTCGCCTCCGAGATCCCGGGCAGCGACGGCCGGATGAAGATGGTCATCATCGAGATCAACGGCGGCTACTTCTATCTGATGGCCGCGGGCGCCAACGCCTATCTGGCCGTCCTGTCCGACGTGGTCGCCGAACCCGGCCTGATGAGCAACCGCATGCGTGACCTCGTCGTCAGAATCGGCGCCCACCTCACCAGCCCGCCGAGGCGCAACGGGCAGACCGTATGACTCCTCCGCAACGCCGGCGGCGACAACCCGCGGAGAAACCGCCGCCCGAACCCGGCAGGAAACAGGGCGAGGGAAAGATCCCGGAGCGGCTGTACGTGCTCACCGGCGCGACCGAGGACGGTGACCGGGCCGAACTCGACCTGGTCACGCTGATCGTGGCGCGTTCCGACGCGCCGCAGTCGGCCACTCCGGAACAGGCGGCGCTGCTCGGGCTCTGTATCGCCCCGCTGTCCGTGGCCGAGCTGTCGGCCTACCTCAACCTGCCGTACAGCGTGGTGACGGTCCTGCTCACCGAGCTGCTGACGGCCGAACTGGTGCAGGCGCGCGCCCCGATCGTCCGCCAGGCGCTCCCCGACCGTTCCCTCCTCGAAGCGGTGATGCATGGACTTCAAAAGCTCTGACACCATCACGGGTCCGCGGACCGAGGACCATCTCCCGCACACGGCCCAGGCCGCGGTGAAGATCGTGATCGTCGGCGGCTTCGGGGTCGGCAAGACGACCATGGTCGGTTCGGTCAGCGAGATCAGGCCGCTGACCACCGAGGAGACCATGACGCAGGCCGGCGTCGGCGTCGACGACAACTACGGCTCGGAGAGCAAGACGGCCACCACCGTCGCCATGGACTTCGGCCGCATCAGCATCACCGACCAACTGGTGCTGTACCTGTTCGGCACCCCCGGCCAGGAACGCTTCTGGTTCCTGTGGAACGGGCTGTTCGAGGGCGCCCTCGGCGCGGTGGTGCTGATCGACACCCGGCGCCTCGAAGTCAGCTTCGACGTCATAGGACGGCTGGAGGAGCGCGGGGTGCCGTTCGTGATCGCCGTCAACTCCTTCCCGGACGGGCCCCATTACCCCATCGAGGACCTGCGTACGGCGCTCGACCTGTCCCCGGACATCCCGATCATCGAGTGCGACGCGCGCCGCCGCGCCTCCAGCCGGGACGTCCTGATGACCCTGATGCGCTTCCTGCACTCCCTGGCGATGACGGGCTCACTCACCTGACCCGCCCAACTCCCCCGACACCGGATCCACTTCAGTTCTCGGAGCGATCACTGTGACGCCTGAACCGCACTCCCCGACCGATACGGACGACACCAGGCTCGGTCCGCCACCCGGCTGCCCCGCACACGGCCAGGGGCCCGGCGGACTGCACCGGCTGTTCGGCCCCGAAGCGGCGGACCTGGGCGCCCTCTACGAGAAACTCCGCGCCGAACACGGCACCGTGGCACCGGTGTTGCTCCACGACGACGTACCGATCTGGGTCGTCCTCGGCCACACCGAGAACCTGCACATGGTGCGTACGCCCTCGCAGTACAGCCGCGACAGCCGGATCTGGACGCCGCTGCGCGAGGGCATGGTCAAGCCCGACCACCCGCTGATGCCGCACATCGCCTGGCAGCCCATCGCCTCGCACGCCGAGGGCGACGAACACCTGCGGCTGCGCGGGGCGGTGACCGGCGCCATGTCGACGATCGACCCGCGCGGCATCCGCCGGCACATCAACCGCTACACCCAGATCCTCGCCAACACCTTCTGCGAGCAGGGGCACGCGGAACTCGTCGGCCAGTTCTGCGAGCACCTGCCGATGGCCGTGCTGTGCGAGATCCTCGGCATGCCCGACGAGTACAACGAGCAGATGGTGGAGGCGGCCCGCGACGCCCTCAAGGGCACCGCGACCGCGATCGTCAGCCACCAGTACGTCATGGACGCGCTCAGCCGGCTCACCGTGCTGCGCCGGTCCCAGCCCGCGGACGACTTCACCAGCCACCTCATCGCCCACCCGGCGGGGCTCAGCGACGACGAGGTCAGGGAGCACCTGCGGCTCGTCCTCTTCGCCGCCTACGAGGCCACCACCAACCTCCTCGCCAACGCGCTGCGCATGGTCATCACCGACCCGCGCTTCCGCGCGCAGCTCAACGGCGGGCAGATGACGGTGCCGGAGGCGGTCGAGCAGTCCCTGTGGGACGAGCCGCCGTTCTCCACCGTGTTCGCCTACTTCGCCAAGCAGGACACGGAGTTGGGCGGTCAGCGGATCCGCAAGGGCGACGGGCTCCTGTTCGCGCCGGCGCCGGGCAACGTGGATCCCCGGGTGCGGCCCGACCTCAAGGCCAACATGATGGGCAACCGCTCGCACCTGGCCTTCGGCGGCGGACCGCACGAGTGCCCCGGCCAGGACATCGGCCGTGCCATCGCCGACACCGGGGTGGACGCGCTGCTGATGCGGCTGCCGGACATCGAACTCGACGTCGACGAGGACGAGTTGAGCTGGACGGCGTCCATCGCCTCGCGTCATCTGGTGGAACTCCCGGTGCAGTTCGCCCCGAAGCCGCCGCAGGACGTGTCGGAGAAGCCCAGCCACGCGGCGGTCCCGCAAGCACGCCACACCTGGCACGTCGGCATGACGTCCGACCCGGACCCGGCACCGGTGGCGGCGCCCCTGCCGGAGCCGACGCCGCCGCCCCAGCCGGTGGCGACACCGGAGCCGGTCCACCAACTGGGCCCGTGGCAGCGGCTGTTGAGGTGGTGGCGAGGCTACTGACCGGCCCAGTCACCGTAGGAGGACCACGCCTCGAGCACCCGCCCGCTACGGAACCGGTGCTCGATCCCCGTGACCGGATCGGTGAACTCCAGTGCCCGCGCCAGCAGTTGGAGCGGGCGCCGGAAGTCGCCGTCCGGTACGGGGTCGTTGACCACGGGATACAGCGGATCGCCGAGGATGGGCACGCCCAACGCGCTCATGTGGACGCGCAGTTGATGCGTCTGCCCGGTACTGGGCAGCAGCCGGTACCGGGCGAGCCCGTCCCCCCGCTCCTCGACCAGCTCGACCCGGCTGACGGCGTTGACCTCACCCTCGACCTGCCGCGCGGCCATCACCCCACGCTCCTTGAGAATCCGGGACCGCACGGTGGTAGGAAGGCTGACCCCCGAGTCGTACGGTGCGACCGCCTCGTACTCCTTCCGCACCCGCTTCTCCCGGAACAGCGCCTGGTACGCGCCCCGTTCCTCGGGCCGCACCGTGAACAGCACGAGCCCCGCGGTGAGCCGGTCGAGCCGGTGCGCGGCCCCCAGCGCCGGGATCCCCAACTCCCTGCGCAGCCGCGCGAGCGCCGTCTCGACGACATGACTGCCACGCGGTGTGGTGGCAAGGAAATGCGGCTTGTCGGCGACGACGATGTGCTCGTCGCGGTACACGACGTCCACCGGGAAGGGCACCGGCACCTCGGCGGGCAGGTCCCGGTGAAACCACACGAACATGCCCGGTTCGTACGGCAGCCCGGCCACGGACTCTCCGTCCACCCCGACGAACAGCCCGTCGTCCATCATCCGATCGACGACGCCGTCACCTGCCCCCGAGAGCCGGTCCACCAGGTACTCGCGCACGGTGGTCCAGGATTCCTCGGGGGGCAGGCGGACCCGCACGGGGTCCACCCCGTCGCGTTGGGGGAGGGGTGAGGGCGGGATACGGCGCTTTCGGGTCATTGCGATCAAGCGTAGGCGCTCAGGTCATGCGGGGACTGCTTCGGCGGCCTCCTCCGTGACCGTACGGGCGCGGAACACCCGGTACCCGAATCCCGCCCCCACCGTGACGAGCAGGAACAACACCGTGAACCACTGGAAGTACCAGTGCCCGCCCGCCGGGTCGTACACCGCGGCCCGGGGCCAGGCCAGGTTGACGGTCATGACGAGGCCGTAGAGGAGGGCCAGGGCGTTGATCGGGATGCCCCAGCGGCCCAGGGAGAAGAGGGGGGCGCCCGTCTCGTCCGTGCCGTTCACGTCGAACTCGCCGCGTATGCGGCGGAGCAGGAGCGGGCCCGTGACCATCGCGTACGCGAGGTACAGCATCACGATGCAGGTGGTGCCGATGGCGAGGAAGGCGTCCGGGGAGGCGAAGTTGAGGAGGAGCAGGGCCGCCGCGAGGACGCCTACGACGATCGCCGGGGCGCTGGGCATGCCCGTGCGGGGGTTGACCTTGGACAGGCGGGCGGAGAAGGGGAGTTGGGTGTCCCGGGCCATGGAGAAGAGCATGCGGCAGGCCGCCGTCTGGATGGCGAGGGTCGCCACCGCGATCGCCACCACCACGTCCGCCAGCAGGGCCTTGCCCACGCCGTCGCCGAGGCTGCTCGTCAGGACGTAGCTGAGGCCGTCGACGCCCAGGTGGCCGTCGGTGAGGCTGGGGGCGGCGAGCAGGCCGCCGAGGATGATCAGGCCGCCGAGCAGTCCGGCGGCGCTGAGCGCGGTGAGGATCGTGCGGGGCGCGGTGCGGCGCGGGTTGTGGGTCTCCTCGCTCATCTCGCCCGCGCTGTCGAAGCCGATCATCACGTACGCCGCCGTGAACGAGCCCACCAGCAGCGCGCCGATCAGCCCGCTCTCCAGGCCGCCGCCCGTGTGGAAGGTGATGCTCGGCGTGCGCTTGGAGTGGGTCAGCAGGAGGACGACGATCAGGATCGCGCCGATGATCTCCGCCGTCACCCCGACCCGGTTGATCACCGACATCACGCGGTTGTCGAGGATGTTCACCAGCGTCGTCAGGACCAGCAGGATCACGCCCAGGACCGCCGCGTTGGCCGCGCCGTCCGGTGAGGTGGGTGCCGGGTCGCCGCCCACGAGCTGGAAGCCCGACCAGATCGCCGGCAGCACCATCTGGAGGGCGAGTGCCGCCGCGGCCACGACCACGATCTGGCCGATCACCATGATCCAGCCGGCGAACCAGCCGAAGGTCGCGTTCGAGAGCCGGGACGACCACTGGTAGATCGCGCCGGAGATCGGGTAGCGCGCGGCCAGCTCCGCGAAGCACGCGGCCACCAGCAACTGGCCGACCAGGACCACCGGCCAGGCCCAGAAGAAGACGGCACCGCCGAACGCGTACCCGAAGGCGAAGAACTGGAAGACGGTCGTCAGTACGGAGATGAAGGAGAACCCGGCCGCGAACGACGCGTACCGGCCGAGGCTGCGGTGCAGCTCCTGGCGGTAGCCGAACTCCGCGAGGGAGCCGTCGTCGGGGGAGGGGGAGTGTGGCGGGTC
>NZ_JAENRY010000509.1 GCF_016612545.1 Streptomyces sp. MBT65 | reverse complement strand
GTGGCCATGTCGACGCCGACCGGGCAGTCCGTGCGGCAGCCCTTGCACGACAGGCACAGGTCCAGCGCGTCCCGGACCTCCGTCGACCGCCAGCCGTCGGTGACCAGTTCGCCCGCGAGCATCTCGTGCAGGAGTCGGGCGCGCCCGCGCGTGGAGTGCTGCTCCTCGCCCGTCGCGCGGAACGACGGGCACATCACCGACGGCCCGGACGCCTCCTTCGTACGGCACTTGGCCACCCCAACGCACCGCCGTACCGCCGCCGAGAAGTCGCCGCCGTCGGACGGGTAGCCGAAGACCACGTCCACCGGCTCTCGGGGCAGGACCGAGAAGCGGAGGTTCGTGTCCAGGGGGGCGGGGCGGACCAGCATGCCGGGGTTGAGGAGGTCGTCCGGGTCCCAGATCCCCTTCGCTCGCTCGAACAGGGTCACCATCTCGGTGCCGTACATCCGAGGCAGCAGCTCCGCCCGTGCCTGCCCGTCCCCGTGCTCCCCGGAGAGCGAGCCGCCGTGCGCCACCACCAACTCGGCCAGCTCCTCCGAGAATCCCCGGAAGCGAGCGACCCCCGCCGACGTCAGCAGGTCGAAGTCGATGCGGACGTGGATGCAGCCGTCCCCGAAGTGGCCGTACGGCGTGCCCCGCAGGCCGTAGGCAGTCAGCAGCTCCCTGAAGTCCCTGAGATACGCGCCCAGTCGAGCCGGTGGTACCGCGCAGTCCTCCCAGCCCGGCCATGCCTCCGAACCTCCCCCAGCCCCAGGGGGCTGGGAGGTGCCCCCAGGCATCCGCGTCGCCGTGCCGCTCGCGTCCTCGCGGATGCGCCACAGGGCGCGTTGGTCTGAAGGGTCCGTCACCACCAGGGAGTCGAGGACGTCGGCCGCGCGGACGATCGTCTCCGCACGCGCGCGTGCCTCCGCCGCCGTGTCGCCGCCGGTCTCCACGAACAGCCAGGCGCCGCCCCGGGGGAGTTCGGCCGTGGAGCGGACCAGGTCGGCGGCCATCCCCTCGACGGTGAGCGGGGCATGGACCAGCAGGCCCGCCGCCGCCTCCGCCGCCGCGCTCTCGTCGGCGTAGGCCAGCACGGCGAGGGCACGCGCGCGGGGTGCCTCGACGAGTCGTACGACCGCCTCCGTGAGGATGCCCAAGGTGCCCTCGCTGCCGCAGAAGGAGCGGGCGACGTCCGCGCCGTTCTCGGGGAGGAGGGCGTCCAGGGCGTAGCCCGAGATACGGCGGGGGAGGTCCGGGAAGCCGGTGCGCAGGCGGGCCAACTCGGCCTCCACGAGCGGGCGTAGGCCCTGCGGGGCGCCCGACCAGTCGCGGCCGAGCGTCAGGCGGTCGCCTCGCGCGGTGGTCACGGAGAGTTCAGCCACGTTGTCCGCCGTGGTGCCCCAGGCGACCGAGTGGGAGCCGCAGGAGTTGTTGCCGATCATGCCGCCGAGGGTGCAGCGGCTGTGGGTCGAGGGGTCGGGGCCGAAGCGCAACCCGTGGGCGGCGGCGGTCTGTTGGAGGTGGTCGAGGACCAGTCCGGGCTGCACGACCGCCGTGCGGGAGACGGGGTCCAGGGACACCAGACCGTTCATGTGGCGGGTGAAGTCGAGGACCACGCCCGTGCCCGTCGCCTGGCCGGCGATCGACGTGCCGCCGCCGCGCGCCACGACCGGCACCCCGTGCGCCCGGCAGACCGCGAGCACGGCCGCCACGTCGTCCGCGTCACGCGGCGCGACGACCCCGAGCGGGACGCGTCGGTAGTTGGACGCGTCCATCGTCGTCAGCGCCCGGGACGTGACGTCGAAGCCGACCTCGCCCCGGACGGTCCTCGTCAGCTCCGCCTCAAGATCACCCATGCCCCCAGCATGAAGGGATTCTGTAAACGCATCCAGAACCTCCCCAGTTCGATCACTAACTCTCATATAGTGACCGTCAGTTGAGCACCCGGTGTCGCTTCTCGCCCAGGAACCCGACGAGCACCCCCCGAGGACACGACCGAGGACGACTGAGGACCACGACCAAAGACGCCCGAGGACCCGACCGAGGACCCCCTTCATGACCGCCCCCATACTTTCCGGCGAACGGCCCACCTTCCGCACGATCGCCCCCGCCCCGCTGTTCACCGCGGTACTGGCCGGGCTCGCGGTCGTCGGCGCGGTCTATGTGACACCCGACGCGAAACGCCTCGCGGTCGCCTGCGGTGCGGGCGCCGGCGCGCTGCTGCTCTGCGCGGCCGTCGCGCTCGCCGCGCACGCGTACCAGACGGCCCGTATCACCCGCCGCCGGCTCGAGGCCGTCACCCTGGACGCGGGGCGGCTGCTGCAGGAACGGGCCCGGCTGAGCACGGACTTCGACCGTGAGCGCGTCCAGCTGACCGAGGAGCTGACCCACGAGCGGGCCCGGCTGACCGCCGAACTCTCGCAGGAGCGCGCCCGGTTGACCTCCGAGTTCTCCCAGGAGCGGCTGCGGCTCACCACCTCCTTCGCGGAGGAGCGCAGCCGCCTCACGGAGGAGAACTCCCTGGAGCGCGCCCGACTCAGCGCCGAGAACAAGCAGTTGACCGAGCGGGCCCGCCGGGACTCCCAGGAGCGCGCCGCCGCGCTCTCCGCGACCGCCAACGCGGCGGGCCGGATGCAGGCCCTGGCCACCGGCATGCTCGCCGACCTGCGCACCATGGAGGAGCGGCACTCGGACGAGGACGTCCTCGCCGACCTGCTCCACCTCGACCACCGCACCGCGCAGGCGGGCCGCATCGCCGACTCCGTCGCCGTCCTCACCGGCGCCCGCTCCGGCCGCCGTTGGGCCCGCCCGATCGCCATGGAGTCGATCCTGCGCGGCGCGATGGGCCGGATCAGCGGCTACCAGCGGGTGCGCGTGCACTCCGCGAGCGACACCGCCGTCGCCGGGCACGCGGCCGAGGGCGTGATGCACGCGCTCGCCGAACTCCTCGACAACGCCGCGAACTTCTCGCCGCCGAGCGCCGAAGTGCATGTCTACGTCGAAGAGGTGCCCGCCGGCGTCATCCTCTCCGTGGAGGACAGCGGCCTGGTCATGGGCGACATCCAACTGCGCCGCGCCGAACGCTCGGTGTCCGGCGACTCCACCGAACTCGGCGGCCTCACCGGCACCCGGCTCGGCCTCGCGGTCGTCGGCCGGCTGGCCCGCAAGTACGGGCTGAAGGTGTCGTACCGGCCCTCCGCGCGCGGCGGCACGGGCGTCCTGATGCTCATCCCGCAGGACATCCTGGTGCCCCAGGACGCCCGTGCCGCCGCGCGC
>NZ_JAENRY010000508.1 GCF_016612545.1 Streptomyces sp. MBT65 | reverse complement strand
GAGTTGGAGGAGCCGGCCGACCCCGCGCCGTACGACCCCAGCCCCTTCGCCCGCGAACGCCACGTCTGGCTGGGCCTGCACGCGGCGGCGACGCGCAGCCTGGCCCAGGGTTCGATGATCGTGTTCAGCTAGCGGCGCGTGGGGTCCTCGGTGGCGGCCATGTCCTGCGTGCCGATGACGCCGAGCAGTTCGAGCTGGGCGGCGCCCTCGGTGCCGGGCGGGGCCGTGAACCACAGGAGCCGCTGACGGCCGTCCTCGCTGAACAGGCTGTGGCAGTCCAACTCGATGACGCCCAGCGCGGGGTGAACGATGCGCTTGTGATCGGTACGGCGCAGACCGACCTCGTGGGTGTCCCACAGGGCGGCGAACTCCGCGCTGCGCCGCCGCCGCAGCGGGGGGGGTTCGCGTACCGGTGGTTCACCGATCCGGCCGCCCGGGCGGATAGACCGCCCGGGCGGCCGGATCGGTGAACCACCGGTACGCGAACCCCGTGGCGGGCCCCCGCGGTTCCGGCGCCCGCCCGAGCAGTGCGGCGGCCAGTTCATTCTGTACGAGGGTCTCGTGCAGGTCGGTGATGACCTGGGCCGGGGTCGTGGCCAGCCGGTCCAGCAGCCCGAGCAGCGCGGGCTGTACGTGGCGCGCGCCCGCACCCCGCGCCGACTCGGGCAGCGGCCGGTCGGCGAGGTGGAACAAGTGGTCGCGCTGATCACCGCCCAGCCGCAGCGCCCGGGCGAGGGCGGCCAGCGTCTGCGCCGAGGGCTGGGCGCCGCGCCCCCGCTCCAACTCGGAGTAGTAGTCGGCCGACAGCCCCGCCAGCTGCGCGACCTCCTCGCGCCGCAGCCAGCCCCACATCGGCCGGCCGGACCCGATCACGCCGGGACCTGAGGAACGCCGCGAGTTCGGGAAGGTTCACCCACGCATCGTCTCCTCTCCGGCGGGGTGGAGCCAGGGGCCGCCGACCCCAGGGTGATCTCAGCCCTGGCCGGGCGGACGCCGGGGACGGACAGTTGCCCCACACCACAACCGCACCGACAGCGCGACGAAAGAGAGCACCATGCCCTTCGCGAACTTCAAGGTCCCCGCCGGCGCCCTCACCGCGGAGCAGAAGGAGCAGATCATCACGCGCACCACGGACCTGTACGCCGAGATCTTCGGCGACGGTGCCCGCGCCACCACGCTCGTCCTGGTCGAGGAGGTCGCCGACGCGGGCTGGGGCATCGGCGGCGGCGTCCTGACCCTCGCCAAGATCCAGGGGACCCCGCGGGAGTGAGGACCTAGCGGATCTTGCCCAGACCCGTCTGGACGTCCTCCGCGTTCATCACCGGGGTCCAGGTCAGCTCGGCACCCAGGTTGAGGAAGAACGGCTCGCTGATCGACGGAATGTCGGAGGCGTCCTTCAGGTCGAAGAACAGAAACGCGGTGCGCTTGCCACCGTCGGCGGTGAAGTAGGCGGCCTCGGGCTTGATCTGCTCCAGGGACTCCTCCATCAACTTCCCGAGAGTCCCGTTCCGGATGGCCTCGTTCCCCTTCTCCGTGTCCATGGACGCTTTCAGCATCATGCGCATCGCAGTCACCTTCTTCTGGTCGGCGTTGCGCGGGCGGACGAATGGATACCTTCAGGATATGCCCGAACAAAGGGGGCGTCCCGGTGGGGAGGCCCCCTTCCCGTTCACCGCTGGTGGCCGACGGTCGGCCGGGACAGGTGACCTACAGGTCCTGGAGGAACCACAGGGACAGCGTCAGCACCACGACCCCGCGCAGCGCGACCGACGTCAGGATCACGCCCCGGAGTCTTCCGGCCGTGCGCAGCCACAGACCCCACGTCACCAGGAGCGACAGCGTGACCGTGAGGATCAGGGTCACGGGGGCCGGGTCGGCGTACAGGGCGTCGTGGTGGACCCACACCAGGTAGGTCCACCACGCGGCGGACGTCGCGGTGAGGAGCGACTCGGCCCAGAGGCCGACGAGTTCTTCCCGGTGCGGCTTCAGCACAGGCTCGTCCCCCCGGCGATCAGCATCAGCGTCCCGGCTGCGGCGTCGAAGAACAGCCGTAGCACCACGGCCGTCCAACTCCCGCATCGCAGCCAGATGTTGCCCTGGTAGAGCAGCACCCAGGTCACCGGCAGCGAAGCCCACAGCGCGTAGGCGACGTGCCGGTGGAGGTCCTGGGTCGCGAAGTCGCACATGCCGTTCGACCCGTCGCCGTAGAGGCCCACGGAGACGAACACGGCGAGCGCTCCCTCCAGGAACAGGAGCGCCGCCAAGGAAGAACGTCTTCGATATGACATGGACGGAACATAGTGAATGTCCGGTGTAAGGAAGCCGTGACGTTGATCATTCACAGCAACTCACAGGAACCCGCCGGCTAGAAGACCGCCGTACCCGCCTGCGTCAGCTTCCAGTTGACCGCCGCGAACGTCGTCGGGTCGATGGAGCCCTTGGCCGTGGCGTAGGCGATCATCAGGTCGCGGACCTGGTTGGTGGAGCTGTACGCCGTCTCCGCGGCGGCGATGTGCGGGTAGCCGCTGCCGCCGTTGGCGCGGTAGTTGTTGACGGCGACGACGAAGACCTGGTCGTCGGCGACCGCCGTGCCGTTGTAGGTCAGGTTCTTGATGCGGGAGCCCTCGGCCGCCGCGATGTCGATGTCGTACGAGACGCCCGCCGCCGTGTCGTACATGTAGTCCCAGAAGCTGTTGGCGTTGGTGAGGGTCGCGGTGTCCACCGTCGTGCCGGCCGGCACCTGGTGGTAGTACTTCGCCGCGAACTCCAGGTAGTCCTTGAGCTGGGCGCCGGTGAGCTTCTTGCCGTAGAGGGTGTTCTCGTAGATGTAGAGACCCGCCACGTCACGGATCGTCACGTCGCCCGCCGGGATGGTGGCCGTACGGCTGAAGCAGGCCGCCACCGAGATCAGCGGGAGCGCGGCGTCCGCCGTCGACAGGCCGGACTTCACCGCGTCCATCTGGACCTGGTGGATGAAGTCGATCGCGGGGACGTCTTTCCAGCAGGCCTCGGCCGTCGACATGGCCGCCGTACACGTGCCGATCGCGGTGTTGACGTACTTGACCACCAACTCGTGGTCGGCGGTGAGGAGTTCGGTGATCCGCTTGTCCTCGGCGACCGTGTTGCTGTTGACCGTGGTCGCCGTCTTGCCGGTGATCTTCCAGCAGCCGCGCTCCAGTTCCAGCTCGAAGTCGAAGACGGACAGGCGGTAGCCGTAGCAGTACGGCTCGGACAGGAGGACGTCCTCGCCGGTCTCCTCGTTCTTCACCGTGTAGGTGGGGACGTCGACGTGGGTGTGGCCGACCAGGATCGCGTCGATGCCGGGGACCTGCTGGGCGACCAGGTTCGACGCGTTCTCCACGTACGGGAGTTCGTCGCCCCACGAGGTCGAGCCGTCCAGGCCCGAGTGGTCGGTGAGGAAGACGACGTCGCAGCCCAGCGCGCGCAGCCGGGGCACGTACTTCTTCGCCTGCTCGACGAGACCGGTGAAGGTCATCTTCCCGGAGACGTTGTCCTTGTCCCACAGCGCGATGCCCGGGTTGGTGAGGCCGAGGATGCCGACCTTGATGTCGGGCGCCCCGGGCACCTTGATGCACTTGACCGTGTAGGGCTCGAAGGCGGGCTTCAGCGTCTTCGCGTCCAGGGCGTTGGCGCCGAGCAGCGGGAAGTGGCACTGCTTCTCGAAGGTGCGGACGACCTCGATGCCGTAGTTGAACTCGTGGTTGCCGAGGGCGGCGGCGTCGTAGCGCATCTCGTTCATGGCGATCGCCATGGGGTGCTTGGGGCCGCGCTTGCCGTTCTTGCCGGTGATCGGGTCGACGCTCGCGTAGTACGACGCGAGGGACGTGCCCTGGATGATGTCGCCCGCGTCGACGAGGAGCACCCGGCCCTCGCCCTTCTCCTTGCGGATGTTCTTCACCAGGGTGGCGATACGGGCGATGCCGTACGTGTTGCCCTTGGAGTCCACCGGGGCCGCGTTGGTGTAGTAGTCCCAGTTGAAGACGTGGCTGTGCAGGTCGGTCGTGCCCAGGATGGAGAACGACCAGGTCTTCTTCGGCTTCGGCTTCGGCGCGGGCTGGTGCCGGTCGGCGGCCTCGGCCGGGGTCGCCGGCCCACCGTCCCCGCTACGGCCACGACCGCGCCGGTGACGGCGGACTTCTGCACGAACTCACGGCGGTTCATGGGATTGACGGGCATTCAGGACTCCTGGAAGGGCGCAGAGAGCGGGTGTGACATACGGGGCGCGGCGGGCTACCCGCGTAGATGCTGGCCTCCACCTGTTACCGGCGTAACCACGGACAGCCCAAGGGCCGGTCAAGGTTTCCCAAGACCGGCCCAAGTACCTCGATCGGGCCCAGCTCAAGCCCGGCTCCATCGCCCTTGCTAGATGAACGAGTTGATCTCGATCGTCTCCGTGCGGCCGGGGCCGACACCGATCGCGGAGATCGGCGCGCCCGACATCTCCTCCAGAGCCTTCACGTACGCCTGCGCGTTCTTCGGGAGGTCCGCGAAGGTCTTGGCCTTCGTGATGTCCTCGCTCCAGCCGGGCAGGTTCTCGTAGATCGGCTTCGCGTGGTGGAAGTCGGTCTGCGAGTACGGGAGTTCCTCGACGCGCTTGCCGTCGATCTCGTAGGCCACGCAGACCGGGATCTCTTCCCAGCCGGTGAGGACGTCGAGCTTGGTGAGGAAGAAGTCGGTCAGGCCGTTCACGCGGGTCGCGTAGCGGGCGATGACCGCGTCGAACCAGCCGCAGCGCCGGTCGCGGCCGGTGGTGACGCCCCGCTCGCCGCCGATCCGGCGCAGCGCGTCGCCGTCCGCGTCGAACAGCTCGGTCGGGAACGGGCCCGAGCCGACCCGGGTCGTGTAGGCCTTGAGGATGCCGATGACCCGGCTGATCTTCGTCGGGCCGACGCCCGCGCCGGTGCAGGCGCCACCGGCGGTCGGGTTCGACGACGTCACGAAGGGATACGTGCCGTGGTCGATGTCGAGCAGCGTGCCCTGGCCGCCCTCGAAGAGGACGACCTTGTCCTGGTCCAGCGCCTGGTTGAGGACGAGGACCGTGTCGGCGACGTAGGGCTTGAGGCGGTCCGCGTAGGACAGCAGCTCCTCGACGACCTGCTCGACGGCGATCGCGCGGCGGTTGTAGAGCTTGGTGAGCATCTGGTTCTTGATGTCGAGGGAGGCCTCGACCTTCTGCGTCAGGATCGACTCGTCGTAGAGGTCCTGGACCCGGATGCCGACGCGGTTGATCTTGTCCGCGTAGGTCGGGCCGATGCCGCGGCCGGTCGTCCCGATCTTCCGCTTCCCGAGGAAGCGCTCGGTCACCTTGTCCACCGTCACGTTGTACGGCGTGATGATGTGAGCGTTGCCGCTGATCAGGAGCTTGGACGTGTCGACGCCGCGCTCGTTCAGCCCGTTCAGCTCGGAGAACAGGACCGACGGGTCGACGACGACACCGTTGCCGATGACCGGAGTGCACTCCGGTGTGAGGATCCCGGAAGGGAGCAGGTGAAGGGCGTACTTCTGATCGCCCACGACTACCGTGTGGCCGGCGTTGTTGCCGCCCTGGTAGCGCACCACATAGTCGACGGACCCACCTAGCAGGTCCGTCGCCTTTCCCTTGCCTTCGTCACCCCACTGAGCACCGAGCAGCACAAGTGCGGGCACGCGCGTACACCCCTTCCGGGCGGGGCATGTCCAAGGTCAGAGACGTACGCCGCACAGCGTGTGCCTCGTACGTCAGCGACCCTCGTCGGTCGCGACCCGTCGGACCGGATGCCCCGGAATAGACGAAGCCCCTGGCGCAATAGCGCAAGGGGCTCTTGCACAAAGATGCTACCCGAGGAAGCGAGGCATGGCCGAGGTGGCGACTTTCGCGACTTCCGATCAGCTGCTGGTCGTCATCGATCCGGTCGCCCGGCGCGCCGACGCGGAGTCCGTCCGCATCGCGAAAGACGTGCTCAGCGCGGGTGCGGCGACCAAGGTGTGCATGCCGGAGGGGCCCGAGGAATTCGCCCGGGTGCTCGCCCGGCGGGGTTCGCGCCGGCCGGTGCTGGTGGGCGACGACCGGGCGCTGATGCGGGCGGTGTCCCTGTTGCACCGGCAGCGGGAGCTGGCCGGATGTGTGCTGTCGATGGTGCCGGTGGGGGGTGCGCTGTCCCTGGCGGGGGCGCTGGGGGTGCCCACGGGGGCGGTGGCGGCCGCGCGCGCGGTGCTCGACGGGG
>NZ_JAENRY010000507.1 GCF_016612545.1 Streptomyces sp. MBT65 | reverse complement strand
GATAGAGCGCGGCTCTCCTAAAGCCGGTGTCGCAGGTTCGAATCCTGCCGAGGGCACAGTGTGAAGCGGCAGGACTACGTCGACGGCCCCGAACCCATGACAAGGTTCGGGGCCGTCGTCGTCCGGCAGGTCACCGCGGACTGGTACTCCTGACTAGGGAACCCTCGCCGTATCCACAGCCTCCGCCGCCCCTTCCCCCGCCTCCGCCAACGCCCGGTTCCGTCGCACCGACGACCAGAACGACCACCCGATCAGGACGACGCCGACCAACCCCGTGATGACCTCGTTGATCTGGTACTGGATGGTGACCATCAGGATCACCGCCAGCGCGCCGATCGCGTAGTGCGCTCCGTGCTCCAGGTACACGTAGTCGTCGAGCGTGCCCTGGCGGACCAGGTAGACCGTCAGGGAGCGGACGTACATCGCGCCGATGCCCAGGCCCAGCGCCATCAGGACGATGTCGTTGGTGATGGCGAACGCGCCGATCACGCCGTCGAAGGAGAAGGACGCGTCCAGGACTTCGAGGTACAGGAACATGAAGAACGCGGCCTGGCCGGCCAGGACCACCGCTGAGCGGTCGCTCTCGCGTTCCCGTTCCTCCTCGGCCTCCAGGCGGTCCTCGAAGAAGCCCGAGAGGCCGCCGACGATCATGTACGTGATCAGGCCGGCGATGCCGGAGACCAGGACCGTCTGGGCCTTGTCCGCGTGGGTGCCGCCGTGTTGGTGGGCGTGGGTCGCGAAGGTGAAGGAGGTGATCAGCAGGACGATCAGGGCGATGCAGACCGACAGCATGTCGACCTTGCCGAGCTTGGCGAGCGGGCGTTCCAGCCAGCCCAGCCACTTGATGTCGCGGTCCTCGAAGACGAAGTCCAGGAAGATCATGAGCAGGAACATTCCGCCGAAGGCCGCGATCGCCGGGTGGGCGTCGGTGACCAGCTGTTCGTAGCGGTCCTTGTCGGTCAGCGCGAGGTTCACCGCCTCGAAGGGGTTCTTCTTCGCCGTGACCGCGACGATCACCACCGGGAACGCCAGGCGCATACCGAAGACCGCGATCAGGACGCCGACCGTGAGGAAGATCTTCTGCCAGAACGCCGACATCTTCTTCAGGATCCCGGCGTTGACCACCGCGTTGTCGAACGACAGCGAGATCTCCAGCACCGCGAGGATCGCGATCACGCCGAACGCCGTCCAGCCGCCGTACCAGACTCCTAGGGCCAGGCCGAGCGCGGTGACCGCGAACGACCAGCGGAAGGTCTTCAGAAGCACGGGTTGCCCCTTCCTGTTGTCGCGCGGTCGCCCGCGGGCCGGGCACCAACAGCCCTGACCATCATCGGCGTTGTCTACCACGAGCGCCTGTCGTACAGGTGTCGGGGACCGCCTTCACCACCAGGGCCAGGAGCGGCAGCGGGGCGCGGGAAGGGCCCTCGACCTCCCGGTCCAGGGCCCCTGATCCACCGTTCCACCGCGTCCACCGTGCCGGATCGTCACTTCTTGGGCGGCACCTTGCCCGTCGTACGCAGCGTGCCCACCGTTTTGAGGAGGCGGTCCGCCGGGTCGCGCAGGGACGGGTGGGCCAGGACCGTGTTGCGCAGGCCGCGGACCGGGCGGCGCCACAGGCGGTGGGCCGCCGCCACCGGGTGGGGGCGGGTGGCGAAGCCCTCGCCGACGCGCAGTTCGCGGGTCTTGAGCCAGTCCTTCCACTCCTTGTCGCCGCGCCCCAGGTCCATGAGGCGCACGCCGTGCCGGCCCGCCTCCTCGGCCATCCTGAGGTGCATGATCAACCCCGGTGAGTAGTAACGGAGTTCGGGGTCGTACGCCGTGAACCAGGCCGCGAACAGGGTGCGGGACGTCGGGCCGAAGTGGGCCGCCACCGGACGGTCGCCGGCGTAGAGGACCGACAGGACGCCGGTGAAGTGTTCCTCGCGGACGCGGAACAGGTGGTCCACCAGGTCCACGATCCACGGGCGCGCGAAGCGGTCCATGCGGCCGGTCCTGCGGTACTGGGCCGACTTCCAGCGCATCAGCGTGTGCAGCACCTCGGGGTCGCGGTCGTCGTAGACGAAGCGCATCTCGCCGAGATCGCGGCCGAGGCGGCGTTCCTTCTTCAGGGTCGTCTTGGCGATGCCCGGGTAGGCGCCGCGCAGCCACTCGGGGTAGGGGACCTCGCCGTCGCCGTCCTTCAGGTCGATCACCGGGGACGCGAAGGTGCCCGTGACATGGCGGCCGAACGGCTGCTGTTCCTCGACGAGATGGTCGAACTCGAAGACCGACAGGCCGCAGGCGCGCAGGAGTTGCTGGACGTCCCAGGTGACACCGGGCCGGTGGACCAGGCCCTGGCAGTCGGAGAGGCCGAGGCCGATCGCCCGGCCGACACCGACGGGGTTGCGCTCGTACGGCAGGAAGCCGACCGGCTCCCCGCCCTCGTGCAGCACCGCCACCTGCGCACCGCCGCGATATCGGCCGACGCCGTCCGCGAACTCCGGTGCCAGAAAAGGGTTCGCGTAGTCCGGCGACTCGTCCATCGCCTTGTGCCAGGCCTGGCGGAGCGTGGTA
Source organism: Streptomyces sp. MBT65 (assembly GCF_016612545.1). Classification (GTDB taxonomy): domain Bacteria; phylum Actinomycetota; class Actinomycetes; order Streptomycetales; family Streptomycetaceae; genus Streptomyces. Next base: position 1,199 of record NZ_JAENRY010000507.1, on the reverse strand, counting down.
CCGAGCTCCTCCGGTCTGTGGATCGTGATGTCCGCCTTGCCGGCGGATCGCATGGATCGCATGGGCGACCGTCCCCCCACATTTCCCCCACGACGCGTCGTCCGCGTCCTGCCTACGTATCCCAAGGTACGACGAGACACGAACAGTTCGGCAGTGCTCAAACGTCGCGAAACAGTACGCACGCCGCCAAGGATGCCTGTGGCTGAGGAAAAGTACGGATCACCCTCCCCCGGTACAGCCTGCCGCGTATCCCCGTGAACCGCAGGTCCAGACCGACCCCGTCACGCTCCGCGTGCAGATGGAGGTGGGGCTCGCTGGTGTTGCCGGAATTGCCTGTCTCTCCTATGAGTTGCCCCACGCGCACCACGTCCCCCTCGCTCACCGTCAGTGAACCGGGCCGCAGATGGGCCAGTTTGACGATCTCCCGGCCGGTGTCGATGAACACGTGGTTCCCGTACGGGGGTTGGTAGCGGGCGTGAGCGCCGGGACGGGTGTCCTGGTCCTCGATGGAGTCCTCGGCGGAGATCACCCGCCCGTCGCACGGCGACCGTACGACCCGCCCGTAGGCGGCGTACGCGGTCGGCTCGTGGTCGGCGCGGGTACGGGTGCCGTGGCGGCCCAGCCCCACCAGGTCGACCGCGCCGCGCTGTTCGGCCAGCCGGGCGTGGTGGTTGAGAGGCCGGCCGCTGCGGTTCCCGCTGGAGGGCGTCTGGTACGTCGTCCAGGGCGGCGGGCGCGGGAGGCGCGGCTGCTGGGCCGGGGCGCCGAGGCCTTCGGCGAAGACGTAACAGGCGGCGAGGATCAGCAGGCCGGTGAGCCAGGCGGTGCGGTCGGACGCCGTCCAGAGGGAGACGACGTTCCAGAGGCCGACAAGGAGCACCAACAGGCCGTACGGCAGGCGGTGTCGGCGGCGCGGGGTGTGGCGGGCGCCTTCCAGGAACAGGGCGAGGAGTTCGCCGTCCGGCGCCGCACGGGCCCAGGCCCGCACCTGACCCTCGTCACCCGTCACGAGCAGGCCGTAGGGACTGTCCGCCACCGTGACGGGCCGTCCGGTCCGGGCCAGCGTCGCCCGCACGATCCGCTCCAGGACGTCGACACCGACCGCGTCGGCGACCCGCGGGGCGAGCCGGGGCCGCTCCTCCGGTCCGACGGTGAGGAACCTCAACAGGGCCTCGGCTTCGGGGGGTTGGGGTGGGGAC
>NZ_JAENRY010000506.1 GCF_016612545.1 Streptomyces sp. MBT65 | reverse complement strand
CAGGGGTTGGCTTGGTTCGGTCGGGGGGCTGGTTTGGCGGGGCCGGTCGACCGAGGCTCGGGGCTTGGAAGTTGGCGTGTGAAGGTCGGCATGTGGAGGTCGGGGCGACGACCGCCGGAATCCGACGCGCGGGAGTGGGAACCGGGTCGGGCCGAGCGGTGTACCAAAAGTGATGGCGCCGCCACGTGGCGCTACAGCAGATCACGCAAGGAACGGTCTCGGACCAGGAGGGCGGCCCGCTTGGCGGGCAGGTCGACCTCGGCGGAGAACCGGAAACCGGCGCCCAGGAAAGCGGCTACGGAAGGGGTGTTGCGAATGTCGGGTTCCGCGACGATACGAGCGCAGGCGGCGCGCTTGTCGAGTACGAGGTCGGCGACTGCTCGAAGGAGAGTGCGGCCCAGCCCTCGTCCCCGATCGGTGCCGTCACCGATGAGGAGGTGAATGCCGGTGTCGTGTGGTCGGGCCGGGTAGCGGCGGGCCAGAGGGTCGAGGTCCGCCCGGTAGATCTCCCAGTAGCTCATAGGGGTCCCTTCCAGCACGCCGAGGCAGGGAACGCTGCGTCCGTCACCGGCGAGTTGGGCGCGCAGGTGGTCCCCGGTCAGCGCCTGAGGGCCGGCGAGTTCCCAGAACGCTGCGACGGCAGGGTCGTTCATCCAGCGGTTGATCAGCGGCAGGTCGCGTTCGATGTGAACGGGGAGGAGGTGGAAGGTGCCGACGGGGGTGTGGGTCGGCCCCCAGGCGCCGACGCGGTCGAGCAGGTCGTCGCCGGACGGGACAGGGGAGTTGGGCAAGATCTCGGAGGCGGGCGGGATGTTGGAGTCGGACCGGGCGGTGTCCTCCCCCGCGCGCCCTGACCGGTGATGTCGCCCGATGGTGCCGGCCTCGTGGGCGACCGGCTCGGGGACGGAAAGGTCGGGGGCGGAGGAGTCGGAGGCGGACACGTGGTGGTCAACCGCGTCGGGGACTGCCGCACGGTGGAGTACCGCGTCAGCTGCGTCCGCCTCGGCGCAGAGCGCGATGAACCCCTCGGGCAAGCGGAGGTCGAGGGTGTCCTCACCGTCCGTACCGGGACTTTGGCTCGAGTTCGCCCTGCTGCCCAGGTCGGAGCCAGAGACAGTCGCGGTGTCGGCGCTCGCGTCGGTGGGAGGCACGGTGGCGCTCCTCTCAGGAGATGGGGTGGGTCATGTTCCTTAGGTGCGAAGGGAGTTGGTGGCGGTCGGGACTGCTCGGTGCTGGCCGGGGTTGAGGAGGTCAGCGGCAGTCGAGGTCCGAAGGAGCTGGCGCTGTTCAGAACCGGGCTGCGGCTCACAGTCGAGGCCGCAGCCAGTTGCCGGTGGCCCAAACCGGAGGCCCTAGGGGGTGATCGGATCGGGAGGCAGCTGGCGTCGGCGTTCGTAGCCAGCGGTAGTCAGCAATGGAGGGGATTCGCGATGGTGACGTAGACGGACTGGGTGTCGACCGGGCCGATGAGTTCGTCGAGGCCGTGCAGCCGGGTCAGCAGGTTGGCCTTGCAGCGCAGGACGGGTGAGTCGAGCAGGCGAGCCGGCAGGGAGGTGCGCAACCGGGCGGGACCGGAGGCCACGTCGCTGAGGAAACGACGGAAGGCTGAGAGCAACAGCCGCTCGTCGGCGAGGCGTTGTGAGCCGAACGCTCCGATGAGACCGAATACGTTGTTGATCGCGAGGTAGTACGCGAAGCGTTCGTCGGTGACCTCGTCGGAGACGAAGGTGTCGCTGTGTTCGCCGATGCCGGGCAGTCGGGCGTCGAGTTCCGCGCGCCGGGATGCGCGGAAGTAGTAGCCCTGGTTGTCGCGGTAGCGGCCGCCCACGGGCCAACCTTCACCGTCCAGCAGAAGCAGCGTGTTCTGTTGGTGCGCCTCCAGGGCGATCCCCGCCTCGCTGTCCAGCCACAGCACGGGACGGACGACCTGCTCCAGGTAGCGCAGGAACCACTCGGCGGCGACCGCTCCGCAGGACCGTCCGGTGCGCACGGCGAGGCCCGTGACGATCTCGGCCAGACGGGACCGCAACAGCGGTACGCAGGAGGCGGAGTGGCTGGTGTGCGAGGTGGTCGCCGCTCCGCCGGCGGTGGCGCTCCGTCCGAGGTACGGCCGGAGTGAGACGAGCCCGGCGATGCAGGAGACATCGTCGGACGCGCTGAAGGGGTTGTGCCGGATCACCACGTCGATTCCGGCCAGGGGAACACGGGCATTCCGCTCGCCACGGCCGACGCGGTCGGCACGGCTCACGTCCAGGCCAGCACCGGACTCACCACCGCCTGCGCCCCGTTGCTTCGCGTCGACGCCGTACGCATCCAGCGCATCTACGGCCAGCCACGCCGGGTCGCGGACGATGTCGAAGCCCGGGTGAGCGGCGTGCCAGTGCTGGGACAGGCCGGTGCGGAGCAGGCGGTGGACCTCGACGCCGCGGTGGAGTTCTTTCCGGAGGTTCTCACGACGGGAGTTGGTGATGCGGAGGCCCAGCGAGAGCTTGAGCATGGCCGGGGCGCCGGATTGGTGGACGGTTCGTACGGAGGAGGTGGGATGCCACGGGGTGCCATGGGGACCAAGGTCCTGGATCAAGCCGGAGTCGAGCAAGGCTGCGATATCGACTCGGTGGTGGATCTCACGCCACTGCCAGGGGTGAAGGGGAAGCGCGGCATGGCCTTCGGGCAATGGCAGTTCGGGGCCGGCCAGTCGGGCTGTGAGGTGGGCTGCGGGGACCGGTCGGCCGCGTTCGGTCCAGGCCGAGTCGGTGGCGAGTACGGAAGGGGCGACAGCCAGCCAGTGCAGCGGGAAGGAGCCGCGCAGCTCCGGTGAGTACAGGCGGGCTTCGGCCTCGGAGAGGCCCTCGCGGCTCTTCGGGGTCGGGTGCAACGGGTGGCCGAGCAGGAGTGCCTGTTCGGCGGAGAGGAAGAGATCGGGACCGTCGGCCGGCCGTGCGCGACGGTCGGTGATGAAGGTGACGGTACGGCGGACGGAGTCGGCCACCCGGGCCACCAGGTCGGTCGCGGAATCGGGCACCGAGGTGAGTGCTGTTGCGGATGCCCTTGCCGCTGCCTTCGCCTCCCCTGTAACCGAAGTGGTCGCCGCGTCGGCACCCGCAACGGACCCGCCGTCGCGCGCAGCCGTCTCCCTCGCGAGCAGCGCCGCGACCGTCACCGCGTCCGCAGGTGGTGCGCCGTGGGGAGCGTTGGAGAGGTACGGAAGTCCGAAGCGGTGCCAGCACGTCGGGGACCAGTAGTGGACCTGGGCGAGCAGGGCCGTGTTGCTGGCGGGGAGGGGGATGTGGAGGGTGCCGTTGGTGGG
>NZ_JAENRY010000505.1 GCF_016612545.1 Streptomyces sp. MBT65 | reverse complement strand
CCGCCAACCCCCCTCAGACCCCCGCCCTCTTCTGCGCCTCCGCGACCAACCCGAGCGCCTGGTCGACTTCCGTGTCATTCGCCAAGACGACCGCCAAGTCATGCACAGCCACGGTGATTTGATCGGCCGCCGCGAACATCCCCGCGTCCGGCATCTCCCGAGGAACCCCCAACGGCTCCTCCACCCGCTGCGCCCACAGGGCGAACTCCCTGGCCAGCCCCAGCGCCTCCGCCGCAGCGCCCCGTTGCAAACGGCTCTGCGGCGCAGCCCGCAGCCGGTCCGCAAAGTGATCCACCGCTTGAGTCAACCGCGTCGTATCCACCACGCCGCGAGACTACGCGCCGTACCGGGACTGTTGCCAACGGGCGAACGCTCAGGCACGGTGACCTGAAGGACCGGCTTACACCCCATGCGTCCGGAGGCGCCGATGTCCCAAGTGTTCTCCCAGGAGACCCATCGCAACATGCTCGCCCGCATCCCCCATTGCACCGGTCGTGAAGTGTCCGACTGGCTGCGCACCGTCGACGAAGGCCCCGCCCTCTTCCGCTTCGAGGAGAAGGTCAGCTGGCTCCGCGCCGAGCACGACCTCGCATACGGCCACGCCAAGGCGATCATTCACGAGTACGACCTGAGGAGGGCCGCGCGCAAACTGCTCTAGGCGCGCACCACAGACCGACCCATCACAGACTTACGGACATGACGAAGGGCCCCGGGGACGAACCCGGGGCCCTTTCGCGGATCAGCCTGCCGTCGGCTAGTCGTTGCTGTTGAGGATCGCGATGATCCGCAGGAACTCCATGTAGATCCACACCAGCGTCAGCGTGAGCCCGAAGGCCGCCAGCCACGCCTCTTCCTTCGGGGCGCCGTACGCGATGCCGTCCTCGACCTGCTTGAAGTCGAGGGCGAGGAAGCACGCACCGAGGATGATGCCGATGACACCGAAGAAGATGCCGAGCGGGCCGCTGCGGAAGCCGAGGCCGTCACCGCCGCCGAACACCGCGAACAGCAGGTTCACCGCCATCAGCAGCACGAAGCCGAGCGCGGCCGCCATCACGAAGCCGTAGAAGCGGCGGTTCACGCGGATCCAGCCCGCGCGGTAGGCGATGAGCACGCCGGCGAAGACCGCCATCGTGCCGATCACAGCCTGCATGGCCGCGCCGCTCGCGATGCGGTTGTCGACGACGCTGGAGACGACGCCTAGGAAGACGCCTTCCAGGGCGGCGTACGACAGGATCAGCGCCGGGACGGGCTTGCGCTTGAAGGACTGGACGAACGCCAGCACCATCGCGATCAGCGCGGCGCCGATCCCGATGCCGTACGAACGGTTGATGTTGGCGTCGTCGACCGGGAGCAGCGCCCAGGCGAGCGCGGCCGTGACGATCAGCGTGCCGAGGGTGATGCCGGTGCGCTGGACGACGTCGTCCATGGTCATCCGGCCGGTGGTGGCCGGGGCCTGGGGCGGTGCGCCCTGCTGAAGGTCCTGCTGGGCGTACGGGTTCTGCGCGTACGGGTTGCCGCCCGCGTAGGGGTTGCCCTGCGTACCTACGGCGGGGCCCCCGGCCTGCGGCGCGGTGTTGAAGCCCGCGTAGCCGTTGTCGCGGCTGAACCCCCGTCGCGAGAAGACCGGGTTTCTGCTCCTCATTTCACTCCTCCATGGCCGCCTCGCGCGGCCTTGGCCTCAAGAGTAATAGGTAGGCAAAGGATTGACCCTACCTCTTGGGGAGGATCTTCCCCTCGTCCTGCCACGGTACGCGGTGCAGCGCACCCCCTGTGGACACTGGTACCAACCCGTGACGCCCGCCTTAGAGGGCCCTTATGCCTGTTCATCGGGTTCATCCAGGGGGAACCCGGTGTACGCCTCCGCGAGGTCCGTCTCGGCCGCCCGCGAGGACGCGATCCGCTCCAGCCGGGCCGACTGGAGCCGCCCCTCGAAGGCCGTCGCGTCGGGCGCGCGGTGCAGCAGGCTCGTCATGTCGTAGGAGAACCGCTCGGCCTGCCAGACCCGCCGCAGACAGGTGGCGGAGTACGCGTCGAGCCGTTCCTCGCTGCCCGTCCTCTTCTTGTACGTCAGGGCCCGCGCGAAGGTGACGACGTCGCCGACGGCGAGGTTGAGGCCCTTGGCCCCGGTCGGCGGGACGATGTGCGCGGCGTCGCCGGCGAGGAAGAGCCGGCCGTACCGCATGGGCTCGTGGACGTAGGAGCGCATGGGGGTGACCGACTTCTGGGTGATGGGACCACGGTCCAGCCGCCAGTCGTCCTCGGTCTCGAAGCGGCGCTCCAGTTCGTCCCAGATGGCGTCGTCGCTCCAGCTGTCGGGGTCCGCGTCCTCCGCCACCTGGAGGTAGAGCCGGGAGACGGACGGGGAGCGCATCGAGAGGAGGGCGAAGCCGCGGTCGTGGCGGGCGTAGACGAGCTCGTCGTGGGAGGGCGCCACATCGGCGAGGATGCCGAGCCAGGCGTAGGGGTACGACCGTTCGAAGACGCGGGCGAGTTCGGCGGGGATCGCGGTGCGGGCGACGCCCCAGAAGCCGTCGCAGCCGACGACGTAGTCGCAGTCGAGGACGTCCTCACGGCCCTCGTGCCGGAAGCGGACGCGCGGGCTTTCCGTGTCCGCGCCCTCCACCGCCAGGGCCTCGGCCTCGAACAACAGCGGTCCGCCCGCCTTGAGTTGGAGGGCGATCAGGTCCTTGCAGACCTCGGTCTGCGCGTACACCATGACGCTACGGCCGCCGGTGAGGCCCGGGAAGTCCACCCGGTGCCGCTTCCGGTCGAACCGCAGCTCGATCCCGTCGTGCCGCAGCCCCTCCCGGTCCATCCGCTCCCCGGCCCCGGCCGCCCGCAGCACGTCGACCGTGCCCTGCTCGAGGATCCCGGCCCGCTGGCGGTGCTCGACGTAGTCCCGGTCGTGGCTCTCCAGTACGACCGAGTCGATCCCGGCGTTGTGCAGCAGCCGGGCGAGGAGGAGCCCGGCGGGGCCGGCTCCGATGATGCCGACGGTGGTACGCATCGGGGTTCCCTTCGGGCGAGCACCGTCGAGTGGTGTCCCTGCGCCGGTGACCCTGGGCTCGTGTCCCTCCGCGGCCGGCTGTTCGCCTGGTGAAATTTAGTTCACATGACTGGTTCACCCCAAGTCTCCGACCCCGTCGGTCACCTGTCAACGGTCCGAGGGCGAGCCGGTGTCTTCGAGCCGGAAGTGCCAGACGACCGCGAGCGGGGAGTCGTCCAGGGCCGCGGCCGACGCTTCCGGGCACCAGTGGAGCAGGTCCCAGGACGGGTGGGTCGGGAGCGGGTCCGGGGTGGTGTCGGGGGTGAGGG
>NZ_JAENRY010000504.1 GCF_016612545.1 Streptomyces sp. MBT65 | reverse complement strand
CCGCCGCCGGGTCCATCAAGTGGTCGGGCGGCGGGGCGGGTTGCGGATCGAGCGGAGAGACGAGGCAGGAGGGAGGCGGGTTGTAAAGAACGGGCAAAGTCGCCGGAGGGGGCCCGGGTGAGCGAGTGGCTCACATGTTGATCATGTGTCCGGCAAGGCCGTGCACCGCTTCCTTCACCGCCTCGCCCAGGGTCGGGTGGGCGTGCACATTGCGGGCGACCTCGTGGACGGTGAGGTCCCACTGCTGGGCCAGGGTGAGTTCGGGGAGGAGTTCGGTGACGTCGGGGCCGATGAGGTGGCCGCCGAGGAGTTCGCCGTACTTCGCGTCGCTGATCAGCTTCACGAAACCGGTGGTGTCGCCGAGGCCGTGCGACTTGCCGTTCGCGGTGAACGGGAACTTCGCGACCTTGACGTCATGCCCCAACTCCCGTGCCTGCGCCTCGGTGTAGCCGAAGCTGGCGATCTGCGGCTGACAGTAGGTGGCGCGCGGGATCATCGCGTAGTCCAGCTCCATCGTCTCCGCGTCCGCGAGGGTCTCGGCGGCGATCACGCCCATGGCCTCGGCGGCGTGCGCGAGCATCAGCTTCGCGGTGACGTCACCGATGGCGTACAGATGCGGGACGGACGTACGGCACCGGCCGTCGACGTCGATCGCGCCGCGCTCGGTCAGCCGTACGCCGGTGTTCTCCAGGCCGTAGCCGGTGACGTTCGGCGCGAAGCCGATCGCCTGCAACACCTTGTCGGCTTCCAGGACTTGCTGGGTGCCGTCCTTGCCGGTGACCGTGACGCGGACCTGCGGGCCGGACTCGTCGATCGACTCGACCCGGGTGGAGGTGAGGACGTCGATGCCCAACTTGCGGTACTGCTTGGCGAGTTCGGTGGAGACCTCGATGTCCTCCAGGGGCGCGACCCGATCCAGGAACTCGACGATCGTGACCTTCACGCCGTAGTTGTGCAGCACGTACGCGAACTCGATGCCGATGGCGCCGGCGCCCGCGATGACGATCGAGCGCGGCAGGTCGTCGGCGAGGATCTGCTCCTCGTACGTCACCACGCGCGCGGTGCGCTTGGTGCCGGGCAGCAGCCTGGGGGTGGCGCCGGTCGCGATGATGCACTGCTCGAAGCCGATGGTGCGCGACTCTCCGTCGTAGCCCGCGACTTGGAGGGTGTGCGGGTCGAGGAAGGTGCCGCGGCCGTCGATCTCCGTGATCTTGTTCTTCTTCATCAGGTAGTGGACGCCCTTGACCCGGCCGTCCGCGACCCGGCGGCTGCGGCGGAACGCCTCGCCGTAGTCGAAGGAGACCTCCCCCTCGACCCTGATGCCGAAGGTCTTCGCCTCGCGGGTGAAGATGTGCGCCAACTCGGCGTTGCGCAACAGGGCCTTGGTCGGGATGCAGCCCACGTTCAGACAGACACCGCCCCAGTACTTCTCCTCGATCACCGCGACCCGCTTGCCGAGTTGGGCGGCACGGACGGCGGCGACGTAGCCGCCGGGGCCCGCGCCGAGTACGACGACGTCGAACCGGTCGTCCGGCCCGCCCTGGGCGTCCTGCTGACCCTGCTGGCCCTGCTGGTCCATCGGAAGATCCTTTCCCACGGGGAAGTCCACGCCCTCCAGCATGCCGCGCCCGTCGACGATCACGCGCATCGGCGCATCAGGCCCGCGGCGGGATCGGGGCTACGGCGGCATCTGCGCCACGGCTCCATCGGCGCCACGACTCCATCGGCGCTACGACGACTGCGGCTCCCCGGCCCCCGCCGGCGGAGCCCCGCGCCGGTACACGTCCTTGAGGTAGAGCACGAGGGCGGAGCCGAGCACCCACACCGGGAGGATCACCAGGGCGCGGGAGAGGCCGTCGTTCTGGAAGCGGGACAGGCCCTGCATCGCGCGGACGCCGATGCCGACCGGCAGGATCTCGGAGAGCGGGCGCAGCCAGCCCGGCAGATAGGCGGCCGGCATGATGCCGCCGCTGCTGCTGTTGCCGAGGATCAGCATGAGGATCGAGGCGAGGGTCACACCGGCCGAGCCGAACAGCCGTAGCAGGACCATGGTCGTGGCCGCGACCGCAGCGCCCATCAGGGAGATCACGACGACGAGGGGCAGGAAGGAGCCGGGCAGCGCGCCGAAGCCGGTGCTGCCGGCGATGGTGGCGATCAGGAGCCCGCCGACGATCCCGAACAGAGCGAGGCTGGCCATCCGCCAGCGGTACTGGAGGCGGGGCGCGAGCTGGTAGGTGGTCATGCCGAAGAGGTAGCCCGCGAGGACCAGGCCGAAGGCCGCGTAGAAGACGGAGAGGCCCCGGGTGTCCCCCGCTGCTGCCGGGGCGACGTCCTCGACGGCGAGTTCATGGTGCTCGGCGTGCGCCACCGAGCCGAAGGCGGTGGTCACGGTCGCGGTGACGGCGGCTCCGTTGGCGCTGCCGTAGAGCAGCGTTCCGTCGCCGAGGTAGGCCGCGTAGATCTTCCGGTCCTGTACGGCGTCACGCGCGGCGGACTCGTCGGCGTAGGTCTCGACGGTGAATCCGCCCGGGGCGACGCGGTCGAGGTCCTGGCTCAGGTGGGCCTGCGCGGTGCCTATCTCCGTTGTGCCGACGCGGAGTTGATGGGGGCGCGGGGCGTGGAACGCGGCGAGGTAGACGCTGACGAACACGGCACCGATCAGCAGCACGACGGCCACGGGGAGCAGGACGGCACGCGCGTTTCCGGGGCCGGGAGGCGGGTGGGCCACGTCCAGGGCGTGCTTGTGCGGCTGTCGAGCAACAACTTGCTGGGACATCGGAACGGTCCTAGATTAGAAGGCAACTGATAATATTTGTACATCACAATCAGCTGCCTTACAAAAGAGGTCCACCCTGTGAACCATCCCGACCGCCGCACCGGCTACGTGGCCTGGCAGATCGGCCAGATCATGGCGGCCCGGATGGAGCGCGCCCTGCGCCCGCTCCGGCTGACCCTCGCCCAGCACCGGGCCCTGATGCAGGCCGTCCTCGACCCCGGGGTGTCCAGCGCGACCGCGGCCCGCAGGGCGGCGATCACCCCGCAGTCGATGGGCACGGCGGTCAACGGGTTGGTCGAGCGCGGAATGCTGGAGCGGCGCACCACGCCCGGCGACCGGCGCACCCAGCGCCTGCACGCCACGGAGGCGGGTGTACGGCTCGCGGCGGAGGCCGCCGAGACGGTGGACGCGGCCCACGCCGAGGCGCTTCGGGCGCTGACACCGGCGGAGCAGGAGCAGACGCATGCGTTGCTGCTGAAGTTGCTGGCTTCGTTGAATCCCTCGGCGTTGGAGGGTGGGGACGTGGGGTGAGAAGGCGGG
>NZ_JAENRY010000503.1 GCF_016612545.1 Streptomyces sp. MBT65 | reverse complement strand
GCCCGGGGTCTTCGGGGAGGTGGGTCGGGGGCGGTCCCCCGAGGAGGTTCTCGTGAATCGTCATGGGTTCCAGTCTCCCCCAGGGGCGGCCATTGCCCGGCATCTACCCCGCTTCGAGCCGCCCCTTCCCCACCCGCGGCTCCAGTGGCGGCGCCGTGATCGAGCCGTGGGTGAGGCACTCGGGGCGGTGGCAGTCCGGGGGCGGGCGCCGTACGGTCGCGTAGGCCAGGATCGAACCCGCCACCAGGACCCCGGCGCACCACCACATCGCCCGGTCGAAGGCATGGTCGAAGGCCGGTGCCGAGCGGTACGCCTCCGAGCCCATCCCCGCGAGCAGCGGGAGCGCGGCGATCGCGATGAGGCCGGCCGCGCGGGCTGCCGCGTTGTTGATGCCGCTGGCCAGGCCCGCGCGAGCCGTGTCGACGGAGGCCAGGACCGTGGCCGTCAGCGGGGCGACCAGGATGACCATGCCGCTGCCCATCACGAGGAGGGCCGGGACGACGTCGGCGAGGTAGGAGGAATCGGGGCCGACCCGAAGCATCATCAGCATCGCCGCCGCGCACAGGAGCGGGCCGACGGTGAGCGGGATGCGGGGGCCGATGCGCTGGGCGAGTTCGCCGGAGCGGGCCGAGAAGAGGAGCATCAGGGCGGTCGTGGGGAGCAACGCCGTGCCCGCTTCGAGCGCCGAATAGCCTGCCACCACCTGGAGTTGGAGCGCGGTGAGGAAGAAGAAGCCGCCGAAGGCCGCGTAGACGCAGAGGGTGACGAGGTTGACCGCCGTGAACTGGCGGGACGCGAAGATGCCCGGCGGCATCATCGGATCGGCGCTGCGCTTCTCGACGTAGACGAAGGCGATGCCGGCGGCCACGCCCGCGACGGCGGTGACGATCACGACGGGCAGGGAGCCGTCGCCCGCCTCGATCAGCGCATACGTCACCAACGCCAGCGCGATCGCGCCGAGCGCCGCACCCAGGACGTCGAAGCGGCCGTGGGTGCGGCCTCCCCCACTCTCGGCTTCGCTCGAGCGGGAGGTGCCCCCATCCGACTCGGGGACATGGCGGACGGCGATGGGCGCGCACACCAGCGCCATCGGGACGTTGATCAGGAACACCCAGCGCCAGCCGGGGCCGTCCACCAGCCAGCCGCCCAGGAACGGGCCGATCGCCGCGCCGATGCCGCCGAAGCCGGACCACAGGCCGACCGCCCTGGCCCGGTCGTCCGGGTGGAAGGAGGCCTGGATGAGGGCGAGGGAGCCGGGGGTCAGCAGCGCGCCGCCGATGCCCTGGAGCGCGCGGGCGGCGATCAGGACCCCGGCGCTGGGGGCCAGACCGCACAGCAGGGAAGCCACCGCGAACCAGACCACGCCCAGGACGAAGATCCTGCGGCGGCCGTAGCGGTCACCGAGCGAGCCGCCGAGGAGGATCAGGCCGGCCAGCGTCAGCATGTACGCGTTGACCGTCCACTGGAGCGCGGCCAGGTCGGCGTGCAGATCGCGGCCGATGCGCGGCAGGGCGACGTTGACGACGGTGGAGTCCACCATGGCCATGCTGGAGCCGAGGACGGTGGTGAGCAGGATCCACTTGCCCTGGGGCGAGGCGAGGCGCACATCGGAGGACATGCCCCAGGTATACAACGAGCCCGGTGCCGTAGCACCGGGCTCGCGAAAGGCGGTCGTGAACAGACGCCTCAGAAGGACTTACTTGACTTCAGGACTTACTTGATCTTCGTGCCCGTCGAGCGCAGGTTCGCGCACGCCTCGGTCACGCGCTTGGCCATCGACGCCTCGGCCAGCTTGCCCCAGGTCCGCGGGTCGTAGGTCTTCTTGGAGCCGACCTCGCCGTCGACCTTCAGGACACCGTCGTAGTTCTTCAGCATGTGGTCCGCGACCGGGCGCGTGAACGCGTACTGGGTGTCGGTGTCGAGGTTCATCTTCACCACGCCGTTCTCCAGCGCGGTGGCGATCTCCTCCTCCGTGGAGCCGGAGCCGCCGTGGAAGACGAAGTTGAACGGCTTGCTGCCGGCCGGCTGACCGTACTTCGCGGCCACACCCTCGTTCAGCTGCTTGAGCAGCTCGGGGCGGAGCACGACGTTGCCGGGCTTGTACACGCCGTGCACGTTGCCGAACGACGCGGCCAGCAGGTAGCGGCCCTTCTCGCCGAGGCCGAGCGCCTCGACCGTACGGATCGCGTCCTCGACCGTGGTGTAGAGGGAGTCGTTGATCTCGTGCGAGACACCGTCCTCCTCGCCGCCGGTCGGGGTGATCTCCACCTCGAGGATGATCTTCGCGGCGGCGGCGCGGGCCAGCAGCTCCTGCGCGATGGCCAGGTTGTCGGCGAGGGTCTCCGCCGAGCCGTCCCACATGTGCGACTGGAACAGCGGGTTGCCGCCGGCCTTCACGCGCTCCTCGGAGACCGCGAGCAGCGGACGGACGTAGCCGTCGAGCTTGTCCTTGGGGCAGTGGTCCGTGTGCAGCGCGACCGTGACGGGGTACTTCTCGGCGACGATGTGCGCGAACTCGGCCAGCGCCACGGAGCCCGTGACCATCTCCTTGGCGTACTGGCCGCCCAGGAACTCGGCGCCACCCGTGGAGATCTGGACGATGCCGTCGCTCTCGGCCTCCGCGAAGCCGCGCAGCGCAGCGTGCAGGGTCTGGGTCGAGGTCACATTGATGGCCGGGTAGGCGAACTTGCCTGCCTTCGCCCGGTCGAGCATCTCGTTGTAGACCTCGGGGGTTGCGATGGGCATCTGTCCGCTCCTTGGTATGTGCGGGTTGGCGATCTTCGCGATCTGCGTACTACGGCCCTGACCTAGACCTGGGGTGCGACGTCGTCGTCGTGCCCATCTTTCCAGACATGGCCGAATGGTCGGGGCGGGCGGTCAGTCCAGGTTCAGATCGTCCTTGGAGTACGCGAAGAGGTACGGCACTCCCGCGCCCGCCTCGATCTTCTCGGCCGCGCCGGTCGCCCGGTCCACGATGGTCGCCACCCCGACGACCTCGGCACCGGCCGCGCGCACCGCCTCGACCGCGGTGAGCGGGGAACCGCCGGTGGTGGAGGTGTCCTCGACGACCAGGACCCGGCGGCCCGCGATCTCCGGACCCTCCACCTGGCGCTGCATGCCGTGCGCCTTCGCGGCCTTGCGTACGACGAAGGCGTCCAGCTTCCGCCCGCGCGCGGCGGCGGCGTGCAGCATCGAGGTGGCGACCGGGTCGGCGCCCATGGTGAGGCCGCCGACCGCGTCGAAGTCGAGGTCCGCGGTCAGGTCCAGCAGCACCTGCCCGACGAGCGGGGCGGCCTCCCCGTCGAGGGTCACTCTGCGGAGGTCGATGTAGTAGTCCGCCTCCAGCCCCGACGACAGGGTCACCTTGCCGTGCACCACGGCCTTGTCCTTGATCTGCTGCAGCAGCGCGCCGCGTACGTCCGTCATGCCTGCCAGCTTAGAGGCGATGCCCGCGGGCTCAGAGGCGCGTCCAGGACCAGGTCATCGTCGCTTCCAGCGGCTCGATCGGGGTGACCAGGCGCGGCAGGGTGTTGAGGCCGTTCGGCGGGCCGGTCTGCGGTTCCACGCACACGGCGGCCTCCTGCTCGTCGTAGACGACGACCCATTCCTCCGGGCTCGTCACCTTCAACTCCAGTTGTCCCGGCCAGGTCAGCGTCACGTCCACGCCGTCCGGCATGCCGAAGCAGTCGTCCCAGGGGCCGGGCTTGACGTCGATACGGTTGCCGGTGGGGAGGTGGTCCTCGCCGCGCTCCTCCTGCCAGGCGGGGCTGAAGTCGACCGTGACGTCCTCGCCGCCGAGGTTGCGGTGGAACCAGGGGTGCCAGCCGATCTGCGCCGGGAACGAGTCGCCGTGCGCCTCGATCGCCATGGTGAGCGTCAGGGTGTCGGCGGTCAGCGCGACGGCCTGGGTGACGCGGCCCGGGAAGGGCCACGGCTCGACGAGGTCGTACGTGATGACCGCCTCGTCGGCCGTCCGGCGGGCGGTGCGCCAGGCGCCGTCGCGGACCGTGCCGTGGATGGCGTGCGGCGGGGAGTTGAGGGGCATCTGGTGGACGGCCCCGCCGTCCCGGAAGCGGCCCTCGCGGATCCGGCCGCACCAGGGGACCATCGGGAAGCACCCGAACCGCTCGCCCTGGCGCAGGAGTTCGGTGCCGCCGACGCGAAGTCCTCCGATACGGCCGCCGTTGCCCGGCTGCACCGTCACTTCCGCGTCGCCCGCGGTCAGCGTGATCTCTTCGTCACTCACGGCACGACCCTACTGGGCCGCTCAACGGCGTTTGCGCAGCACCCTGTTCACCACGATCGCCGCCGCGCTGGTCGTGGCGTCGGCGATCGTGGTGAACAGGGTGCTGCGCAAACGCCGTTGAGCGGCCCAGTAGGGNCGCGCTGCGGCCGATCATCGTGCGGCGCGCGTGCGCGGCCTCGGCGGGGGGTTCGGGGGTCTCGGCGAAGGTCTCGGTGACGTGGAGTTCCTCGATGGGGTCCGTCATGTCCACATCCGAGTCGTGCAGATCCACGTCGTCCGCGGCTACGTCATCGAGGGCATCCGTGACTTCTACCTGGGCCGGCTCCTCCGCCGGGTCCGGGTCCGCCTCCGCCCCCAGGTTCTCCGCGAAACGGTCCAGCAGCCTGGTCGTCGCCGCCCGTACCGCGTCCGGGGCCAGTTCGGTGATCCGGCCGGACGCCGTCGCCGTACCGTCGACGGTGAGGGTGGAGCCGCCGTCGGCCTCCTGGACGCGCAGGCCGAGGGCGAGTTTCACGGAGCCGGTGCCGCGGGCCTCCGTCGCGTCGCCCTCGACGGCGTACGTACCGTCGTCCTGCTCGGTGACCCGGACGGACCCCCGGTAGGTGATGGAGTGGCTGCCGACGCGGACCTTCAGGCGCCCGGCGACGGGTTCGGTACCGGCGTCCTGCTGGAGGCCGGGGACAGCGCGGGCCACCCGGGCGGGGTCGCGGAGCGCGGCCCGCAGTCGCTCGGGAGAAACCGGAACGTGCACCTCATGCTCCATGCTTGCCGAGCCTACCTAGGTTGACCGGGGGTACACCTGTCGTTGCCCGTAAGTGCGGGTGTGTTGGTGCGGGCGGGCCGATGCGGGCCCGCGCCGAAAAGCGAGCACCGCGTGACAGGCGATCCCCCGTCTCCTCAGTACCGCGGATGCACCAACGTGGAAGCCGCCACCCCCGGCACCCACATCCGC
>NZ_JAENRY010000502.1 GCF_016612545.1 Streptomyces sp. MBT65 | reverse complement strand
TCGCGGGGGTGACGCAGGGGGCGGGCGTGGCAGTGGCGGACGTAGCGCTGGACACTCCGTTCACGCCGGTCGGCACGCCGCATCTGGCGCAGGCCGAGCAACTGGTGGGGTATCAGAGGCTGTTGGCGGCCGGGTATCTGACAGATGGGTTGGTGGGGCACTGGCCGCTGGACGGCTCGGGCGCCGATCGTTCCGGCCGCGAGCACCCCGTCGTCCCCGGCTCCGGCGCGACCTGGACGGCGTTGCGCGCGGGCGGCGAGCTGAGTCTCGACGGGACGTCCGGGGCGTACGCCGCCACGGATTCCGTCCTGGACACGACACTCCCGTTCACGGTCTCGGCGTGGGTGCGCCTCGCGAGCGACGCCGACCCGGCGACCATGTACACGGCGGTGAGCCAGGACTCCACGACCACCAGCCGCTTCCTCCTCCAGTACGACAACACCGTCTCCACCTGGGCCTTCAAGGTCCGCGCCGAGGACCAGGCCACGAAGGTGTCCGCCGTCGCCGCATCACCGGCCGCCCTCGGCGCCTGGACCCATCTGACCGGCGTCTGGGACGGCACGCAGATCCGGCTGTACGTCAACGGCCAGGCACAGGGCAGCACGCCGACCACCCTGTCCTGGGCCGCGCCGGCCGGCTTCTCCATCGGCCGGGCCCGCTTCGACGGCGCGCCCGTCAACCGCTTCAAGGGCGCGATCGACGACGTACGGGCGTACGCCCGCGCCCTGTCCGCCGACGAGATCGCCGTGGTCAGCGGCCGCACGGCCCGCGAGAACAACGTCTACCTCAAGGGCTCGGCGGCAACGCTCACTTGGGGCCTCCCGGACGACCCCGCGAGCTGGGTGGCGCGCGCCCGCTGTGCGTCCTTCCTCACCGGCGTCCTCAAGCACACCTACGGCTGGGCCACGGACGACTACTTCCTCCAGTACTTCCAGGAGAAGGGCCCGGAGGCCGCCGACTACTGCGCGGCCTTCCTGAACGGCACCGCCGGCCCCCGCTTCCAGCGCGTCCGCAAGGTCGCCGACCTCCGGCCGGGCGACCTCGTCGCCGTCGACTACCGGGGCAGCGACCCCGACAACACCGGCCACATCGTCATGGTCCGCCAGGTCAAGGGCGTGTTCAGCGGCACCGCCGACTTCACCGGCGAGACGCAGTACGCCGTCGAGATCATCGACTGCACCTCCGACCCGCACGGCGTGTACGCGCTGACCAACTACCCCACGTACCCCGACACCCGCATGGTCAGCAACACCACCGGCGAGAACCTCCAGGGCGTCGGCATCGGCCACATGATGTTCTACGCCTCCGACACCACGGGCGAGTTCTCGCGGTACCGGTGGAGCGTCAACTCCTCGAAGAGCGGCGGGACTTACGACGTGACGGCACGGCCGGTGGCGGCGGCGCGCGTCGGCTGAGCAATCGGCCTGGCGGCGGGCCGCCAACTGGGCTACCGGCGCGCGTACTTGTCCGTCGCCGTCACCAGCGCCTGCGCGACACCCGGCGCGCCCGCGTTGTGGCCGGCCTCGTCCACGATCACCAACTCGCTGCCGGGCCAGGCGTGTTGGAGCCGCCATGTGATGCCGAGGAGGTTGCCAAGGTCGAGGCTGCCCTGGACGAGGGTGCCGGGGATGTCCTTGAGCAGATGGGCGTCCTGGAGCACGACACCCTCGTCGTTCCCCTCCCCGAGGAAGTGGTCGTTACCGAAGTAGTGCGTGACGGTCCGGGCGAAGCACATACGGAACTCCGGGTCCTCGTACCGCTTCTCGGAGCGCGGCGGGGCCGGGACGATCGCCGTCTCCCAGTCCGTCCAGGCGCGTGCGGCACGCTCGCGCACCGCCCGGTCGGGCGACTCGATGAGCCGGTTGTAGGCGGCGGCGAGGTTCCCGTCCCGTTCCCCGGCGGGGAGTTCGGCGACGAACGCCTCGAAGGCCTCAGGGAAGAGTTTCCCAAGTCCCCTGGTCAGCAAGGCCACTTCAGGATTGGAGCCGGTGGCGACACAGGTCAGCACCAGCTCCGACACGACCCCCGGATGCGTCTGCGCGTACCGCAGCCCGAGCACCGACCCCCACGACGCGCCCCACACCAGCCACCGCTCGATCCCCAAGTGCCGCCGCAGCAGCTCCAGATCGGCGACGAGGTGAGCCGTCGTGTTCACCCCCATGTCGGTGTCGTACGCGCTCGCGTGCGGCGTGGAACGTCCGCACCCGCGCTGGTCCAGCAGCACGATCCGATAGGCGGCGGGATCGAAGTAGCGCCGGGGATACGGCGAACAGCCCGAGCCCGGGCCACCGTGCAGCACCACCGCGGGCTTGCCGTCCGGATTCCCGCAGGTCTCCCAGTAGACGCGGTTGCCGTCACCGACATCGAGCATGCCGTGGTCGTACGGTTCGATCTCCGGATACAGACCCATCCACCGACCCTAACCTCGCTACGGCACGGTCGGCAGCCCCGCCGCCCCGGCCGCCGTGCGCAGGACGTCCCGCAGCATCGCGGGGGTGAGCTTGCCGGTGAAGGTGTTGCGCTGGCTGACGTGGAAGCAGCCGAAGAGCTCGAGGCCGTCGAGGGAGACCTGTGCCCCGTGCCCGAACGCGGGCCGTGGGCGCGGCACTTGCCGGCCCGCCGCCGCGAACGCGGGCAGCGCCGCCTGCCAGCCGAAGGCGCCGAGTACGACGACGGCCTTCAACGTCGGCCGCAGCAGGGCGAGTTCCTCGACGAGCCAGGGACGGCAGGTGTCCCGCTCCTCGGGGGTGGGCTTGTTGGCGGGCGGGGCACAGCGCACCGGCGAGGTGATGCGCACGCCGTACAGTTCAAGGCCGTCGTCGGCGCTCACGGCGGTCGGCTGCGAGGCGAGCCCGATGTCGTACAGGGCCTCGTACAGCACGTCCCCGGAACGGTCGCCGGTGAACATCCGGCCGGTGCGGTTGGCGCCGTGCGCGGCCGGGGCCAGGCCGATGATCAGGAGCGATGCGTCGGCGGGGCCGAAGCCGGGTACCGGGCGGCCCCAGTACGTCCAGTCGGCGAAGGCCGCGCGTTTGGTGCGGGCGACCTCCTCGCGCCAGTCGACCAGGCGGGGGCAGGCCCGGCAGCCGGTGATCCGGCGGTCGAGGTCGGACAGATTCATGCCCCCACGGTAGGACGATCACGTGCGGGCGGCGCCGGCAACGGCCCTACGGACCGCACGTGCTTGTCATGGCCGACCTTCGCCGGTGCCACCCCGCCGACGTGTCACCGCACACCCGCACGGTCGGTCGGGTCGGTCGGGTCGGCTCCGGCGGGTTTCGGTCGACGACCCGACCCGACCCGACCGGCCGGAGCCGTCCGCCCCGGGGGGACTAAAGTCGAGGCATGGCTTCCGAGGGTGCGGACGAGACCGACGGCGACAGCGGAACCGGCGCGAGCACGACGAGCCGGAACCCCGACGCGCCCGGGAACCCCGCGGCCGAGCCGCAGAGCGACGCCGTGGCCGCCGCCAGGGCCGCCGGCCCCTCGAACGGTGAGAGCGTCCGCGTCGACAGCTGGATCTGGTCCGTCCGCCTGGTCAAGACCCGCTCCATGGGCGCCGCCGCCTGCAAGGGCGGCCACGTCCGCGTCAACGGCGAGCGGGTGAAGCCCGCCCACTCCGTCCACGTCGGCGACGAGGTCCGCCTCCGCCACGAAGGCCACGAGCGCGTCGTCATCGTGAAGCAGGTCATCCGCAAACGGGTCGGCCCGCCGGTCGCCGTCCAGTGCTACGTGGACAACTCCCCGCCGCCCCCGCCCCGCGAGGCCGTCGCCC
>NZ_JAENRY010000501.1 GCF_016612545.1 Streptomyces sp. MBT65 | reverse complement strand
CCAGCACCCCACGCCCGCGTGGGGCTGCTTGAACGCCCACCCCGCCCCCGCCGTATCAGACCCGCATGAAGTATCGCGATCGCCACAACGCACCCCCGCGCCGGAGATGGCCGGTTGCCGTACCCCGCACAGGGCGGGCACAGCAACCGGCTCCCCTGCGCAAAGCGCCGCCCCGTAGTCTGTCCTCCGTGGCAGAACCAGTCGTGCGCATCCCGGATGCGAAGGTCGCGCTGTCCACGGCGTCCGTGTATCCGGAGTCGACGGCGACGGCCTTCGAGATCGCCGCACGCCTCGGTTACGACGGCGTCGAGGTCATGGTGTGGACCGACCCGGTCAGCCAGGACATCGACGCGCTGCGTCGGCTCAGCGACCACCACCAGGTCCCGATCCTCGCCGTGCACGCTCCGTGCCTGCTCATCACGCAGCGCGTGTGGTCCACCGACCCGTGGATCAAGCTCCAGCGCGCCCAGGCGGCCGCCGAGAAGCTCGGCGCGAGCACGGTCGTCGTGCATCCGCCGTTCCGCTGGCAGCGCCAGTACGCGCGGGACTTCGTCAGCGGGATCTGGCGGATGGCGAACGAGACGGATGTGCGGTTCGCCGTAGAGAACATGTACCCGTGGCGCTACCGCGACCGCGAGATGCTCGCCTACGCCCCCGAATGGGACGTCACACAGGACGACTACCGGCACTTCACGATCGACCTCAGCCACACCGCGACCGCCCGCACCGACGCGACCGAGATGATCGAGCGCATGGGCGATCGTCTCGGCCATGTTCACCTCGCCGACGGCAACGGCTCCAACAAGGACGAGCACCTCGTCCCCGGCCGCGGCACCCAGCCCTGCGCCGAACTGCTGGAGCGGCTCGCGACGACCGGCTTCGACGGCCATGTCGTCATCGAGGTCAACACCCGGCGCGCGATGTCCGGCGCCGAACGCGAGGCCGATCTCGCGGAGGCGCTCGCGTTCACGCGGCTGCATCTGGCCTCGGCCGTGAAGGTGCCCCGGCTGTGACCGACGCCACCGCCAAGCGCCGGGGCCGACCCCCTCGTACGGAAGCCGCCGACACCCGCGACCGCATCCTGACCGCGGCCCGGGAGGAGTTCTCCGAGCGGGGGTACGAGAAGACGTCCGTGCGCGGCATCGCGAAGGCCGCCGGGGTCGACTCGGCGCTCGTGCACCACTACTTCGGTACCAAGGAGCAGGTCTTCGAGGCGTCCATCGAGGTCGCCTTCGCCCCGGCGACGAACGCGCCGGAGGCGGTCGCCGACGGCCCGCTGGACGGCGTCGGCGAGCGCCTGACCCGCTTCATCTTCGGCGTCTGGGAGAACCCCGCGACCCGTAAGCCGCTGCTGGCGGTCGTCCGTTCCGCCGTCAACAACGAGGCCGCCGCGGCCGTCTTCCGCCGGCTCGTGGTCTCCCAGGTGCTGGGCCGGGTCGCCGCCCAGCTCGACCTCCCGGACGCGGAACTCCGTGCGGAGCTCGCGGCCGCGCAACTCGTCGGTACGGCGATGCTGCGCTACGTGATCAAGGTGGAGCCTCTAGCCTCGGCCGACCCGGAGCAGATCATCGCGCGGATCGCGCCGGTGGTGCAGGGGCATCTGACCGGGCCGTGACGTCGTTCTACGGCGGGACGGTCGTCCCGTAGCGCCTTTCCACGGCGAGACGGGCGTCCCGTAATGCGGACACCGTGTCCGACCCCTGGATGACCGGCGTACGCTCGTTAGCAGCCCTATCTGTCTGAAGGAGCGATCGACGATGCCCGAGCTGAGGTCCCGTACAGTCACCCACGGCCGCAACATGGCGGGCGCACGCGCCCTTATGCGCGCCTCCGGTGTACCCGGTGCGGACATCGGCCGGAAGCCGATCATCGCGGTGGCGAACAGCTTCACCGAGTTCGTGCCCGGCCACACCCACCTCCAGCCGGTCGGCCGGATCGTCAGCGAGGCGATCACCGCGGCCGGCGGCATCCCGCGCGAGTTCAACACGATCGCGGTCGACGACGGCATCGCGATGGGGCATGGGGGGATGCTCTACTCGCTCCCCTCCCGTGACCTGATCGCGGACTCGGTCGAGTACATGGTCGAGGCGCACTGCGCCGACGCCCTGATCTGCATCTCGAACTGCGACAAGATCACGCCGGGCATGCTCATGGCGGCGCTCCGCCTGAACATCCCGACGGTCTTCGTCTCCGGCGGTCCCATGGAGGCAGGGCGCGCCACCCTCCAGGACGGCACCGTCCGCACCCTGGACCTGATCGACGCGATGGTCGACGCCGCCAACGAGAGCATCTCCGACGCGGACGTCCTCAACATCGAGGAGAACGCCTGTCCGACCTGTGGCTCCTGTTCCGGCATGTTCACGGCGAACTCGATGAACTGCCTGACCGAGGCCATCGGCCTGTCGCTGCCGGGCAACGGCTCGGTCCTCGCCACGCACACCGCCCGCAAGGGCCTGTACCAGGACGCGGCCCGCACGGTGATGGACATCACCCGCCGCTACTACGAGCAGGACGACGAGACGGTCCTGCCGCGCAACGTCGCCACCTTCGCGGCCTTCGAGAACGCGATGGCCCTCGACATCGCGATGGGCGGCTCCACCAACACGATCCTGCACCTGCTGGCCGCCGCCGAGGAGGCGGGCGTCTCCTTCGGTCTGGACGAGATCAACGCGGTCTCGCGCCGCGTGCCGTGCCTCGCCAAGGTCGCCCCGAACGTCGCGAAGAACCGCACGTACTACATGGAGGACGTGCACCGCGCCGGCGGCATCCCCGCCCTGCTGGGCGAGCTGCACCGCGCCGGCCTGCTGAACGAGGACGTCCACTCGGTCCACAGCCCGTCCCTCGCGGACTGGCTGAAGACCTGGGACGTGCGCGGCGGCTCCCCGTCCCCCGAGGCCGTCGAGCTGTGGCACGCGGCACCCGGCTGCGTCCGTTCCTCCGAGGCCTTCTCCCAGTCCGAGCGCTGGGCCGCGCTGGACGAGGACGCGGCCGAGGGCTGCATCCGCTCCGCCGAGCACGCCTACTCCAAGGACGGCGGCCTCGCCGTCCTCAAGGGCAACCTCGCCGTCGACGGCTGCGTCGTGAAGACGGCGGGCGTCGACGAGTCCATCTGGACCTTCGAGGGCCCGGCGGTCGTCTGCGAGTCGCAGGAAGAGGCCGTCGAGAAGATCCTCAACAAACAGGTCACGCACGGCGATGTCGTCGTCATCCGCTACGAGGGCCCCAAGGGCGGCCCGGGTATGCAGGAGATGCTCTACCCGACGTCCTTCCTCAAGGGGCGCGGCCTCGGCAAGACCTGCGCCCTGATCACCGACGGCCGCTTCTCCGGCGGCACTTCGGGCCTGTCGATCGGCCACGCGTCCCCCGAGGCGGCCTCGGGCGGCACCATCGCCCTCGTCGAGAACGGCGACCGCATCCGCATCGACATCCCGAACCGCTCCATCGAACTCCTCGTCGACGATGCCGAGTTGGCCCGCCGCGAGGCCGCGCTGGACGGCCGCTACGCCCCCAAGCAGCGCGAGCGCAAGGTCTCCGCCGCTCTGCGCGCCTACGCCGCGATGGCCACCAGCGCGGACCGCGGCGCCGTCCGAGACGTCAGCAAGCTCGGCTGACACCCCATCGCCCATCGCTCAGTGGGGCCGCCTCCGTTCCGACGGTGGCGGCCCTTCTGCTTGCCACCAGCGGGCCCCGGGCGTACGGGAGTTGGCTCCGTTACGGCTACCCGGCCCCGGATACGAGGTGGTCCGCCTTGTTACGGCCACTAGACGCTGGGCGTACGGGGGATCGCTTCGCTACGGCCGCCAGGCGCCGGACGCGCGGGAGTTCACCTTGCTACGGCGACCAGGCCTCGGGCGTAGGGGAGTTCGCCTTGCTGCGGCCGCCAAGCCCCGGGCGAAAGGGAGTTGGCCTCGCTCTGGCTGCCAGGCTTCAGGCGTGAGGGAGTCGGCCTCGCTCTGGCGACCAGGCTTCAGGCGTCCGGGAGTTGGTTCCGCAACGGCTACCGGGCCGCGGGCGTACGAGGGTTCGCCTCGCCCCGGCTACCGAGCCCCGGGCGTACGGGAGTTTGCCCCGCCCCGGGCTACCAGGCCCTAGGCGTCCGGGAGTTGACGGCGAAGACCGTGCCGTCGGGAGCGGCGGCGTAGACCCGGCCGTCCGCTACGACCGGTTCGGGCAGGGATGCGCTGATCTGGTCCGAGTTCGAGTCGAGGCGGGCGGGGGTCTGCCCGACGAGTCGTCCCGCGCGGGCGTCCACCGCGAGCAACCGCCCGTCCGCGGCGGTGACATACACCTGCCGTCCGTCCGCGACCGGAGTGGAACCCCGTACCAGGGCCGTCTCCAGACTCCACAACTGCTTCCGCGCGTCCATGTCCACGGCCACCAACGACCCGCCCGCCCCCATGACGTACACGACGTGCCCGTGCACGGTCCCGTGCCCCTGGTCGAGCGCCAAGGGCAGCTCCACGCTCCGCGAGGCCCCGGTGCCCGGGGTGTAGCGGACCACGGCCTTCGCGGACCGGTAGATCGTGTCGACGGAAAGGAGGAAGACGGACCCGCCAGCCGTGCCGACGGGCTGCAACGACCCCTCCAGACGCGCGTCCCAGCGCACCTCACCGGTGTCCGGATCGACCGCCGTCACCCGCGTCTGCGCCCCGTCGTCCGACGTGTTCGTCGCGTACGCGGTCGGGTCCCCCTCGAACGAGCTGAAGTACGGCGCCGGTTGGCCCGGAATCCGATGGCTCCACTTCGTGGCGCCCGACGCGCCGTCCACACCGGTGACAGTCCCGTCCGCGTGGGTGAGCAGCAGCATGCCGCCCGCGTCCGCGAGCCCGGTGTACGCGGGGACGGTCTTCTGCCAACGCGCCTTGCCCGAGGCGGGATCGAGCGCCTCCAGCTGCCGCCCGGTGTCCAACGACGGCTGCACCAGGCCGCCCGACAGCACCGGCGGCCCGCTCCTGTGCGTCCTGGCGACGGAGTGCCGCCACAGCACACGGCCGTCGGACGGGTCCAGCGCGAACACCACGCCGGGCTGCGCGCAGAGCAACTTCCCGTCGCCATAAGAACATTGGGGCGTGCTCTTCTTCGAGACCGGTGCCGTCTGCCACCCGCCGAACGTGGCGCTGGGTGTGGTGTGCGGCGTGGCGCTCTTCGGCGCCGCGTCCTCGTCCGACAGCTGGAGCGCGGTGAGCGTGCCGATCGCGGCGAGCCCGAGCGCGCCCGCACCGAGTGCGACCCGCTTGCGCAACCGTCTTCCGCGCCGCCGCTCGGGCTGTTCGGGTGCTTCCGCGAGGGGCTCCGACACCGGTGTGACACCGGCCCGCTGTGTCGGTATGTACGCCTGCGTGTCGTACGAGGCGGACACCGACCGCAGTTCACGCATCAACTCGTCCGGCGTGGGCCGGTCCTCGGGTTCCTTGGAGAGGCAACGCAGCACCAGCGGCGCGAGGTTGTCCGGCAGGCCGGCCAAGTCCGGTTCGTCGTGGACGACTTGATAGGCGACGACGTACGGACTGTCGGAGTCGAAGGGCCCGCGCCCCGTCGCCGCGTGCACCAGGACGGACCCGAGCGCGAAGATGTCGGCGGCCGGCCCGACCTCCCGCGGCCGCCGGAACTGCTCCGGCGCCATGAACGGCGGCGTGCCGATCAACTTGCCCGTTTCCGTCCGCAGTTCGCTGTCTTTCGGCCGCGAGATCCCGAAGTCGATGACCTTCGGCCCGTCCTCGGCTAGCAGCACATTGCTCGGCTTCAGGTCCCGGTGCACGACGCCGACCCGGTGGATGTCACGCAGCGCCTCGGCCAGTCCCGCCATCAGCCGGCGCAACTCACCGGGCGCCATCGGCCCGTTCCGCTTCACATGCTCGGACAGGGTCGGCCCGGGGATGAACGACGTCGCCATCCACGGCCGTTCGGCCTCCGGGTCGGCATCGACCACCGGCGCGGTGAAGGCCCCGCTGACCCGCCTGGCCGCCGCCACCTCCTGCCGGAACCGCCCCCTGAACTCGGGGTCCTGGGCGAACTCCGCGTGGACGACCTTGACCGCGAGCTTCTTCCCGGAGGTGCTCTGCGCCAGATGGACCACGCCCATGCCGCCGGAGCCCAGACACGACTCCAGACGGTAGTGACCGGCGTACTCGGGAAGTTCCGCTTCCGCGCCCGCTCCGGTGTTGCGCTGTGGCGCCATGGGTACACCCCCGTGCTGATCGTCCGCGCGCGCGACGGACGGAGCCTAGTCGATGACCCGTACGCGACAGAGGCGGCTTGCTGACCTCCGCGTGCGAATTGCGCACATGTGTTTCGTGGCGTGAATTAGGGGAATCATCGTTGCCCCATGGCAGTCATGGGGTCCAACGGGGGAGGTTTTTCATGTCTGTTGACCGTGCACCAGAGGCCGGGAACGAGACCACGACGGAAGCCGCCACGACAGAGGCGACGGTGGCCGCGTCCCTGCACTACTACTCCATCGCACCCAACACCCGCGTCAACGTCCGCAGCGGCCCCGGCACGGGCTACACCATCGTCCGCGTCCTGGCCGAGGGCTCCCAGGTCCCGATCTACTGCCAGACGCCGGGCACCACGGTGACGGGCTACTACGGCACGACGAACATCTGGGACAACATCGACGACGGCGAGTACATCTCCGACGCCTACGTGAACACCGGCAGCGACGGCTACGTCCGCCCGCACTGCTCCTGAGCGAGCCGATCACCGTGGCCGGAGACCGTCTCCAAGGGCCGGTCTCCGGCCACGGCCGCGCGCGGCACAGTCCTGTCGGTAGCTCCGCCGCCGCGGCCCCGCTCGACGACACGGGCCACGCCGACCTGGTCCACGCCGAGCCCCGACGAGAGCCCGAGCCCACCCCCAGCGCCATAATCGTCCCGTGAACGACGAGACCGGCACCGGCCCAGGCCCCCGCCCCGAACCCCTCCGCTTCTTCGGCACCACCTGGGTGAACCACGACGACGGCTACACCGCGCGCCGCATCGGCACGGCCGCCGGTTCCCTCGCCGCCGCCGGCGCCGCCTGCCTGGTCCTCCGCTTCGCCTACCAGGGCATCCAGATCGCGAACGTCGGCAGCTTCGTCACCCTCCTCGTGATCGTCATGTTCGCGATCTGCAGCGCCCTGGCCTTCGGCCACACCTGGGAAGCGTTCAAGAAACGCCCCGACCCCGACCGCCAGGCCTCCCTCCGCGGCCTCCTGGCCATCGGCTTCGTCGGCTCCCTCCTCGCCTACTTCTTCCGCTCCTTCACGGAGGCCCCCGGCGAGAAACTCCATCGCGAGGAGTACGAGGCGGCCGTGGCCCGGCACGAGAAGCGCACCACTCGCCGCACCGGCAACCCTTCGAAGAAACGCCGCCGTTGAGGCTCCGCCGTTCCTGAGCGGGGCGGGCCGAGTTCCGGGTGACTCAGGGCTTCACTTCCGTGGACAGGGGGTGGCACGCGGCTCGGTCGGTCGGGGCGTGGGCCTGGATTACTGGGCGGGCGTGAACCGCCCGGGCCCCACCCCCCGTTTCTCATTTCTCACCAAAATCCACCTGCACCCTGCACCCACCCCGGCAACGATGGCCGTATGACCACTTCGTCGAAGCCGCCCTCGCACACCGCCCGAGCCCACTCCTTCAACGCCGCCGCGGCCCAGTACGCCGAG
>NZ_JAENRY010000500.1 GCF_016612545.1 Streptomyces sp. MBT65 | reverse complement strand
CCCCCACTTCACCCCCACCCAAACCCCAGGCTCTCTCACGCACCCTCGGTTTTTAGTTGCGTGCGCGCACGCTCGTCTGTCACAGTTGGTGCAGCGGCGGAGCTGCGCCCGCAGGTCGGCCGCTCAGTGCCTCGTCGCGTCCCGCACGCTCTCCCGAAGCTGCCCCGAGGTGACCCGGCATGACCACACCCACTCCACCGAGCGCCTTCCCCGACGTCGAGGCGATGATCGTCGACATCCTGGAGGACGACTCCCGGCTCTCCGGCGCGATCGTCGCCGTACAGGCACCGTCGGACTTCGACGGCACGGCCGCCGCCGTGTTCGTCAACCGGCGCGGCGGCGCCTGGGTCGGTGAGCGCCACGTCGACCAGCCGCTGATCGAGCTGGAGGTGTACGGCCCGACCAAGCAGGCCGCGCACGTCCTGGCCAACGACGCCCGGCAGGCCCTCCTGGCGATGGCGAACCACAAGTACGGCACGAACCTCGTCACCGAGGTCGAGGAGCAGGACGGCCCGCGCTGGCTGCCCGACTACCTGTACTCCGCGGCCAACCGCTACGTCACGGTGATGAAGGTGTACGTGGACGTCTACTGACGCTCAGGTACGCCCCACAGACCGAAGGCCCCGCCACCCCCCGGCGGGGCCTTCTTCGTGCCCGGACCTCCCGAGTACGACAACACCCCATGAGAACAAGGAGATTCACCCATGGCAGGAACCAACTCCTCCGAGATCCGCATCGCCGGCGTAGGCCGCCTGTACGTCGCCGCCGCCGACACCGACGTCCCGTCGACCTTCTCGTCCGACACCGCCACCGACTGGGCGACCTGGAAGAACCTCGGCTTCACCTCCGGTGACGGTGTCACCTTCAGCAAGAAGGACAAGCTGGAGCCGATCGACGTGTGGCAGGCCGTGAGCCCGGTGCACTTCGTGTACTCGGACCGCGACCTGACCCTGAAGTTCTCGCTGATGCAGTTCAACGAGGACACGCTGCCGTTCTTCATGGGCGGCGGCGGGGTCAGCGCGGTGACCGGCTCGACGGGCGTCTACCAGTACGACATCGCCGACCGGCCGTTCGCCGATGTGCGCGCGCTCGGCCTGGAGTTCACGGACGTCCGGGCGAGCGACGGCTCCACCGTGACCTACCGCTTCGGCATCCCGCGCGGCCAGGTCACGGCGGCCGACGACATCAAGCTGGCCCGCAAGTCCGCGGCCCAGCTCGGCATCACCTTCACCGCGATGTCCGCCGCCGACGGTTCGGCGCTGGCCAGCTTCGTGATGAAGGACGCCGCGTACGCCGCGTCCTGACCCACCGGGGTGGGACGGGCGCGCGTCCTGTCCCACCCCGGGCCCAACTCCCCACCTTCCGAGGCCTGTTAAGGAGCACTCATCACCATGGCCCGTTTCGACGTCAACGCAGCCCGCGCCCAGCGGCTCGAAGCCCTCGGCCGCACCTGGTCGTTCGAGCTCGACACCGAGAGCTACACCCTTCCCACCGAGCTGACCCGCGCCACCGCCAAGGCGCTGCGCAAGCTCGACGACAACGACGTGGACGGGCTGCTCCGACTCCTCCTGGGCGAGAAGCAGTTCACCCGCTTCGAGCAGCACGAGGTCACGATGCAGGACATCGCCGCCATCCTGGAGGCCTACGGCAAGGAGACCGGGCTCGGCCTGGGGGAAGGCTGAGCCTCGTCGGGTTCGTCGACGAACACGCCGAGGCCCTCGAAGCGGATCTGCTCCGCTATTACGGCATCGATCTGCTCGACTGGCACCGTGACCGGCTCTCCGCGCGCCGGCTCACCGTGCTCATACGGCAGTTGCCGCACGACAGCGCCCTCAACCGGGAGCTGCACGGCGAGGCGGCCGACTGGTCGGTGACCGACCATCTGCTGGCCGCCGCCGTGGACCATCTCGCCGCCGCGAACTGGATGTTCGCCTCCGTCAACTCCGAGGAGGGCGACCAGCCGGAGCCACCGGCACCGGTGCCGCGCCCTTCGTACGAGCGGCCGGAGACCGGGGACGAGGAGACACCGGGCGAGGAGACCGAGGAGACGGCAGCCCCGGACGACAGGGCACCGTCGACGGTCCAACTGGCCCGGTTCTTCGGCTAATTGGGGCCGATGCTCGGTACGGGTGCCTGCCGGCGCTGTTCAGCCCGCCGGGTCCTCCGCCGGTCCGGCCCCTTCCTCCCGGCGCCCGCCGGAGGCCCGGCCCTCCAACTCGTCCGCGAGGGCACGGGCCTTGGCGGAGAGCCGGGGCCGTTCCTCACTCCGGGTGCCGGGCCGGTCCGCCGAGGGTTCGGACGACTCCGTCCTACGTCCCTTGTCGCGCCCGGTTCCGGCGGTCAGCGGAGGCACGCTGGGCCGCCCGTTGCGCCGTACGACCGAACGCCGTTCGGCGGGCGCGGCACGCTTCTCCCGTACGTCACGGGCGGTGACCAGGATGTCGGGGTCAGGATCGAGGTCGGTATCGGCATCGGCATCAAGGTCGGTATCGGGGTCCGCCTGGTCATCCCGGGGGCCGTCCGCCAGGGCCCGCTCCTGTTCCCCGCGCTCCTCTACCCGCGTCAACTCGGGCGGAGCGCTCAGCAGTTGGACGTACGGGAGCTGGATGACGTCACCACCGACGCGATCGCGATCCCGCACCCGGCGCGGCCGGCGCCCGGTGCGGGCGTCCTCCTGGCCCTGGAGGTAGGCGGCGGTGATCCGCTGCTCGTACGCCCGCCGCACGGCCGGGAGCTGCTCGTCGACGACGTCGGCCCAACCCGCGCTGTAGGCGGCCAGTTCGCGCCGGTCGAGTTCGGCGCGGGGCAGGATCACCAGGTCGTCCGGCGCGTGGCCGAACCGAAGGACCAGTTCGGAGAGCCGGGCGATGAGGTGTGGTAGGTCGGGGGCCTGTTCGAGCCAGTCGATCACATGCGTCTGCCGCGCGTTGCTCGCGTTCCCATCCACCCCGTAGGCCTTGCTCTCGTCCCAGCCCCACCGCGCCCCCCGCGCGAGGACGGCCGCCCTGTCGGCCGTCCACCGTCGTAGACAGGCCCTCAAATGCCTCACAGGGCCCGGTAATTCACCTTTCATTCACCGACGGGAGAACGGCCGGATCCTACTTCACCAACCTGGCACAACTGCCACCGCACCCCACATCACCGCAGGTCCGGACCGCACAGCGGGCAACTGTCTTCGGCAAACACGAAACACCACCACAGGATTACTCGTACACTAGTTCGAACCGACGCTTCGAGCGCACCAGGAGCGCCACCTGTACCACCAGCCGAGCGGACAGACAGGAAAGCAGGACGACGACATGGCGACTGGCACGAGTCACTCCCCGCAGCAGCCGATCGACACCTACACCCGCCTCGCCCACCTCCTGCACTCCCCCGCCCCCGACCGCACGACCCTGCTCGACCGGCTGTACGAGGAGTTGCTCACGCGGGAGTCGCGGGCGTACGCGGCGGGATGGACGGACGCACTGACGGAGGCGGGCCGGGGCCGGGGCGGCCGACCGTAAGCACCGACCACTACTCACCGCTCACCGCTCACACGGCGAACGTGCACCACACCTGCTTCTCGTCGAACCCCGTACGGTGCCACCCCCACCGCCGCGCCAACGCCTCGACGAGCCGCAGCCCACGCCCACCCTCGTCCAACAGGTCGGCGCACGCGGGCAGTTCGGGCACCAGCGCGGGGGCGTGGTCGGTCACCATCACCCGCAGAAACGGCGGAGCGAACTCCCGCCCGACCCCGAGCGTCAGCTCCAACCCGGCGAGCCCACCGCCGTGCCGTACGGCATTGGTGCACAGCTCCCCCACGGCAAGCTCGACGGAGTCGGCCAACTCGCCCAGCCCCCAATGCTCTTGAAGCCAGACGCGGGTGCGGTGCCGGGCCTCGGCTACGGGGCGGAGGGGGTCGAGGGCGGAGGTGTCCCAACCGACGCGGGTGGGGGTGGTGTTGAAGGGAGGGAGATCCATCGTTCACCTCGCGGGGAGTCGATGAGTGGCTTGCGCCACACCGTAG
>NZ_JAENRY010000004.1 GCF_016612545.1 Streptomyces sp. MBT65 | reverse complement strand
CCCGGCTCACCCGCAGCCCACCTCGCCGAGCGAATCATGACGGCGGAGAACTCGGACGAGATCAGCTGGCTGTGGGTGAGCCGGGAGCCTCGTGGGCGGGCGGGTCGGGCCGGAACCGGTTCACGTGGGCGCGCTCATACGGATCCTGGACGATCTCCGCGACCTGGACGGGGTCGAGCAGTGCGGCCAGGGCTCCGGCACGCTCCCACGGGTCGTCGGCCTGGCGGAGCAGGAATCCCAGATGCCGTCCGCGCCAGTTGCGGGGCCGTAGATCCAGGCCGGCTTGCAGTTGGTCCCTCAGCCCCTCGGGCGTACGGCCGTTGAGCAGCGTGGTGTGGTTCTTGTCGGACGCGAACTGCCGTAGTTCTTCGGCCAGATAGAGCCAGACCACGGCGCGGTAGCGGTTGAGGTAGAACTTCACCGGTACCACCAGTCCCAGCCTGGCGAGGCGGGTGAACCTGGCGGGGGTGACCTCCATGAGGGCCGCGCCGTCCGTGGTGCCCACGGTCCTGACGCTTTCCAGGAGTGTGTCGGGGAACCCGTCCGCCGCGCGCAGCCGGTCGATCTCGGCGCGGACGACGCGGCGGCCGTCGCCTCCTTCGTCGGGCACGGTGCGGATGCGTCCGAGATGTACGGCGAGGTCGAACTCGCCTCGCTTGAGCCCGAGTTCTCGTGCCGCGCGACCGGGCGCGCACGAGAGGTCCGACGGTGTGGTGATGGTGTTTCCTGCCATGGTCGATCTCCCCCGCGGAGTCCATTGCTCACGCTGTGTGCGTTCGCGATGAACAAACCGTAACCGGATCGGCGGATCTCGTGGCAGGCCTGTGGATAAGTCCGCGGAAGTCGACGAACTCGCAGGTCAGAGATCTGTGACGGGGGTTCGCTCGGGCTGTCGGGCGTCCACGCCGAGATGTTCGCCGACGCGGTTGACGAGGAGTGTCATCTCGTAGGCGATCTGGCCGATGTCCGCGTCCGCGCCGCTGAGGACGCACAGACAGCTGCCGCTGCCAGCGGCGGTGACGAACAGGACGGCGTCGTCGAACTCGATCATCGTCTGTCGCACCCCGCCCGCACCGAAGTGGCGTCCCGAGCCCTTGGCCAGGCTGTGCAGTCCGGACGACACGGCGGCGAGGTGTTCGGCGTCCTCACGGCGCAGTCCGGTGCTCGCGCCCGTCACCAGTCCGTCGTTGGACAGGACCAGGGCGTGGCGTACGTGCTCGACACGCTCGGTCAGATCGTCCAGCAGCCAGCCCAGTCCCTGGTTCTGCGCCATGTTCCGGCTCCCCGTGTCGCCTCCCCCCTGGCCGGAGGATCTCCCGTCAGCCTTCCCCACCACCGTCGCCCGGGCAAGGAGGATGGGGGCATGGCACAGAAGATGACCGATGAGGAATGGCGGGCGTTCGTCTCGCACGGCACACGCACCGGGAAGCTGTCGACCGTCCGCGCCGATGGGAGCCCTCATGTCGCGCCGATCTGGTTCCTGCTGGACGGGGACGATGTGGTGTTCAACACCGCGAAGGAAACGGTAAAAGGGCGCAATCTTGCCCGTGATGGGAGAGTCGCCCTCTGCGTGGACGACGATCGACCGCCGTTCGACTTCGTGGTGCTGCAAGGCCGCGCCGAGTTGTCGGAGGAACCGGGCGAACTCAGGTACTGGGCCACCCGGATCGCGGCCCGGTACATGGGCGAGGAGCGCGCCGAGGAGTTCGGCGCCCGCAACGGGGTGCCGGGCGAACTCCTCGTCCGCGTCACGATCGGGAAGGTCCTGGCCCAGAAGGGCATTTCGGAGTGAGAGCTCCGGGTCAGCCCACGGAGTCGAGCATCCGGGCGGTGTGCATCCGCCCGGCGTACTCGACCAGCCGGATCAGCACCTCCTTCCCCGAGTCGCGGTCACGGGCGTCGCAGAGGACCACGGGCGTTCCCTGATCGAGGTCCAGTGCGCGGGAGACGTCACGGGCGCCGTAACTGCGGGCGCCCGTGAAGCAGTTGACGGCCACCACGAACGGGATGTGCCGGTGCTCGAAGTAGTCGACCGCGGGAAAACAGTCCTCGAGTCGCCGGGTGTCCGCGAGGACGACGGCTCCCAGGGCCCCCTGTGACAGTTCGTCCCACAGGAACCAGAAGCGGTCCTGGCCCGGTGTGCCGAACAGGTAGAGGGAGAGGCCGGACCTGATGGTGATGCGGCCGAAGTCCATGGCGACGGTCGTCGTGACCTTCTGGTCGACGCCGCCGGTGTCGTCCACCAACTGGCCGGCCTCGCTGAGCAGTTCCTCGGTGCGCAGCGGCCTGATCTCGCTGACCGCGCCCACCATGGTGGTCTTGCCCACGCCGAATCCGCCGGCGACCAGGATCTTCAACGCCAGGGCGGTCGTCTCGCCGTCCTCGGCGTCGGAGTGCTCGGAGACCATCGATCACTTCTCTCGGGAGTGCGGGCAACGCTCGACGTCCGTAGGTGTGCATCGTGGCAAGTGCGGTCCCCTCCTGGGCGGTTGGACCGCTATGTGCCCGATGTGGCCCTCTTGCGTCCGTTCGGCGAGCGAATGGGTGCGCAAGTCGGCGTCGTACGCGTTCGAGTGGTTCTGAAGTTTCGTCACAGCGCCCGTAGTCCTTCGATCACCTCGCGCAGGATCCGTTCGTCGGGCAACTGCGCGGGCGGCACCGGACGGCTGACGGTGACGCAGCCGAGCTCCAGCAGGTCGCCCAGGAGCACCCGGACCACTCCCAGGGGGAGGTCGGCTCCGGCGGCGAGTTCGGCGACGGACTGCGTTTCCGTACGGCACAGGTCGATGAGTGCCCGGTGTTCCGGTCCTAGTCCGGTGTCGTCGTCGAAGTCCGGAGCGCCCGCATCCAGCGTGACGAGCGCGATCAGGTCGAAACGCACCCCCGTAGGGCCTGGTCTGGTGCGTCCGCCCGTCATCGCGTAGGGGCGGACCAGAGGCCCGGCTTCCTGGTCGTACCACTGGCTGCCCGGTTCGTGCTGGGCGCCGATCATGTCCTCGGTCATCGGAGCGGACCGCCCTCTCGCCTCATCCGGCTGCGGGCGGCCGCGCACCGACGCGCGGCGGCGTGTAGAGGTGCTCACCGACGCGCTTGACCAGTCGTGCCATCTCGTACGCCACCAGGCCCATGTCGGCGGTGACCGCGGTGAGGACGGCGAGGCAGGAGCCGTCTCCGGCTGCGGCCACGAACAGGAACCCGTCGTCCATCTCCACCATGGTCTGCCGTACTCCGCCGGCCCCGAAATGCCGCCCCGCGCCCTTGGCCAGGCTGTGGAACCCGGAGGCGACCGCCGCGAGGTGTTCGGCGTCCTCGCGCTTCAGGTCGGTCGACGCACCGACGGCGAGCCCGTCGTTGGACAGCACCACGGCATGGCGTACTTCGCTCACGCGCAGCACCAAGTCGTCCAGCAGCCAGTCGAGTTCGCCGGACCGCCCCGCGGCCCTCATGCTCGGGTCCTGGATCACGTGAGGTCTCCTTCGCTGCTGTCACTGCCCGTTGCGGGGCCTGGGGTGGCGCCACGGCCCGGTTGCCTGCCGCCACCGCGCGTCCAGCCTTCGCGGTAGGCCGACATCCGGTCCCGTACGACCTCGGGGGTGCGGTGCTCGTCGCGCGGGGCGGGCGGCGCCTGTTCCCGTTCCGCGGTGGGCTGTTCGCGGAGTTGGGGGGCGAGGTTCGCCTGGCGGACACGACGGGGGAGGTCGTCGCTGTCCTCGGTCCCTTCGGTGTCCTCGGGGGGACGGTGCAGTCGCAAGGTGGTCACTCCGGGGGGCGGGGTGTCGTTCGCCGGCTCCGCCGCGGCTCGTACGGAGGCCGACAGAGCGGGCCGGTCGTCGGAGGCCGCGACGGACTCCTGGTGCTGGGCCGCGGTGGGCACACGCGCGTACTCGCGTTCCACGACCCGCTCCCCGTCCTCGACCGCCGCACGAGGGGAACGTTCCGCCGCACCGCCGTGCAGCAGCGCCGTCGGCAGCAGGACGACCGCGGTCGTACCGCCGTAGGGCGAGGTCCGCAGGTGCACCTTGATGCCGTGGCGGGCGGCGAGCCTGCTGACCACGAAGAGGCCGAGCCGGTCGCTGTCGAAGAGGTCGAGGGCCTCGGACTGCTCGATGCGGCGGTTGGCGTCGCCCAGGGAGTCCTTGCCCATGCCCAGGCCGCGGTCCTCGACCTCGACGGCGTAGCCGTTGCCGACGGGTTCACCGGTGACCCGCACGCGTGTGTGCGGGGGCGAGAACTGGGCGGCGTTCTCCACGATCTCGGCGAGCAGGTGCGTGAGGTCGGCGACGGCCGCGCCGACGACAGCCGCCTCGGGAAGTTGGCGTACCTCCACGCGCGCGTAGTCCTCGACCTCGGAGACGGCCGCGCGGACGACGTTGGTCAGGGAGACCGGCATGCGCCAGGCCCGGCCGGGTGCCGCTCCGGAGAGGATGATCAGGCTCTCTGCGTGCCGTCGCATACGGGTGGTGAGGTGGTCGAGGCGGAACAGGTCGCTCAGTTCGTTCGGGTCCTCGGAGCGGCGTTCCATGCTGTCCAGAAGGCTGAGTTGACGGTGCACCAGGACCTGGCTGCGGCGGGCGAGGTTGACGAAGACCCCGGAGATGCCGCTGGCGAGTTCGGCGCGTTCGACGGCGGCCCGCAGGGCGGCGCGGTGCACGGTGCCCAGGGCCTCGGCGACCTGTCCGATCTCGTCCTCCGAGGGCGACCCGGGCGGGGCCTCCGCCCTGACGTCGATCTCCTCCCCCGCGCGCAGTCTCCGCATGGCCTCGGGGAGTTTGTGGCGGGCGATCCCCAGGGCGTCGTTGCGCAGGCTCACGAGTTCGATCACGAGACCGCGTCCGATGCGTACCGAGATGACGAGCGACGCGATGACGGCGGCGAGACCGAGCAGGACCGCGGCACCGGCGGAGGTGAGCAGTCCCCGGGTGAACGGATCGGCGCGGTTGGCGACCCCGTTTCCCGCGTCCGACTCGATGGCGCGCATGCCGTCCCGCACGCGTGCGTGAGCGCTGTTCCAGGTGGTCTCCGGAGCCGCTGCGATCGCCCTGGTGGCGGAGTTGGTGGCCAGGACCTTGTCCTCGACGGTGCCGACCGCGGTATAGGCGCCGGTGTCGGCGAGGCGCTGCCAGGCGGTGCGTTCGGAGCCGCGCAGATCCACGACGGCGGAGTCGGTCAGCGTACGGCGGGTGTCGACGGCGCCGGTGAACAGCCTCAGCCGCTCCCCGTCCAGCCTGCCGTCGAGCCGGGCGCCGGCGAGCATCACGTCCTCCTGGGAGAGCGATTCGCCGGCCCGGGAGAATTCGAGGAGCACGCGCGCGTCGGATCCGAGGTCGGCATCCTGGATTCCGGTGAGTGCCCCGCCCACGGAGAAGGCCGTCGCGATGGTCTTCGTGTACTGCCCGTACGTCTCGTCCCATCCCGCGCGGTGGCCGAGCACGTCGGTCCGCAGTGAGCGCAGTTGCTCGGCTCCGGTGACGAAGGCCGCCAGGCGTCGGGCGACTCCGGCCGGGAGTCCCTCCCCGTCGGCAACGGTGTGGTCGTCGCCGAGCCGCAACCGGGCGACCGCCCGGTCCGTGCTCGCCGCCAACTTCCTCAGGTCGCCGCTCTGTTCGGCGTCGGGGTCGGTCGCATAGCGCACGGCGGCCGACCGTTCGGCCTGCAGCGCGGCGACGGCCGCGGCGACGGGGCTGCGCACCTCGGAGTCCACGCGCTGCAACTGTCGTAGCCGCGAGACGTCCTGGGCGGTGCTGACGGTGGCGTACGCCCACAGGGCGAGCAGGGAGACGACCGGCACCATCAGGAGACAGACGATCTTGGCCCGTACGGTGCGGGGTCGCATGCGCCAACGTCCCGCGCGCGGGGATATCTCCTCCGACGGGGCGTCCAGGGGCTCGTCGAAGAGTTCGTCGGCGGGTGGTCCGGCGTGCGCGCGACGACCGCGCACGGGCGGCGTCTCGGCGCCGGCTCTCGGGGTCCTACGGGGGGTACGCATGGCCTCCTCGCTCGGGAGTGGATCGGGGCGTGCGGTGCGGTGCGCGGTCGGTCCGGGCCGGCTGCTAACGGGCGACGCTCTCGACCGGCCGCCGGGCCGAGGCGGTCGCCTCGCGCTCTCCCGTGGTCGGCGACAGTGCGACGAAGGCCGAGGTCAGGAACAGGTAGGACCCGAGGCCCACGGCGAGGGGAAAGATGAACTGCATCGCCGCGGCCCCGGGCAGGACCGCCCCGGAGGGGGTGACGTGCACGCGCACCGCGAACATCCCGGTGTAGTGCATGCTGCTGACGGCCGCACCCATGACGAGGGAGGCGGCGGTGACCGCGATGGGCGACTTGATGTTGAGGGCCGCCCACAGGGCCGCCGTCGCCGCGACGACGGCGATGAGCACGGAGAGCCCGACGAGCATCGGGTCGTAGCTCACGCCGCCGTGCAACCGCATCGCCGCCATGCCCAGGTAGTGCATGCTCGCGACGCCCAGCCCTGTGGTGAGGCCGCCGAGGAACAGCGCACGACTCCGGTCGCGGCCGTAGCCGACCGCGAAGACTCCCGCGCAGACGACGACCATGGCGACCAGGAGGCTGAGGATGGTCAGTGGCACGTCGTAGCGGATGTCGGTGCCGCTGACGCCGAAGCCGAGCATGGCCACGAAGTGCATGGTCCAGATGCCGGTGCCGAGCG
The DNA here is from genome assembly GCF_016612545.1 of Streptomyces sp. MBT65. Classification (GTDB taxonomy): domain Bacteria; phylum Actinomycetota; class Actinomycetes; order Streptomycetales; family Streptomycetaceae; genus Streptomyces. The sequence goes on along the minus strand of NZ_JAENRY010000004.1, from coordinate 63,409 downwards.
CGGAGGCGGCGGTGATGAGCCAGTTGCGGCGCGACCTGCCGGTGGCGCCGAGCGCGCGGACGGTGCAGCGCAGTCCGAGTGCGGAGCCCATGCAGGCCATCACGTATGACAGCACGGGGGTCAGCCAGCCGAAGGTGGCGTGGTCCAGGTGTCCCATGACCAGGGGACGCTAGTAGGGGCACGGGTGCACAAAGGGGGCGCATTTCGAAAGGTGTCGCAATGTGGCGCAGAGAGGTACGTGAACGACCGCGTCACGCTCGAACGTGTGCGCCGAAGCGTCATCCCTGTCGGTGCGGGATCATGCGGAGCATGAGCGACGACCACACGCATGTCCAGGAGTTCTTCGGTGCGCGCGCCGCCGACTGGGACAGCCGCTTCCCCGACGACGGGCCCGCCTACGCCGCCGCGGTCGCCGAACTCGGGCTGCGGGACGGAGACCGGGTCCTCGACGCGGGCTGCGGGACGGGACGTGCGCTGCCGCCGCTCCGTGCGGCCGTGGGGCGGTCCGGAGTGGTGGTCGGGGCCGATCTGACCCCGGCCATGCTGGAGGCCGCCGTACGGGCCGGACGCGACCGTGACGGGCGCCTGCTGATCGCCGACGTCGCCGCGCTGCCGCTGCGGTCGGAGTCGCTCGACGCCGTGTTCGCCGCGGGGTTGATCGCGCATCTGCCCCAACCGGAGGAGAACCTGCGGGAGTTGGCACGGGTGGTGCGTGCGGGCGGCACGCTGGCCCTGTTCCATCCGATCGGCCGGGCCGCGCTCGCGGCACGTCAGGGGCGGCAGATCACGCCGAACGACCTGCGCGCGGAGCCCAATCTCCGTCCGCTGCTGGCGGGTTCGGGGTGGCGCATGACGTCGTACGCCGACGAGGACGCCCGATTCCTGGCGCTGGCCGTGCGCGAGAGCTGAACCGACCTCGCTCCGGGCCCGGTTGAGCTCACCCGCCGACTGGTTCATTTCGATGCGGGGCGTTCGACGCGCTTCACCGCACGGTTCCCCTACTGTCGCCGTGACTCCAACTCAACTTTGGGTACCAGTAGATGGACGGTCGGCGACCGAAAACCACGTAGGGGGAAGGTGGTCAGCATGTTCGGCAGGCCCCGTAAGACCTTCGCCAGGTTTCTCACCTCCACGCGCGCGGAGGCGCGCGGCGGCCCGCGACGGCCCGGACACAATCTCTTCGAGGCCGCGGCCGTCTATGTCTCGGCCCGCGCGGAGGACGACCAGGACCGGATCGACGAAGCCGCGGGCTGGGTGTCGCCGGAGGCGCTGTCCTTCGGGGTGAGCGAGTTGGCCTGCCGGGCCGTCGTCGCGCTCGCAAGGGAGCGTGACGAGTCGCCGCGGACGGTGGCTCGGGAGCTTCTTGGGCTGCCCGCGGCCTGACAGTTCGGGCCACCGGTGGTCATTTCGCCCCGTCCAGACGGAAAACTGCAGCTCCGGGTGTACTTGGGAGTCGTGACAAGGGGCTTCCGCGCACACTAGGGTGCGCGCGGTTGGACGAATGATGGGGAGGCTGGGATGGCCGACACGGATGAAGAGGCCGTCGCCGCCGAGGACGATGCGCTCTATGTGCTCACGGCGATACTGCTGACGCCGGCGAAGTTCCCGAGCGTGCTGGGCGACGACTACCCGGAAGCCTGTGCGGCGCTCGGTATGGCGCCGCTCGCCGACGGGTACGGCCTGGTGCTCGGCCAGGACAGCGACGGGGCGCGGTGGACGGTCGTCGTCGACGACGTGTCACTGGTCGCGGTCGCCATCGCGTCCTGGGACTGCGGTATGGAGTACGACCTGTCGCCGAGCGAGCGCACGGTGGTCGCCGCCCTGCCGGGCTGGCCGCTCGCGGTCGCCGTCGCGGCGCCCAATGTGCCCGCACCGCACGATCCGGACCCCGACCTCGTGGACCGGCCGCCGCTGGCTCCGCCGGACACCACCACCTGGGGTCCGGCGCAGCGACGGCTGGGCGCCGACGAGATCGCGCTGCAATGGGCCCTGTGGCGGGAGCAGATCGACGACGCGGCCTTCTCGACTGAGGAAGCTCAGGACGCTGCGGAAAGTCAGGATGCTCACGCCGAGGCGGGCGATGCGTCGACGGCGGACAAGGCCGCTTCTGACACCACCCTCGATGATGCCGCCCCTGACGCCGCGTCCAAGGCGGACGGGAAGCAGTCGGACGGCAGCGCATCGAACAGCACCCCGGCGGAGAGCACCGGCGAAGGCACCCAGGCGAGCCACAGCGGGGTCCGTCGGGTGCTGACGGAGGTCCGCGCCTACGTCGACACCCCGCCGCCTCTCGGCCGCGTCCGATCGTCCTTCGCGCCGGGCGACGCACGCACGCTGCGCGCCGACGGCCCCGGCTGGTCGTTGGTGGCCCGGACCGACGACATAGCGTTCGTCCTGCTCGACGAGGAGCCCGGTGAGGTCCTGCCTGTGGGCAGAGGCCCCGAACTCCCCGGCCTCCTGGAAGCACTCGACAAGCTGGCCGTACGGCCGAGTTGAGCCCTTGGGCGCCGATGCGTCCGCCGGTACCCGTCCGGGATCACGGCGAACTCGTCCCCCTCGGTCCGTGGACGGTGCTCGGCCGAGCACCGTCCACGGGGCTGGAGACTGCGGTCCCGCGGACGGTGCCGTGCCGTGATCTGCCCCTGCGCGCCGGGCGGGAACGCAGTCGGGCAGCGGTGCGTCAGCGACCGATCTCCTTGCTCGCCACGCGGCGCAGTCGACGCCGCTGCGAGGGGTCCAGCGTCAGATATGCGGCCGTCGGCACTCCCACGACGATCAGGAATACGGCCCACCAGGGCAGCCAGAGCCACAGGAACAGCCCGACGGCCACACCTCCTACGGCGATCTTCGCGCTCTTCGACATATGTCGCCTCCTCCGCGGCCGCAGCCGCTCTCTGATCTGAAAACGGGTCCGCGCTCCCCACGGTTCCGGATCGCGACCCTGAGACATCCCTGAGGCGCTTCCCCTACTGGTACCCGGGCCTTCGGCTGCTCCGTCACTCCGTCCACTCCATGCGCAGCGGCTCCCCCACCTCGTGGAGGTGGCGCAGGGCCTGCCGGTAGGAGTCGACGAGCCCGGTCTCCACGTAGGGGATACCCACATCCTGGCAGTGGGCGCGCACCAGGGGCTGTGCGAGGCGCAGATTGGGGCGCGGCATGCTCGGGAAGAGGTGGTGTTCGATCTGGTGATTGAGGCCGCCGAGGAACCAGTCGGTCAGGACACCGTGACGGATGTTCCGCGAGGTGAGTACCTGACGGCGGAGATGACCCCACCGTTCGCCGTCCGGGTCCGGCATCTCCATGCCCTTGTGGTTGGGCGCGAAGGCCAGGCCGAGGTGCAGGCCGAACAGGGCCTGGTGCAGCGCGGCGAACGCGAGTGCCTTCCCCGGGGACATCGAAATCAGCAGCAGCGACACGTAGGCCACGACATGGCTCACCAGAAGAGCGCCTTCGACGGCCCGCTCGCGACGGGGCTGGCGCCGCAGGTCCTGGAAACCGTGGACCTTCAGGGCGACGCCTTCGAGCAGGGTGAGCGGGAAGAACAGCCACGCCTGGTTGCGGGTGAGCCAACGCCGGAAGCCCGCACGGTCCTTGGCCTGCTCGCCGGTGAAGACGAGGATGTCGGCGACGACGTCCGGGTCCTTGTCGATGTGGTTGGGGTTCGCGTGGTGGCGGTTGTGCTTGTCGTTCCACCAGGAGTAGCTCATCCCCAGCAGCAGGTTGCCGTGGATCAGGCCGATGACGCGGTTGACGGTCTTGTCGCCGGCTATCTGGGAGTGGCCCGCGTCATGCCCGATGAAGGCCGTGCGGGCACCGAACACGGCGAGCAGCGGGGCCAGGAGCAGGGTCAGCCAGGAGTCGCCGATCAGAACGATGCCCGCGACGATGCCGCCCAGCGCTAGCGCGTTGGCTGCGATACAGCGTGCGTACCAGGCGTACCGCCGCTCCAGTAGGCCTCGGTTCTTGACCGTGCGCAGGAGGGGCGCGAACTCGCTTCCTGGGGGCGCCACGGCGACATTTCCCGGATCAGGTGCGCCGACGACTGCGGTGGTCTGGGACATGTCCGGTCTCCGGCTCTCTCAGGCAATGGACTGACCTGAGCAAACGTACGAATCGGTGACCGCTCGCGACCATGACGGCACCCCCCGTGTCCGTACGGGGGTGGACCAGGTCCTCACAGGGGGGTTGACGACACCCTCGCCGACCGGCAGCCCCAGGAGCCGAGCCTGCGGAGACGTACCCGGAAAAAGGCAATGGCAAGGAGTCGTCCACTCCTTGCCACACCCAAGGTATAGCGCGGCGGGGGGCTTGCGGCAAGGCCCCGGTCGTCCCTCAAAATGGCCGACCGAGGCCGGGACCTGCGGAAACGAAAGATACGCGCAGCGCAGGTCCAAGGATCGGCGGGCCGGAAACCAATCTCGTTGGACGGACGTTCTGATGATTGACGTGATCGTGGTCGGCGGCGGACCGACCGGCTTGATGCTGGCCTGCGAGTTGCGGCTGCACGGTGTGCACGTGGTCGTGCTGGAGAAGTTGACCGAGCCGACCGGGGAGTCCCGCGGGCAGGGGCTGCACGCGCGCAGTGTCGAGATCATGGACCAGCGCGGCCTGCTCGACCGGTTCCTCGCGGTCAGTGAGAAGTTCCAGGTGGGCGGCCTCTTCGGGGGCATCGTCAAGCCGTGGCCGGACCGGTCGGACACGGCCCACCCGTACGGCGTCGCCACCCCGCAGCCGGTCACCGAGCGGCTGCTCAAGGAGCGCGCCGTCGAACTCGGTACCGAGATCCGGCTCGGCCGCGAGGTGGTCGGGTTGCGTCAGGCCGAGGACGGGGTGACCGTCGAACTCGCGGACGGATCGGAGCTGCGTTCGCGCTACGTCGTCGGATGCGACGGCGGTCGCAGCACGGTGCGCAAGGCGCTCGGCATCGGTTTCCCCGGCGAGCCCGCGACGGTCGAGACACTGCTGGGCGAAATGGAGGCGACCGAGGATCCGGCCACGATCGCCGACGTCGTCGAGGACGTCCGCAGGACCCAACTGCGGTTCGGCGTCAGCCCCGGTGAGAACGGCGTGTACCGCGTCGTCGTGCCCGCCGACGGCGTTGCCGAGGACCGTGCGACCGCGCCGACCCTCGACGATTTCAAGCAGCGGCTACGGGCCGTCGCGGGCACCGACTTCGGCGTGCACTCGCCGCGCTGGCTGTCCCGCTTCGGCGACGCCACCCGGCAGGCCGAGTGCTACCGGGTCGACCGGGTCCTGCTGGCCGGCGACGCGGCACACATCCATCCGCCGACCGGCGGACAGGGGCTCAACCTCGGCGTACAGGACACGTTCAACCTCGGCTGGAAACTGGCCGCCACGGTCAACGGCTGGGCTCCGGAAGGGTTGCTGGACAGCTATCACACCGAACGACACCCGGTGGGCGCCCGCGTCCTCGCCAACACGCGGGCGCAGATCACGCTTCTGGGGACCGATCCGGGGGCGACCGCACTACGGGAACTGTTCTCGACACTCATGGACTTCGAGGAGGTGAACCGGTACGTGACCGAGATGATCACCGCGGTCGGGATCCGCTACGACTTCGGCGAGGGGCATGAACTGCTCGGCCGACGGCTGCGGGACGTGAAGCTCAAACAGGGGCGCCTCTACGAGTTGATGCACTCCGGCCGGGGCCTGCTGCTCGACGGGACCGGCCGGCTCTCGGTCGCGGGTTGGGCGGATCGCGTCGACTACGTAGACGACGTCGGCGAGGAACTGGACGCGCCGGCGGTGCTGCTCCGGCCGGACGGCCACGTGGTGTGGGTGGGTGACGACCAGGAGGATCTGTTCGATCGGTTGCCCAGGTGGTTCGGCGCGGCCCACCAGGTGCTCGCCACCGGTCAGTACGCCGGGAACGCCCAGCCTCCCGGGTAGAACGGCTCCCGATCCGCGCGGAACGCCGCTGTCGCGCGGGAGAGGGCCCCGGCCCGCAGTTCCTGGACGAGACCGGCGGCCGCGAGGGACGCGAGCGTGGTGCCGCCGAGGAAGGCCGCTCCGAGTTCGGCCGCGGTCAACCGCAGGTCGGCCGGTGCGCGGGTCCGTGCGCAGGCAGCCGTGTCCTGGTCGGCCGACAGCCGGTAACGGCCCGTGTTCCAGGGGCAGAAGGTGTCCTCGACGTCCAGGACGAGGTCCAGTGTGCCCGCGTAGCGTCGTGCCGCCAGCGCTCGGCCGACGTCGACCAGTCGTACCCAGAGGCGGTCGACCGGCGCCGGGCGCACGGCGCGCGGATCGGTCAGCAGGTGCGGCAGCGGCTCGTCCACCGCTCCCTCGTACTCGATCCAGGAAACCAGGTCGATCCCGGCGAGAAAGCGCCACAGGGCCGCGTACGCCTGCCGGGAGGCGGTGGCCGACTCGACGACCCGCAGCGTGTTCCCGTCGCCGCCCGACGCGTCCTGCTTGATCCGGTAGAGGGCGTAGCCCGTCGTTTCGCCGTCCGCGTCCTGGTACAGCGCGAAACGCAACGCGCTCGCGCCTCCGCGCTCCTCCGGACGGTCGGTCAAGCGGCCGTCCCAGGAGGTGGCGTCGCGTCCGGGCCAGCCGACCGCGCCGACCCGGACGCGGTCGTAGAGCTTCTCCATCCGCGGGCGGGCCTGATCGCGTCCCAGTAGGCGGACGGTTCCGTCACCGAAGTCGGTGCCGGGGCGGAAGCGCAGGGCGCGCTTGTCGCAGCGGAGGCGGGCTCCCTGGGTGGCCGGCCCGTAGCCGTAGCGGCCGTAGATGGCGGCTTCGGAGGGGCGCAGTACCGCGATCGGCTCGGCGCCGGACGTGTGCAGGTCGGTGAGCTGTCTGCGCATCATCGACGTGAGGATGCCGCGTCGGCGGTGGGTCGGAGTGACACCGACCCAGGTGACCCCGGCGACCGGGAGCAGCGCGCCCGGAACGGTCAGCACGCGCGCGCGTGCCGCGGTTCCGCCGACCGGCGCGGGGCCGTCGAACGCGGCGATGGTGCGGGGCAGTTCGGTCGCGGCTCGCTCGTGGGCCAGTTGCTCGTCGGACAGATCGCTTCCGTAGGTGTCGGTGACCATGCGGGCCCAGGTCGCGAACTCGTCCTCGATGACCGGGCGGAGAGGGTAGGGATCATCCACCGGACCTGTGTAACCGACGGCACTACGGGGCGCGATCGAATTACGGCCGGTCGGGCGGGGGTGCCGAGCCCGCCCGACAAACGGCGGACACCCCTGATTCACCTCACCGTCGAGCACCGTTCCTCATGAGCGCCAACTCTGGCCGCTGTCAGCGAACTTGCCCTCAGGAGGCCCGATGTCCCCGCACGACCTCGTCAGGCGCCGTGTCCGTCATTCCGTCGCGGTGGGTGCCCCGCTCGCCGCGGTGGTCGCCCTCCTGGCGGCCGGTACGGCCGTCGGAGCCCCCGCGAAGGCCGAGGCCGCCCATGTCACGCGGACGGCGACGCTGGGCGACATTCCGCTCGGCGCGTTCAGCGACGCGCTGCTGCCCGGGACCGTGGACGACGACCGGGGAGTGGACCTCGGCGGCCTCGGCAGCGACATCTACCCGGCCGGCCGCAAGGGCGAGTACTGGACGGTCACCGACCGCGGACCCAACGGCCAGATCAAGGTCAGCGGGACGAAGCGCCGCACGTTCCCGGTGCCCGGTTTCGACCCGGCGATCGTGAAGATCCGCGTCTCCGGGGACAAGCTGAAGGTCCTGGACGCCCTCCCGATCACCACGTCCTCGGGGAAGGCCGTCACCGGGCTGTCGAACCAGCAGGGACGCGACGAGGCGCCGTACTCCTACAACGCGCAGACGGCGTTGGCGTACAACCCGAACGGGCTGGACACGGAGGGCATCGTGCGGGCCGGGGACGGATCCTTCTGGCTCGTCGACGAGTACGGGCCCTCCCTGGTGCATGTCTCCGCGCGCGGGAAGGTGCTCACGCGGTATGTGCCCAAGGGGCTGCACCTGACCGGTGCCGACTACCCGGTGGTGGAGGCTCTGCCGGCCGTCCTGCTGCACCGGAAGACCAACCGCGGCTTCGAGGGGCTCGCCCAACTGCCCGGCGGCGACCTGGTGATGGCCCTGCAGAGCCCGCTGTCGCTGCCGGACGGGGATGCCGGGGACGCGTCCCTCAACACCCGCCTGCTGCGCTTCTCGCCCAAGAAGAAGGCGGTCACGGCGGAGTACGCGTACCGCTTCGACCCGGTGAACGTGGTCGACCCCAGCGAGGACCACACGTCCGAACTCAAGATCTCCTCGGTGGTCGCCGTGGGCGACGACCGCCTCCTGGTCGAGGAGCGCACCGACAAGGCGGCCCGGCTCCAACTCGTCGAGCTGAAGCGGAAGTCGAACATCCTCGGCGGTCGCTACGACGACGACACGACGTCCCCGTCACTGGAGCAGCTCGACGACCCGGCGGCCGCCGGTGTCCCGGTGTTGGCCAAGAAGCTGGTCGTCGACCTGGGGACCGTCTCCGGGGTGCCCCAGAAGATCGAGGGCGTCGCGCGCGTGGATCACGACACGCTCGCCCTGATCAATGACAACGACTTCGGGATGACGGACGGCGCGGGCGCGTTCGACACCCAGGGGCGCCTGGTCGACAGCGGCATCGAGACGACCCTGGTGTATCTGAGGCTGCCGCACGGCATCTGAACGTCCGTCGGTTCCTGAGGCAGTCAGCCGAACACGGACGGGAGCAGGGACTCCAGGTCGCTGGGAAGCTCGCTCGGCAGTTCCGAGGGGAGGTTCGACGGAAGCGCGGTCGGGAGCTTGGTCGGCAGGCTGGTGGGGAGCTTCGTCGGGATGGTGAGGGACGGGCCGCCGCTCGTGCTCGAACTGCTCTCCACGGGCGACTTCTTGTCCGGTGAGTCGTGTCCCCCGGAGGCCATCAGCACGAAGGCGACGACGGCTCCGGCGGTCGCGATCACGGCGAGCAGGATGAACAGCGGTCGGGGGCGCCTACGGGGAGGCGGTCCGTAGTCTCCGTAGTCCCCTCCCGATCCGTGTCCGTAGTCTCCGGGAGGTGGTGGTCCGAAGCCGCCTCCCGGAGGCGGAGCGGCGTCCGGTGGCCCGGGCGGTCGAGGCGGTACGGGCGGCATGGCCATACCGTCAAGGGTCGCCGCGCGGCGGTCATGTCGCGACCCCCGCGCGGTGGTTGATACGGACCCATGCCATGGATCGCATGATTCCGAAGCATTCCGCGCGGGGGTCGGTCAGGAACGGGAACTCACGAACACCGACGGGCTCGCGAGTGAGGCACGCACGCGTGCGTGCGGTCAGCCGCGGGCTCCCAGGAGGTGGTCCAGGGCGAGCTGGTCGAGCTGCTCGAAGGCCATCCCGCGCTTCGCGGCGGCCTCCACGTCGAAGTCCTCGAACGCCGAGCGGTCCGCGAGCAGCGCCTTGAGGCCGTCCGCCGCGGTCTGCTGCGCCAGCTCGTCCAGACGCGAGGCGCGGAGCGCCTCCTGGACCACCGGGTCGGCGCGGAAGGCAGCCGAACGCTCCTTCAGGATCAGGTAGTTGCGCATGCAGCCGGCCGCCGACGCCCAGACGCCGTCGAGGTCCTCGGTGCGCGGCGGCTTGAAGTCGAAGTGCTTCGGGCCGGCGTAACCGGCGCTCTCCAGGAGGTCGACCAGCCAGAAGGCGGCACGCAGGTCGCCGTTGCCGAAGCGCAGGTCCTGGTCGTACTTGATGCCGGACTGGCCGTTGAGGTCGATGTGGAAGAGCTTGCCCGCCCACAGGGCCTGGGCGATGCCGTGCGGGAAGTTGAGCCCGGCCATCTGCTCGTGGCCGACCTCGGGGTTGACGCCGTAGAGCTCCGGGCGCTCCAGGCGCTCGATGAACGCCAGAGCGTGACCGACGGTGGGGAGCAGGATGTCGCCGCGGGGCTCGTTCGGCTTGGGCTCGATCGCGAACTTGATGCTGTAGCCCTGGTCGGTGACGTACTCGCCGAGGAGGTCGAAGGCCTCCTTCATGCGGTCGAGAGCGACGCGTACGTCCTTGGCGGCGCCGGACTCGGCGCCCTCGCGGCCGCCCCAGGCGACGTAGGTCTCGGCGCCCAGCTCGACCGCCAGGTCGATGTTGCGGATCGTCTTGCGCAGGGCGTAACGGCGCACGTCGCGGTCGTTGGCGGTGAACGCGCCGTCCTTGAAGACCGGGTGCGTGAAGAGGTTGGTGGTCGCCATCGGCACCTTCATGCCGGTCGCGTCGAGGGCCTCGCGGAAGCGCTTGATGTGCGCCTCGCGCTCGGTGTCCGAGGACCCGAAGGGGATCAGGTCGTCGTCGTGGAAGGTCACACCGTGGGCGCCGAGCTCGGACAGGCGCTGCACCGTCTCGACCGGGTCGAGGGCACGGCGGGTGGCGTCGCCGAACGGGTCCCTTCCCTGCCAGCCGACGGTCCACAGGCCGAAGGTGAACCTGTCCTCGGGGGTGGGCTGGTAGTTCATGACGCGGCTCCTTGTTGCTTCGCTCCGACTATTTCGTCATGGCGGTTTACAAATTAGTATGCCGGAGCGTCTCTGGGAAGGGACAATGTGTCTCCGGGCGGAGACGCATGCCGCACACAAGGGAGAAACCCGATGTCAGCAGCCGAGGGTCCGCTCGTCGTCGGCGTGGACTCGTCCACCCAGTCCACCAAAGCACTGGTCGTCGACGTGTCCACCGGACGGATCGTCGCGAGTGGCCAGGCGCCGCACACGGTCTCCTCGGGGGCGGGCCGGGAGAGCGATCCGCGCCAGTGGTGGGACGCCCTGTGCGAGGCCCTGCGCCAGTGCGGGGACGCGGCCCACGAGGCGGCGGCCGTGTCGATCGGCGGCCAGCAGCACGGCCTGGTCACCCTGGACGCCCAGGGTGAGCCGGTCCGTCCGGCGCTGCTCTGGAACGACGTGCGTTCGGCGCCGCAGGCCACCCGACTGATCGAGGAACTGGGCGGCCCGAAGGCCTGGGCGGAGCGCACCGGCAGCGTGCCCGGCGCCTCCTTCACGGTCACGAAGTGGGCCTGGCTCGCCGAGCACGAGCCGGAGGCGGTGCGCGCCACGGGGGCCGTGCGTCTCCCCCACGACTACCTCACCGAGCGGCTCACCGGCCAGGGCACCACCGACCGGGGCGACGCCTCCGGCACCGGTTGGTGGGCCTCGGGGACCGAGTCGTACGACGAGGAGATCCTCCGGCACGTCGGCCTCGACCCGGCGCTGCTGCCCCGAGTGGTGCGGCCCGGCGAGGTGGCGGGCACGGTACGGGACTGTCACGACCTGCCGTTCTCCAAGGGCACCCTGGTCGCCCCCGGCACCGGCGACAACGCGGCCGCCGCGCTGGGCCTCGGGCTGCGCCCCGGCGTTCCCGTGCTCAGCCTCGGCACATCGGGCACGGTGTACGCGGTGTCGAAGCACCGCCCCGCCGACCCGTCCGGCACGGTCGCGGGCTTCGCCGACGCGCACGGCGACTGGCTGCCGCTTGCCTGCACCCTGAACTGCACCCTCGCCGTGGACCGGGTCGCGGCCCTGCTGGGCCTGGACCGGGAAGCCGTGGAGCCCGGCACCTCGGTCACGCTGCTGCCCTACCTGGACGGCGAGCGCACCCCGAACCTCCCCAACGCCTCGGGGCTGCTGCACGGCCTGCGCCACGACACCACCGGCGGCCAGCTCCTCCAGGCCGCCTACGACGGTGCCGTACACGCGCTCCTGGGCGCCCTCGACCTCGTCCTCGACGAGGACGCGGACCGCACCACTCCGTTGCTGCTGATCGGCGGCGGCGCCCGCGGCACGGCCTGGCAGGAGACCGTACGGCGGCTGTCGGGGCGTCCGGTCCAGGTGCCCGAGGCGAAGGAGCTGGTCGCGCTGGGCGCCGCCGCGCAGGCCGCAGGACTGCTGACCGGCGAGGACCCGGCCGCGGTGGCCCGGCGCTGGAACACGGCCGCCGGGCCGGTGTTGGACGCCGTGGAGCGCGACGAGAAGACGCTGGCAAGGATCTCCGGGGTACTCTCCGACGCGGCTCCGCTGCTCGAGCGGGGGCCGGAGGGCCGTTGACGCACACCGATCAGGGAGTGTCGGGGGACGGACACCTGCCGGCGCCCACAGTTCAAGGGCCGACGGAGGGCGAGAACCCGCTGCCACACGCTGATCACGGACCAGCCGGGGACGCAGAACACCGTCCGCCGCACACCGACCGAGGACTGACGGAGGCATGACCGCACCGCTGCACGACGCGCACCCCGCCGGGTCCGGGCGTGCCCTGCCCGACACCCAGCAGGGCATGCGCCGGCGCAATCTCGCGCGCGTGATGCACACCGTGAGTGCCGAGGGTCCGCTCTCGCGCGCGGCCGTGGCCTCACGCATCGGGCTGACCCGTGCGGCGGTGTCGACGCTGGTGGACGAGCTGATCCGGTCGGGTCTCCTGGAGGAGTTGGGCCCGGAGCGGCCCGGCCGGGTGGGCCGCCCCGGATCGGCGCTCGCCGTCAGCGGGCGCGGTCCGGCCGGGATCGGCGCGGAGGTCGGGGTCGATCATCTCGCGGTCTGCGCGGTCGATCTGCGCGGCGAGATACGGGCCCGTGCCGTACGGCACGGTGTGAACCGCGGCCGCTCTCCCGAACCGGTGCTCGCCGAACTCACCGCGCTGGTACGGCAGATCGTCGCCGAGGCCGACGCGGAGGGCCTGTGGCCGGCCGGGCTCGCGGTCGCCGTGCCCGGTCTGGTGGCACGGGACGGCCGTACGGTCGTCCGCGCGCCGAACCTCGACTGGCACGACACAGACCTGGGCGCCCTGCTGCCCGCCGAGCTGCGCCCCACGGTGGACAACGAGGCCAACTTCGGTGGGCTCGCCGAACTCTGGCTGGGCGAGACCACTCCGCGCGACTTCCTGCATGTGTCGGCCGAGATCGGCATCGGCGCCGCGGTCGTGGTGGACGGCGGGCTGCTGCGCGGAACACGGGGATTCGCGGGCGAGTTGGGGCATGTACCGGTGCGTCCGGACGGGCCGGAGTGCGCGTGCGGCGGGCGCGGCTGCCTCGAACAGTACGCGGGCGAGGAGGCGGTACTGCGCGCCGCCGGTCTGCAGCCCGGCGCGGACCGGGTCGGGCTGCTGGCGACGCGTGCCGCCGACGGCGACGAGGCGGTACGACGTGCCCTGCACGACGCCGGTACGGCGCTGGGTATCGCGCTGACCGGCGCGGTCAACCTGCTCGATCCACAGCTGGTGGTGCTGGGCGGCGCGCTGTCCGGTCTCTCGCCCTGGCTGCTGCCGTCGCTGGAGGCCGAGTTGGCGCGGCGCACGGCGGGGCCCGCCTGTCCGGTGTCGGTGTCGCTGCTGGGCCCCGAGGGTCCGCTGCTGGGGGCCGCGCACTCGGTGGTGCGGGCCGTCCTCGACGACCCGGCAGCGGTGGCCGAACGAGCTGGGGGAACCGTAGCCGGACGGACCGGAGGAACCGCGGCCGGACAGCCTGTGGACATCGTGGCCGAACAGGCCTGAAACACGGCCGACTTCACTCGTCCGAGTGGTCGAGTTGTCCACAGTCCCGCCGTCGTCCACGGAAGCCCGCCACGCCCTACTGCCCAACCCGTCGGCGCCGTACCGTGATTCACGCGAGGCGCAGCCGTCGTGTTGTGACGACGGTGTGCAGGTGCGAGTGCAGAGACGAACGGGCGAGGGGGGATTCACGTGTCGGGGGAGACGGTTCAGGGGTTGCGGCGGAATGCCGTCGGGCTGCGCGAGCTCCTCTTCCAAAGCGTCACGGCGATGGCGCCGGCCGCCAGGGTCGCCGCGTCGATCCCGTCGGGCGCGGCCTTCACGGCCTTCGCGGCCGGAAGTCTGCCGCTTTCCGTACTGAGCCACAGCCGCGAGTTGCTCAAGCCGCTACGACACCTGCTGGTCCCCCTCCTCGGGATCGTCGCGTTCGTCCCCGCCCTGTTCACCACGGCAGGCCTCCCGGCTTTCGACGTCGTGACCGAACCGACCCCGCCCGTGTCCTACGCCGGTCCGGTCGTCGGCGTCTGGATGGCGGCAGGGATCGTAGTGCTGCTCGCTCTGCTACGGCGGCACCCCGAGCGAATAGCCGAAACCGCCCGTGCCCATCTCGACGAAACCGTCTCCACCGGTCATCCGCAGAACGGAGCAGTACAGCCATGAACGACCCCCGGATCCTGACGGTGCGGCCCGAACCGGGCGAGTACGCCTGGACGTTCGGCGGCGCCCCGCCCGTGGCGCGCATCGCGCCCGGCACGGTCCTCGACCTGTACACGGAGGACTGCTTCGCCGGACGGGTTCGGTCCGAGAAGGACCTGGTGTCCGAGGTGTGCGAGTTCCCGTTCCTCAACCCGCAGACCGGACCCTTCCATGTGGAGGGCGCGGAGCCGGGTGACACGGTCGCCGTGCACTTCGTGTCGATCGAGCCGGCACGGGACTGGGCCGCCTCCACCACGGTCCCCCTCTTCGGCGCGCTCACCTCGACACACACCACGGCGACGTTGCAACCGCCGCTCCCGGAGACCGTCTGGATCTGGCAGTTGGACCGGACCCGTCGTACGGCGTTGTTCCGCGCGCGTGACAGCGACATCGAGGTCGAGCTGCCCCTCGACCCGATGCACGGCACCGTGGGCGTGGCACCCGCCAACCTGGAGGTGCGTTCGGCACTGGTGCCCGACGCGCACGGCGGGAACATGGACACGCCCGAGATGCGGGCCGGGGTCACCTGCTACCTCGGGGTGAACGTGGAGGGCGCGCTGCTCAGCCTCGGCGACGGGCACGCCCGGCAGGGCGAGGGCGAGACGTGTGGAGTCGCCGTCGAGTGCGCGATGAACACCGTGGTGATCGTGGAACTGCTCAAGGGGGTCGCCACACCCTGGCCGCGCATCGAGTCGGACACGCACATCATCTCGACGGGTTCGGCACGCCCGTTGGAGGACGCGTTCCGGATCTCCCAGCTCGATCTGGTGCGTTGGCTGGTGCGCGACTACGGGTTCAGCGAACTGGACGCCTACCAATTCGCGACCCAGGCGGTCGAATCGCCGTTGGCCAACGTGTGCGACACCAACTACACCTGTGTCGCGAAGATCCGGAAGGAATGGCTGCCGGCGCGCGAGACTCACCGGGGGTTGCACGCGCGTCTGCGTGAGACAGCGGCGGCACTCCTTCACTGAGCCGAAAGGCAACTGAACCGAAAGGCACCCGAGCATGGAACGGGCACGACCGCTCCCGAGCAGGCGATGGCTGCTGAAGGGAGCCTCCCTCGCCGCCGTCCCCTACGCGTTACTTCCTGCCACGCAGGCCGACGCCCGGGCCCAGCCCGTCGACTATCCGTCGGCCGAGTGGCAGCCGGCGAGCACCTCCAACTACACGGCGTCCAACCGCCCCGTCAGCTATTCCGTCGACTACGTGATCATCCACGTCACACAGCAGACGTACCCCAAGACCCTGTCCATCTTCCAGAATCCGCAGAAGAGGGTGTCCGCCCACTACCTCGTGCGATCGGCCGACGGGCATGTGGCCCAGTGCGTGAGGGAGGCCAATATCGCCTGGCACGCGGGGAATTGGGACTACAACACCCGTAGTATCGGGATCGAGCACGAGGGGTGGGTGGATCAACCCGAGTGGTTCACCGACGCGTTGTACGAGCGGTCGGCCGGGCTGACGGCGGCGATCTGCATGAAGTACGGGCTCCCCAAGGACCGGGCACACATCATCGGGCACTACGAGGTGCCGGGCACCGACCACACCGATCCGGGGCCGAAGTGGGACTGGGCGCGCTACATGAGGATGGTCGCTGTCGCCTGAGCCGATGAGCCAATGAGCCGAGGCTGATCCGTGGCGGATCCGAGCCGGTTCCGATCCGGTTCCGAAGCGAATCCGAGTCGAATCCGCGCCGGTTCCGGGTGCGATGCGGTTCGTTCGGCTCGTCCCTGGTCGAAACGGTTGTCCGGATCCGTCTGCGGAGTAACGATGTCCGCATCCGTTGCGGCGCCGTATCGACGTCAAGGGAGGCCGAGTTGACCGATCCATGGGTGGCCCTGGAGCCGGGGGCCGACCCTGCCGAGCGGGTGCGGGTGCTGCGCCGGGCGCACGAGACGTTCGCCGTGGCGGGCACGGTGCCGCAGCCGGTGCGGTCGGTGGTGGCAGATTCCTGGCGGCGTTCCGCGCGGGCCGGTGTCGGTCCCGAGGGCACGGCGCGGGTGGAGCTGACGGACGGTGACCTGGGTGTCTATCGCGCGGAGCATCCGCTGGCGCGGGTGATGCCGCTGATCCGGGAGTTGGTGGGCACGTTCGCCGCGGACGGCGCGCATCTGCTGGCGGTGTGCGACGCGCAGGGCAGGCTGTTGTGGGTCGAGGGGGACCCGGCGACCCGGCGGAAGGCGGGCCGGATGAACTTCGTGCCGGGTGCCCGCTGGTCGGAGAGCGCGGTCGGGACGAACGCGCCGGGTACGGCGGTCGCCGTGGACCGGCCGGTGCAGGTGTTCGCGGCCGAGCACTTCATCCGGCGTGTGCAGCCGTGGACGTGCGCGGCGGCTCCGGTGCACGATCCGCGCACGGGACGGGTGCTCGGTGCCGTGGACATCACCGGCGGGAACGGGCTGGCGCATCCGCACAGCCTGGGCTTCGTACAGGCGGTGGCGCGGGCCGCCGAGTCCCAACTGGCGCTGCTCGCCCCGGAACAGACGTCTGTCGACGGACCCGAGCTGATGGCCCTGGGCCGGGACGAGGCCCAACTGTGCGTCGACGGCCGCAAGATGAGGCTGAGTCGCCGGCACAGCGAGATCCTGGTGCTGCTGGCCCGGCATCCGGAGGGGCTGACCGGCGACGAGCTGCTGTGCGCGCTGTACGAGGACGAGTCGGTGCCGCCGGTGACCTTGCGGGCCGAACTGGCGCGGCTGCGGAGGCTGTTGGGGCCGGGGCTGCTCGCCTCGCGTCCTTACCGGCTCACGTTGCCGGTCGAGTCCGATGTGGCGATCGTCGAGCGGCGGCTGGAAGGGGGTGCGGTCACGGGGGCGGCGAGCGCGTACACGGGTCCGTTGCTGCCCGGTTCGCAGGCACCGGCGGTGGTCCGGCTCAGGGCTCGCCTCGCCGACGGCCTCCGTACGGCGCTGATCGCCCGCCGCGACCCCGACCTGCTGGCGGACTGGGCGCACGCGCCATGGGGCGAGGACGACCTCGACGTATGGCGGGCGCTCGCGGCGATACGCCCGACGGCACCGGTGCGTTCTCGGCTCGACGCGCTGGAGTCCGAGCTGGCGGCACCGGCCGCGTGGTCACACCGGACGGGCCGCTGACGTAACGCGCGTCCGGCGCTTAGCACTTGGAGCACACTCCGGCCACAGGCCACCACGCAACGTAGATGCAACGTCCCGCTCCCTAGCCTCGCGCCGAGAGCTGCCCAACGGCGGGCAGCGCTGTTCCGGGAGGCAGACCAGGATGACCCGTTACACGGCACCCGGCACCGAGGGCGCGATCGTCTCCTACCAGGCGCGCTACGACCACTTCATCGGCGGCGAGTACGTGCCGCCGGCCCGCGGGCAGTACTTCGAGAACCCGTCCCCGGTGAACGGGCAGCCGTTCACGGAGATCGCGCGCGGCACCGCGGAGGACGTGGAGCGGGCGCTGGACGCGGCGCACGCGGCGGCGCCGGGCTGGGGACGGACGTCGGTGACCGAGCGTTCCGACATCCTGCTGAAGATCGCCGACCGGATGGAGGCGAACCTGGAGCCGCTCGCGGTCGCGGAGAGCTGGGAGAACGGCAAGCCGGTCCGCGAGACGCTCGCCGCCGACATCCCGCTCGCGATCGACCACTTCCGCTACTTCGCGGGGGCGATCCGGGCGCAGGAGGGTTCGCTGGGCGAGGTCGACGACGACACGGTGGCGTACCACTTCCATGAGCCGCTCGGGGTCGTGGCGCAGATCATCCCGTGGAACTTCCCGATCCTGATGGCGACTTGGAAGCTGGCGCCGGCGCTCGCCGCGGGCAACGCGGTCGTCATCAAGCCGGCCGAGCAGACCCCGGCGTCCATCCACTACTGGATGAGCCTGATCGCGGACCTGTTGCCGCCGGGCGTGGTGAACATCGTCAACGGCTTCGGCGTCGAGGCGGGCAAGCCGCTCGCGTCCAGCCCGCGCGTGGCGAAGGTCGCCTTCACCGGCGAGACCACGACAGGCCGGCTGATCATGCAGTACGCCTCCGAGAACATCAAGCCGGTCACGCTGGAACTCGGCGGCAAGTCGCCGAACATCTTCTTCGACGACGTGTCGTCGGCGAACGACGACTTCCTCGACAAGGCGCTCGAGGGCTTCACGATGTTCGCGCTCAACCAGGGCGAGGTGTGCACCTGCCCGTCCCGGGCGCTCATCCAGCGCGGCCACTACTCCGACTTCCTCCAAGCGGCCGTCGCCCGCACGGAGTTGATCAAGCCGGGGCACCCCCTCGACACCGACACGATGATCGGCGCGCAGGCGTCCAACGACCAGTTGGAGAAGATCCTCTCCTACCTGGACATCGGCAGGCAGGAGGGCGCGAAGATCCTCACGGGTGGTGAACGACTCGACTACGACGGCGAGTTGAAGGGCGGTTACTACGTCCAGCCGACGATCTTCGAGGGCGACAACCGCATGCGGATCTTCCAGGAGGAGATCTTCGGGCCGGTGGTCTCGGTGACGTCGTTCGACGACTTCGACGACGCGATCAAGGTCGCCAACGACACGCTGTACGGTCTCGGGGCCGGTGTGTGGACCCGGGACATCAACACGGCGTACCGCGCGGGCCGGGCGATCCAGGCGGGCCGGGTGTGGACGAACTGCTACCACGCGTATCCCGCGCACGCGGCGTTCGGCGGCTACAAGCAGTCCGGCATCGGGCGTGAGAACCACAAGATGATGCTGGACCACTATCAGCAGACCAAGAACCTGCTCGTGAGCTACTCGCCGAAGAAGCTCGGCTTCTTCTAGGACCAAAAGAAAGGGTGCCTGACCTGAGACAACTCCCGTCAGGCACCCTTCGCGGCGACCAATCAAGCGGCGAGGAGAAATATCCCCCTGCTCCCGTTTTCTGCCGCCGCTCTCCCACCTCTGCCCAGTTGGTCCGGAATATTTCCGGACCAGATCCCGGATAAGCCGTCTCCATCCGGCACCGTTGGTCCCTCCCAACGATTCATGGAACTTTCTATGAGCTGATTGGCATGATCCCGTGTTCCGGCAAGGAACTTCGCGTAGTAGCGGAACAGGACCCGGGTGCTCTGCCCTGCCCAGACGGCTGCCGTTCGTCATCGCCTGCGATGCCCGTGAAGGAGAGTCCGCCGCCAGCATCCTCATCCCGCTTTCCGAACACGCGCTTTCCTCTGCCCTCACCACCTCCGTCGCATTCGACCTCCGCTCATGACTCCCGACCACGACTACGTCTTGGCCATTCCCGGTCTGCACCCTGCTCTGATCCAATCCCGTAAGGAGCTGCTTGCCCGACACGGATTGACAACCGACGCCGACGAGGTGTTTGACGCCGTCACCGATCGACTGTCTACGGAGACCGGTTTCCCCTATAGCATGGTCAACTTCTCCCTCGAACGGCAACGCTTCGCGGGTCTGCGTAATCCTGTGGCCGAGATTGGGTTTCCGATCAGTGGTGCCAGTTGGCCCGTGTCCGGACGCCGCTGCCACTGCGTCCACTTCCGCGTTGCAGGCTGTGTCCGCCAGCGCCGGCATAGTCGGGTGGTGTTCCTGTACGGGGTGGTGTTGCCGCGATCGCAGCGAAGGCGCAGCCAGTGGCGCGGCCGGTCTTTCACAGCTCAGACTCGCCGTACGGACACGGGTCGTGCGTCTCGCGTCGCCATTTCCTGCAACAACCAGCTTGAAATGCCTCAAGAAACACCGCTCACGATGCCTGTTACAAACTCTCAGCCATTCGGCGCGGTCGAGCTGGGAGCCGCCCCTGCCCCGACTCTGGTGATTGCGTCGATGTCCACCGGAGTGGAAGTGGCGCTTGGCGGCGGATTGAGGATTGTCATCGGCTGCCCAAGGCTCGGAGGCGGCGGAGTCAGGTCGGAAGAAGGCAAATTGGGCGGAGTGGTCTGCCGCAAGAGGGTCTGATCGAAGTTAACCAGACCCGTCCTTTCCATAACTGTGATGTGATCAAGTACGGTATCGTTGGCTTGGTCGGCCAAGGCGCGAACGAGGGTATTCTTCGTGGTGGAGCGTATTTTCGCCACCGTGTTGAAGATCGATCCGTGCGTCATTCGCAGGATGTTGGCAAAGTCGAAATCGAACTGCTCGCGAGTGTCTGTCGTCAGTGCTGAAACAAAGCCTTGCTGCTGAGGACTCGCAACATTGGGCAGCATGATGTTCAACATCGGTGCTATCTTGCGGCAGGTGGAGTCCAGTGCAGCGTGCCCATCCACGAGATGCCGACTCGCAGTGACAACGGCCTCTGTAGTGCCTTTCTGTAGGCCGAGCTGGCCGACAGGGTATTCCCACAGCCCGGCCGCGCGGACCTTCACAACAAAGTCCCGGTCGGACTCGGTCAGAGGGCCCCACGGTGTCTCGGCGATGACGCTGTCATGCGAGGCAGGGGCGGCACTTGCACCCGGCGTGCTCGGGTAGACGAGTCCCGCGACCGTAAGACTCACGGCACCGCCGATAATGAAAGCTCCCGTCATATTCCACGAGAAACGCACTGTACCTCCTGCAGGCCGTAGATCCGTCCGTCGCTAGGTGCAATCAGCGGTACGTACGCAGCACGTCCGTGACTCGACAACTTCGGTAAAAACTCAGCAGATTGTGGCTGAAAGTGGTGCTGTCCTCTGACGGCGTGTGCCTGCTGCCCAGATTCAGTTGTCGAGCTGTCTCGGTACCGCGCGCGGCGAAGCACTCGACAGTCCGGTTTGCCTCGATTTGCCGAAGGTTGCAGAGCGACTTCCTTTACTTCGACCCGTCTTTGAGGGGAACTCCCCGCAAGCCGCACGCCTACCTGCGGTCGTACGTCCTCGTGGTTGACGAAGGTGGCTACCTGTCGCCGAGGTGGTGGCGTCCGGGCACCACGACTTGACGGTGGACTCCCAGCTCGTCCACCAACACGATCCAGGCCACTGGGTCCCTCTGCTTCCCGCGGACGCACCACGCCCCCAGCCCAGCCGGAGATGCACCACCACCGCTCCCCCCGCTCACCTGGTGGGCGACCCTCCTGCTCGGTGGATGACGCGACCCTTGGACGTCCTGCATGCCAGACACGTCGACGACGGAAGCCTGGGACTCGCCGAGGCCGCCGAACCACGGGCCTTACGTGAGCAGAGCCAGCGGTGACGGGGCTATGGACGGATGCACTCCTGAATCGTGCGGTTGCTCTTACCTAGTGCGGCGGCGAGTTGACGGTGCAGCTCCGTCGGGAGTCTTCCGATTCCGAGCACGCACAGCTCCAGGGCGTCTTGGCAGTTCTTCCGCTGGCTTTCCGAAGCGAGAGTGGCGAACGGCAGGTGGGCGAGGTTCTCGCAGGCCGCGTATCCGTCGTCCAGCGTGATGTCGGTGGAGTTCGTCCACGACCCGGCGGGCGGGGCGTTCGTCATCTCCGCCGATGGCGTCCAGGACGGTCAACCCGAGCCAAGCGCCGAAGACGCCTATGCCGCGGTCGGGCTCCAACTCGGTGTAGATCTCGTCCAGGCCATGCGTGTCGCGACCGGCGGTGCGACGGCAGAGCGCGGTCAGGCACGCTGCAACAGCCTGTTCCCATGGCTCGCCGGGGAGGGTGTTTTCAAGGAGGGCTACGGCACGAGCCGGATCGCCTCTTGCGAGCGCGGCGAGGATCACGACCTGTCGGCCGTCGAACATCCGCCTGCCCACGCCTCGATGTTGCTCGATGTGGGCCAGGGCCCTTCCCGACGTCCCTCTGTGGTGAGGCTTCGCGTTCCGTCGGCCAGGAGAACTGTCCAGGGCCAGGCGCGCAGCGCGTGGCGGTCGTCCGGTGTCAAGGTGAGGTGAGCGGGGAGGGCGATGCCTCCGAATGGCGCGGCCGTGCTCGTACTCACCGCTTCGTACAGGGGGAGAAGGAGATGTCGACCGTCGTCGTTCCTCCCGGCGCGGATGGGGAGACGGGTCAGGTTAACGATGGGTTCCAGCCCTCGGATGGCGCTCTTGCCGGGCAGCGGACTGGCACGGAGGTACACGTTGGCGTGCCGGTGGTACAACTCCTCTGCGAATTCAGGCATGTTGAGGTCGGACGCGATGAGAGCCGCTTGGTTGTCGACCGTCGAGGTGAGAACTGGGTCGGTCTGTCGAGGTGAGTACTGGGTCGGTCTTGCGTACAGCGGTGTCGGCGACGGCCGTGTCCGCGGTGCAGGCCGAGATGCTGGTCTCGATCCGGCCGGCTCGACAGAACATCCTCAACAAGGCGACCGAGCTGCACGCGCTCGTGCCCGAATCCGCTCTCCACGCCCGGTTCGCGTCTGGGCCGTCGATCACGCGCGCCCAGATCCGCAAGCTTCTCTACGCCTCGGAAATGTCGAACGTCGGGCTACAGCTGATCCCGCTGACCGTTCACCCGACAACCCCATGGGCGGCAGTCACACAGACGATGCAGACCAAGTCAACTTCCTGGAAAGGGAGTTCGCCGCCATCGCCGCCATCGGGCTTCCCGTCGCCGAGTCGCGAGATCTGCTCAATGAGTACGGGGAACGACTGCACAACTGATCACCAAGAACAGACGCGCCCTGATGTCCCCTGACCCCACGGACGCCGTCTGGAGCAAATCCTCGTACAGCGGGGGCAGTGAGGGGCAGTGTGTCGAGATCGCAAACGTGATCTCGACACACAGGGGGATCGCGATCCGGGACTCGGAGAACCCGAGTGGCCCACCCCCCTCAGGCCGTATCCGGGAAAGGCGGGCCATGCTCCTGGCGACGCCTTTCCCCTGCCCACAGCCGAGGATTGAGGCGATGAACAGGCTGCGGTTGCCGTCGCGGTCATAGGTGACGGGAGTTGCGGCGGGGTTGCATGAGTTGGTGGTGGCGAGCAAGGCCATGGCGGCGCCTTGGAGACACTGTCGACCCTGCCGCCGCCTGCCCGTGGCTCCGCCTGGATTCCGACCCCGCCGACCTCCGCCTCTCCGCACGCGCCCCGTCTTGGCCCAAGGCGCGCAGATGCGGGGTCAGTCGGCCGTTGGCGGTGTCTTAGGTGCTCGCAGCAGGGCGCCGACCGCAGCGGCGAGCACGACAACGCTCACCGCGATCAGAGAGGCCGACAAGCCGTCCATGAACGCGGACTTGACGCCGTCGGCGAGAGCCGTGCCCCGGGCGCCGAGCCGGTCGGCGACGTGGAGGCCGGCGGCCGCCGAGTGACGTACGGACTCGGCCGCGCCGGCGGGGAGTTGAGCGACCGAGTCGGGGAGCGAGGAGCGGTAGTGGCTGCCGTAGATCGAACCCATGAGGGCGATGCCGACCGCCGAACCGACCTCGCGGGTGGTGTCGTTCATGGCCGAGGCGACGCCCTGCTGTCCCCTTCCGAGGGAGCCGGTGATGGCCGCCGTGCCGACGGCGCCGCTCAGGCCGATGCCGAAGCCCGCCAGGACCAGGCCGCCGAGGAAGGGCAGGTAGCCGGAGTCGACGTCGAGGAACGAGATCAGGAACAGGCCGGTGGCGAGCAGGAGCAGGCCGACGGACATGACGGCCTTCATGCCGACCCGCTGTACCAGGTGCGGGGTGAGCAGGGAGATGGGCAGTACCGCCAGCGCGACCGGGACGAGGGCGACGGCGGCCTTCAACGGGCTGTAGTCCAGGATGAGTTGGAGGTACTGCAGACCCACGAAGAAGAAGCCGAAGACGGCCATGAACTGCACCAGGACCGTGATGGCACCGGCACGGAAGCCGCGGATGCCGAACAAGGCGGGGTCGAGCAGAGGGTGTTCGGTGCGCAGGCCGAGATAGGCGTAGGCGGCGAAGGACACGGCCGTGACGACGAAGGCGCCGATCACCACCGGATCCGTCCAGCCCCGCTCGTTGCCCTCGATGATGGCGTACACGAGGGTGCCGATGGCCAGGGCCGTGGTCACCGCACCGGCCACGTCGGGCCTGTGCGGATGGGGGTCCTTGGTGTTGGGGGCCAGCAGGACGGCGCCAAGCCCCGCGGCCAGAGCGACGGCGGCGCTGGCGACGAAGATCGACCGCCAGGAGAACTGCTCCAGCAGTGCACCTGCCGCGAGCATGCCGATGATGGCGCCCGCGGCGGCGAACCCGGACCAGGTGGCCACACCTTTGGCGCGCTGTTCGGGCGGGAAGGCGGCGGTGATGGTGGACAGCGTGCCCGGCATGATCATCGCGGCACCGAGGCCCATGACGGCCCGCCAGACGATGAGGGTGGTCGTGGAGTCGGCGAAGGAGGCTGCCAGGGAGGCCGCACCGAAGACGACGGTGCCGACGACGAGCACGTTGCGGCGGCCGAGGCGGTCCCCGGTCGCGCCGAGCGGCAGCACGAACGCGGCCAGCGCGACGGTGTAGGCATCGGCGATCCAGGTCAGGGCACTGTTGGAGGCCGACAGGTCGATGGCCAGGTCGGGCAGGGCGAGGTTGAGAGCGGAGACCGACGCGACGACCAGGACGAGTGAAAGGCACATCGCGAACAGGACACCGCGGGTTCCGGCGCGGCCGGTGGCGACGGACGGGGCCGTCTCCGTGTGGGGGGTGGTGGTCATGGGGGCCTCAGTGGGTGCTGGGTCGGACGGTGAGCCAGTACGGGAATTCTGATGGAAATATCGAACTTGACCATGCTTCGTTCAGGCTCGGAGTGGCACGGTCACCACTACACGAAGGCCGGGGTACATCTGGACTACCCGCGCCGCTGGGCGCGCCGTTCGGCACCGAGACGGGCGTAGTACGCGATCAGGGCAGGGTCGTCCACAGAGGCCGGGTTGACGACCTGGTCGACCGGGGCGCCCTGGAGCAGGCGTTTGACCGGGACCTCCAGCTTCTTGCCGGTGCGAGTGTGCGGGATGGCCGGCACCTCGATGATCTCGTCGGGGACGTGCCGGGGAGAGGCGTCGGTGCGGATGGCCTCGCGGATGCGGTCGCGCAGGGCGTCGTCCAGTTCGGTACCGGCCGCGAGGACCACGAACAGGGGCATCCAGTAGCCGCCGTCCGGCTCCTCCGCGCCGATGACCAGCGCCTCCGTGATCTCCGGCAGCCGCTCGGCCACGTCGTGGATGTCGGCACTGCCCAGACGTACGCCATGCCGGTTGAGGGTGGAGTCGGAGCGGCCGTGCACGATCACCGAACCGTGGGAGGTGAGGGTGATCCAGTCGCCGTGCCGCCACACGCCGTCGTACGTGGAGAAGTAGGCGTCGCGGTAGCGGCTGCCGTCGGGGTCGTTCCAGAAGTACAGTGGCATCGACGGCATCGGGCGGGTCACCACCAGCTCGCCGACCCGGTCCACGACCGGCAGACCCTTCTCGCCGTACGCGGCCAGCGCCACGCCGAGGTAGGGCGCGGACAGCTCGCCGGCCCGCACGGGGACGGTGGGTGCTCCGCCGGCGAAGCCGGAGACGACGTCGGTGCCGCCGCTGATGGAGGCGAGCTGGACGTGTGCGCCGAGGTGCTCGCCGACCCAGGGGTAGGCGGAGGCGGGCAGCGCGGAGCCGGTGCAGCCGACAGCGCGGATCGAGGACAGGTCGTGCGCCGACGGGTCGATGCCGAACTTGGCCATGCCCAGCAGGTACTGGGGACTGGTGCCGAACAGGGTGACGCGGTGCCGGGCCGCCAGGTGCCAGAGGATGTCGGGCTGGGTCAGCAGGGCCGGACTGCCGTCGTACGTGCAGGTCGTGGCGCCTGTCAGGAGCGTGGAGACGACGAGGTTCCACATCATCCAGTGGGTGGTGGTGTACCAGAGCAGGCGGTCGCCGGGGCCCAGGTCGGACTGGAGGCCGAGGGTCTTCAGGTGCTCAAGGAGGACGCCGCCGTGACCGTGGACGATGCCCTTGGGCAAGCCTGTCGTGCCGGAGGAGAACACGACCCACAGGGGGTGGTCGAACGGCACCGGGGTGCAGGTGAGTTGTTCGGTGCGCGTCGCCGTCTCCTCCCAAGGAAGGACCAGCGACGGGTAGTTCGACGAGAGCCCCGGCAGGCCCACGTGGTCGACGAGGACTGTCGCCTTCAACGTCGGCAGTGCGCGGGCGAGTTCGAGGGCGACCTCACGGCGGTCGTGGGTGGTGCCGTTGAACAGGTAGCCGTCGGCCGCGATCAGGACGGTGGGTTCGAGCTGGGCGAAACGGTCGGCGGCCGCCTTGGGGGCGTAGTCCTGCCCGCACACCGACCACACGGCGCCGAGACTCGCGGCGGCGAGGAACGCGACGATCGCGTGCGGGGTGTTGGGGAGGTAGCCGACAACCCGGTCGCCCTGGCCCACCCCCAGGTCGCGCAGGGTGGCGGCGACGGAAGCGACCTGGGAGCGCAGCCGCTTCCCGGTCACCTCGTACCCGGAACCGGTCTCGTCGAGGGCGACGATCGCCACGTCGTCGTCGGAGAGGTCGCGCAGTGCGTGGTGGGCGTAGTTGAGCGTGGCGCCGGGGAACCAGCGGGCGCCCGGCATGATCTCCTCGGCCAGCACCTCCTCGTACGGCGTGTCCGCGTCGACGTCGAAGTACTCCCACACCGCGCCCCAGAAGCCCTCCAGGTCGGTGACCGACCAGTGGTGCAGGGTGGGGTAGTCGGTGAGGTCGGCTTCGACGCCCCGGTACCGGGCGGCC
The DNA here is from genome assembly GCF_016612545.1 of Streptomyces sp. MBT65. Classification (GTDB taxonomy): domain Bacteria; phylum Actinomycetota; class Actinomycetes; order Streptomycetales; family Streptomycetaceae; genus Streptomyces. Next base: position 36,738 of record NZ_JAENRY010000004.1, on the reverse strand, counting down.
CAACGGCCGAAGTCCGCGATCCGGCTGCGCGCGGCGGCCTCCGGGTCGGGGGTCCAGGACGGGTTCGCGTACGGCGTGGTCATCGCGCGGTGCTCCTCGGCAGCGGGGTGGACGCGGGCTGTTCGACGGGCCCACGGGTGGTGCAGAGCAGGGGCGCCCAGGCGGCGGTGTCGGTGAAGTCGCCGCCGCCCGCCGGGACGGCGTCCAGCACGACGCGGTCGGGGCGCAGCAGGACGGCGTCGGCGCGGCCGGCGCGCAGCCAGGCGGCGAGGGTGCCGTCGTCGCCGGACTCGTGGACGTCGACGACCCGGGCGCCGAGTCCGTCGGTGAGCGCGCGCAGTGCGGGCGACAGCGGCACCGCGGTCAGCACCGCGAAGGAGTCCCCGAGGACGTCGTCGAGGCGGAGGTGTTGTCCGTCCCGCGTCGTCACCCTGGGCTGCGGGCAGGAGGTGCCGCCCAGTCGGCCGCGGCGGGTCAGCGGACCGGCGGCCAGCGGGCGGCCGAGGTCCCGGCCCGCCCTGCTCGTCACCCCCGGTATGCGGCAGGCCGCGGCGATGGCGGTGCGGCGCAGCGCGGCGGCGCGGTCCTGGCCACCGGTCATGGCCCAGCCGGTGGCGACCGCAAGGCGGATCAGATGACGGGCGTGCGGTTTGCGTTCCCGTTCGTAGGTGTCCAACAGCCGCTCGTCTCCGCCCTGTTGCAGGACGCGGGCGAGTTTCCAGCTCAGGTTGTGCGCGTCGCGCAGACCCGAGCACAGGCCCTGTCCGACGAACGGCGGGGTGAGGTGGGCGGCGTCGCCGAGAAGGAAGACGCGACCCCGGCGCCAGCGGTCGGCGATACGGGCCCGGAAGGTGTACTGCGCCTGCCGGATGACATGGAAGTCGTCGACGCGGGCGATGTCGACCCAGGGGGCGACCAACTCGCGCAACCGCTCGGCGTCGAGGTCCTCCATCTCCCGCAGCCGGAACTCCCAGCGGTAGCGGTCCTCACCGATGCGCATGAAGGTCGCCGGGCGGTGCGGGTCGCAGACCTGGTCGACGCCTTCCCAACAACGGACGGCGGCTTTCGTCGTCACGTCGATGACGGTCCAGTGTTCCTCGAAGCGAAGGTCCTCCCACTGCGCGCCGACGGCATCGCGGGTGAGGCTGCCCGCGCCGTCGCAGCCGAGGACGGCGTCCGCGAGGAGCAGGTGCTCGCCCTCCTCGTCGCGGTAGGCGACACGCACCGGCCCGTCGCCGTGCTGTCCGACCGCCGTCACCTCCGCTCCGCCCCGCAGCTCGCACTCCGGCCGGCGGGCGAGTGCCTCGCGCAGCAGCCGTTCCAGTTCGGGCTGGTCGAACATGCTGGTCTGCGGGAAGCCGTGGTGGCCCCGCGGTGAGCGGCGGAACTCGGCGATCACGCGGTGGCGGGCGTCCAGCAGCCGCAGTCCGCGCGCGGGGCGGGCGACGGCGGCGAACTCGTCGGCGATTCCGGCGGCTTGGAGGATGCGGCGAACCTCGTCGTCGGTGGCGACGGCGCGCGGCAGGGGGTAGACGTCGTGGTGACGTTCGAGGACGACGGTCCTCACCCCGTGCTGGGCGAGCAGCAGGGCGGCGGTAACCCCCACGGGCCCGGCTCCGACGATCACGACCGGCACGTGCTCGGCGGAGTCCGGTCCTACGGATTGGTCGGCGGTCATGTGCGGCTCACTTCGGCTCTCAGTTCGCGTCGGTCACGGGCGTGTGCTGCTCGCCCAGGTCGATGCGGCCGTCCGGGGTGGCGATGGTGGCGGTGACTACGTCGCCCTTGTGCAGGTAGTGGGGGTTCCTGGCCTGGGTCTTGAAGAACGCTTTCCACTTCACGGCGGGCGGCAGCAGCGCGCCGATCTTCTCGACCGCCTTGGGCGGGGCCTTCAGGGCCGTGCCACCGGGGGTGCCGGTCAGCAGCAGGTCGCCGGGGTCGAGGGTCTGGAACCGGGCCAGCAGAGTGAGGGCCTGCGCCGGACGCACGATCATGTCGGCGAGGGTGCGGTCCTGCCTCAGCTCCCCGTTGACGCTCAACCTCAGCCGCAGATCCAGGAGATGGGCGAAGTCCTCCGGCTCCAGCAGACAGAGGTAGGGCCCGGTCGGCGTGAACGTGGGGTACGACTTGCTCTCGTAGAACTGCGTCTTGGTCAGCTGTACGTCGCGCGCGCTGACGTCGTTGGTGACGACGAGCCCGGCGACGTACGACGGCAGGTCCCGTTCCTCCACCACGGTGCCCAGCGGCAGCGATTCCCCCATGACCAGGCCCAACTCGACCTCGTAGTCGAGGAAGTTCACGTGTGAGGGCCGGACGATGGCCTCGCCGGGGCTGCTGACCGAGCCGGACGCCTTGCGGAAAAAGGTGGGCGGGACGTCGCCGGTGAAGCCCGAATCGCGGGCGTGGCTGCGGTAGTTGACCATCTGGGCGACGACCCGGCAGGGCGTGGTGACCGGGGAGAGTGCGACCAGGTCGGCGACGGGAGTGCCCGCCTCACCTGAACCGGCGGCCTCGCCGATGGCGGCCCGGTCTGCCAGCAGCTCGGCAGTTGTGACGGCCTTGGTGTCGACGCGAACAGCGCGCGCGTCACGCACCACCCACCAACCGTCGGCGGTACGCAGGACGTTGGTGCTCATGAGGTCATCGCTTTCATCAGGCCCAGCAGACGTGCGGGGTCGAGTTCGTTGTCGCCGCGCAGGGCGTGCAGTACTTCACGGACCTTCGCGGGCGACGGGTTCGTGCCGAGGAAGTCGCGGGTGGCCGGCGGTCCCCACTGGGCCAGTCCGCTCGCCGACATCGGTGCCCAGCCGGGTTCCACGTCGTGGGAGAACAGGTCGCCGTCGGCGAAGTGCTCCAGCATGAAGCGGTCGGGATCGCGCCAGTAGTCGAAGAGCTGGCTGCCCTGGATGTGCCGTCCGATGCCCCAACTGCGCTGGTATCCGCGCTCGTTGAGGTACTCGCCGCCCACCGCGATCGCGTCCAGGTCGGTCACCTGGTAGGCGGAGTGGACATAGCCGTTACCCGGGCCCAGATGCATCGCCAGGGTGTGGTGGTCGGCGGGCACGCCGCCCAGGTCGCAGCGGACGAACGCCATCGTCGGACCCCGCTCGCGCTGCCCGTCCAGGAACAGGAAGTCGGACACGATCATGCCGAGCGTGTCCAGGTACCAGTCCAGCGCGCGGCCGAACACCCTTGTCTCCAGCACCACATGACCCAGCCGCTGGATCCGGGACGGCTCCCGGGGCGGACGCTGCGCGACGTTCGTACGACGGTGGTCCGTGCCGAAGTTCAGTGACAGCGGCCGCTGTTCGGGCTGCGCCGGGAGCGACTCGGCGCAGTGCACCACCCGCACCGGGAAGCCGGACGGGTCGAGCAGAACGACCGCCTCGCCTCCGCCGGGCACGTCCGCGTCCCGTACATCCGTGCCCGTCGCCCGGGCCAGCCGGTCCAGATCGGCGCGCTCGGCGGCGCGGAACGCCGGGCCGACGAAACGGGACGTACGACCGCGCCGGATCACCATGCAGGGCGAGCCCGCGAACGTGCCCCGCAGCCACAGCTCCCGCTCCGTGCGAGCGGCGACACCGAAGCCGAAGTCACGGGCGAAGACCTCGGCCCGCTCCAGGTCGGGCTTCTCGAACTCCAGCCAGGCCAGGTCCGCCACCTTGATCACCGGGTTCCGGGAGCGCCCGGGGTGCTCGCCGCGCAGGGCGCCCTTCTCGCTGTGAAGGTCCTGGTGGGGTGTCGCGACGGCGGCTCCGGCCACGCGTGTTTCAGACATGGTGCCCTCCGAGCAACATTGCCGTAATGAGGAAATCATCAGCCTTGACGGAAGCATCGTCAATAGCTGGAGCGAGAGTAAGTGATGGATTCATCAGAACTGCGGCGGCCCTGGAACCGCAGCTAGACTCGGCCCATGTCCACCTCAGCCCCGCCCGGCAACCGGTTCGAACGGCGCCGCGCCGAAACCCGCAGAGCGCTCGTCCGCGCCGCCCGGCAGATACTCGCCGAGACCGGAGACACCAGCGTCAGCATCCAGGCGATCGCCGAACGCGCCGACGTCGGCTTCGGCTCCTTCTACAACCACTTCGAGTCCAAGACGGAACTGTTCGAGACAGCGGTGGTGGACGCCCTGGAGGAGTTCGGCCAGGCCTTCGACGAGCGGCTGAACGGGATCGACGACCCCGCGGAACTCGTCACGGCCGGCTTCCGGCTCAGCGCCCGCATGGCCGACTCCCACCCGGAACTCATGCAGGTGCTGCGCCGGCGCGGCCTCGGCCACCTCTACTCGGACAACGGCCTGGCGACCCGCGCGCTGCGCGATCTTCAGGTCGGCATCGCCTCAGGCCGCTTCACCGCCGTCGAGCCGGTCGTGGCCCTCTCGGCGCTGGGCGGGACCCTGCTGTCACTCGTGGAGCTGCGGTTCGCCCGCCCCGAACTGGACGGTGACGAGGCCGCGGTCAGTCTCGCCGAGATGGTCCTGCGCATGCTGGGCGTACCACCGAACGAAGCCCACGAGGTCGCCCGTCGGCCGCTGCCCGACCTTGGCTGAGTGGTCGACACCGCCGCACGACGGGCTCGATTCCGTCGTGGTGAACGCCCAGTCCATCCCGCGCGGAACAGCGAACGTCACCGGCCTGGTTGGAGAGCCGAAACGCGCCGAACCACAGCGTCGGATCCCCCGTCGCCGTCCTGCGGGGCGTCATCGGCTCGGAAGGTGACCGAGTGACCCGAGAAGTGGGCGATCAGGCCGTCGGTCGTGGTGGTGACCGAGCGCAGGTTCAGGCCGTGGGGGATGTTCCGCAGCTGGATGGGCTGCTCGAAGACCTTGTCCAGCGCCGCGCTCCCGGGGGCAGGCAGCGCACCGGCCGTGACGTCGAAGTCCTTGAAGGCGATGCGATTGCCCGAGTCCGCCGTGACGGTAGTCGTCACAGTGACCTGCTTCCCGAGGGGGACGAGGACCACCGCCCTCACCTGACCCGGGCGGCTGCCCTGGGAGATCTCCAACCCAAGGGTGTTCGACACGTCCGTGTAGGACAGGAAGGCGGTCGCCTCGGCACTGCCGGCCCGTGCCTCACTGTCGTCGTCCGACTTCGTCAACCCCTGGAGCCGGAGGGAGAGTTCGGATACCGGCAGTGGGCGGGTGGCCCCCTGGGCCGGTATGTCGTGAGCGATGATGTCCACGTGTCGCAGGGTTCCGGAGGCCGCCTGGGGCAGGACGGGGAAGCCTCGGACGTGGACCTGCGGAGGCAGAGGCGTGTCCATGCCCTCCTGGAACGCCTTGGCCGTGCGTGACTCTATGCGTGCTGCTACGACCCGGTCGACGGCAACGGAAAGGACGGCCAGCGCGACGAGAGCGGCGGTCGCGACAGCGAGGGGGCGCCGCCGACTCCGCCGGAGCCCGGGCGATGCGTACGGTTCGTACAGAGTGGCCTCGTCCTGAGAGCCGTAGCGGTAGCCGTAGCCGTAGCTGTCATAAGAGGGGTAGTGGGGCTCGTACTGCGAGCCGTCGTCGTGCCTGTGCTGGGACGTGGACAAGGGCGATGCCCTCCTTCACTGGGGTCGGTGGGGCGAGTGGAGCGGCCTGGTTCCGTGCGGACGGCGGACCGCGGCGGCGGCACTGGTCGACTCCGGCGGCGATCGGGACGGCGGTGGCGACGGTGCCGTCGTCGGCCCGGATCCCGGAGTTGACCATGGTCAGGGGGCCAGCAGGTGGGCCTTGATGGCGCGCGTCGCCGACGGGCGTCCACCGGGCCGGGCGTCATCTCGGGATCGGGAGGACCGGCAGCAACTGACGCGCCGTGGCCTCCGTGCCGCCACTCGTGTCTCCGCCCGGCGTCGCGCCCCCGTCCGACTGGTCCTTGCCGGCGTCCTGAGTGACGACGACCACGGCGCTTCCCGCCTCCACCTCGCTCCCCGCGGCTGGAGTGCTCGACGTCACCACCGCGTCGGACGCCTGGGAGGATCCAGTGGAGACGGCGACCTGGAGACCGAGGGCGTCCAGTTCGTCCTGGACTTCGGCAAGGGTCTTGCCGAGGATGTCGGTGGGGATCTGCACGGTCTGCACGGCCTTGGCGATCTTCACGCCGATCGCCGTACCCGGCTCGACCTCGTCGCCGGAAGCGACGCTCTGTCCCACCACGGTCCCCGACTCGGCGTCGCTCTCGACCTCGGTCGTACTGCCCAGTCTCAGATCCTGTGCGGCCAGCAGCTTCCGGGCCTCGCTCACGGTCGCACCCGTGAGGTCCGGAACCGTGGCCCTCTGCGCCTCCTTGGCCACCGTGAGGGTGATCTCGGTGCCCTTCTCGGCCTTCTCACCGCCCTCCGGGTCCTGCTTGAGGACGGTTCCGGGATCCTCGCTGCCGGATGTGACGTGCCGGAGCTTCACCTTGAATCCCTTGTCCTCCAGGATCCGGGACGCGTCGTCCTCGTCCTTGTCCGTGACGTCCGGCACCTCGACCTTGGGCGCCCCCGTGGACACGGTGACCGAGACCGCCTCGCCCTTGGCGAGTTCCCCTTCCACGGGGCTCTGCTCGCAGATGTGGCCGCTCGGCTGGTCCGCGCAAGGCTCCCGCTTGTCGACGGTGACGGTGAGGTCGACGTTCTCCGCGGTACGCCGCGCCTCCTCCAGACTCTGACCCACAAGGTCGGGTACGCCGGTCCTGCCGTCGTCGGCCGCACCACGCCCGAACATGAACCAGCCCCACACCAACGCCAGGACGACGACGGCGACGCCCGCCGTGATCAGCACGACGGTTCCCCTGCGCCGGCCGCTCTTCTCTTCCTGGTCGGCGTCGTCGTACGGGAAGTCGCCCTCCCCCGGCGGGAGTTCGGCGCCCGGCATGCGCAGGCCCGTACCGAGGAACGCCTCGATGTCGGCGAGCATCTCCTCGGCGGACTGGTAGCGGTATCCGGGATCCTTCTCCAGGGCGCGCAGAACGATCGTGTCCACCTGGGGGCCGACCTCAGGGTTGTAGAGGCTCGGCGGGCACGGGACTTCCTGGGTGTGCTGGTACATCAACGCCATCGGCGTTTCGCCGGTGAACGGCGTGCGGAAGGTCAGCAGTTCGTACAGCAGGCAGCCGATGGAGTACAGGTCGGACCGCGCGTCGGTCTCCCGTCCCATCGCTTGTTCCGGCGAGAGGTACTGGGCGGTCCCGATCACGACCGACGTCTGCGTCATGCCGACGTCCCGAGCGTCCCGGGCGATCCCGAAGTCCATGACCTTGACTTCTCCGGCCCGGTTCAGCATGACGTTGGCCGGCTTGATGTCCCGGTGCACGATGCCGTGTTGATGCGAGTGAGCCAGAGCTCGCAGCACTCCGGCCGTCACTTGGAGGGCCCGTTCGGCGGTCATCGGCGGCCCGGAGTGCAGGGCGTCGCGCAGGGTGGTCCCGTCGACGTACTCCATCACGAGGTACGGCAACCGGGACCCGCCGTAAGCCACGTCCTCCCCCGTGTCGTACACCGCGGCGATAGCGGGATGGTTGAGGGAAGCGGTGGACTGCGCCTCCCTGCGGAACCGTTCCTGAAGCGCCGGTTCGTGGGCGAGGTCGCCGCGCAGGGTCTTCACGGCCACACTGCGGTCGAGCCGGAGATCGTGCGCGAGATGCACCTCGGCCATACCGCCGGAGCCGAGCAGATATCGCAGCTCGTACCGGCCGGCGATGAGGGCCACCGGGTGCCCCTGCCGGGGGAGCGTCAGGTCGTCTGGTCCGCCGAGATTCACTGCGCTTCTCCACAGAGGGTCGGAAGTCGGGGCCGGGATCTGACGCGACGAGCGCGCCGTCCATGAAGCCAGGAGCACAGGAAAGATAATTGCACGTCGATGGGCAATTATCTTGCCCGGCGGGAGACCGGAACATGAGACGCTCATCACGGTTCACGCTCCAGCCGGCACTCCGGGCTCCGCCTGGACGACGCAACGGCAGCAGACGGCTCCGCCCCGGCAGAGAGCCCGGGGCGGGCGAGGTCGGCCGGATGTCTGGTGCGACGGCGCCGACCACTTGGTCGTCAGCCACGGGCTCCGCGGTCACAGCCGACGCGAGAGTCTCGACCACGACAGAGCCGCGCATCCTCCGGCACTCCGGCACTCCGGCACTCCGGCCGAAATGATCTCGGCAAGAGCGACCCGGGTCCCGCCGTCGTCCGTCTGCGCCCCAGTGTTGACCGCCGCCAGCAGCGCGACCGCCATCGCGTCAAGTCCGGCACTCACCGCAGCGACCGGCAGACGCGAAGGGAAGGCGCCGCCTCTCGGTCCGCGCTCCAGTACCACCGTCGTCTCCGTACGGGCCGGTGCCAGCGTGCGCGCCCGATGAGAAATGAACGTCCCCAGCACACGCATCAACGACGCACGCCTGGCGGGTCCAGGGAGATCCTCATGCAGCGCGGCAGTACCAAGTCGCTCTTGGGGACCGGCTGGAGAACCACCTGTCCCCCGCCACTGCAAGCCGCCTGACCAGCACCACAACCCATCTGGCGACTCATCGGAACGAGCGTCCACTGAGCGTCGCGAGCGTCGCTTCCGGACGGTCTCGCCGCCCGTGGGGCACGGGATCCGCTGGGATCCGTCCCTCGGTGAGGTCGAGGGACGGATCCCGGCGGTCACACGCCGCGCCGGCAGGTCACGACAACGGCGGGTACGCGTTCTGGATCAGCTGCTGGAACTGGGCGGAGAACCAGTGTCCGGCCAGCGGCGAGTTCGGCAGCGCGCCCGTGGGGTTGTTGCCGTTGCGCGCGTTCCCGCCGTACGTCGGGTCGCACATCCGGTCGAAGCCCTTGCCCTCGTCGTTGGGGACGGCCGCACTGTTGCCGTCGGACTCCCCCGGCGGCTTGACCCACACGTAGGCGTCGATGCCGGCGGCCGGAGCCGCGGTCGGCCGTTCCCCGATGCCCGCGCCGCTCTGGTTGCACCAGTTGCCGGCGTGGATCCGCCGGTCGGTCCGGCTGCTGTCGACGTACCCGTCCACGGTGCTCTGCGCTCCGGGTCCGGTGGGCCGGGCGGACCCGCCCCAGCCGTTGCGTGAGGTGTCGATCAGCATGCCGAGACCGGAGTCGAATCCGGACGCGACGAGCTTGTCGCGCAGCGCCTGGGCGAAGGACTGCTCGTCCACGTACTGGTTCCAGTCCACCCACTTCGACTGGCGTACGGTCTGCCCGTTCACCGTGTCCGTCACCTTGAGGTACGGCTCCTTGGTGGGGCTGTAGTTGGCGGTGTTGACGATGAAGCCGGCCACGTCGTTCACGCTCGCGCCGTTCGAGGTCGCGACCTTGTGGAACTCCTGCACCGCGGGATCGAGGTTGCTGTCCCAGCCGAGCCAGCCGTGGTGGGCGGCGTCGATGTAGTTGTAGACGTTCGGGACGGCGCCCAGCTTGTCCAGGGCGTAGCCCACGCCCTTCTCGTAGTTGCCGTTGGACTTCATGGTCACGCAGGCGTCGGTGGTCGTGGCAGTGCCGCCGGCGTTGGTGACCAGGTTCGGCAGCGAGTCGGGTTCGATGACCGTGGCGATCCGCAGGCCCGCGTACTTGGCGTCGGACAGGATCGACGCGATGGGGTCGATGTACTGGGACTTGTACTTGTCGAGGTCGTTGGGTCCCAGTTCGCCGTTGGAGGCGAGCGCGGCGCAGTCACGGCCGGGCAGGTCGTAGATGACGAGCTGGACCACGAGTTCGCCGGAACCCTTCTGCCTCAACGCCTCGTCGAGATGGGCACGCAGGCCCATGCCGCCGCTCACACCGTTGATGGCGGCGATACGGTCCAGCCAGACCGCGGTGGGCTGGTTGGCGATGCGGCTGCCGCCCGGTTCCGCGGCGGCCTTCGCGGACCACTCGGGGTTCACGTACACCTTGGCGCCGGTGTAGGGGTTGTTGGCGCGGCTGCCCGTGTCGCCACCTCCGCCGCCACCGCCCGTACCGCCGCCGGTACCACCACCGGTGCCGCCGCCGGTTCCGCCACCCGTACCGCCGCCGTTGTCGACGTTGCAGGCGACGCCGTCGAGCGTGAAGGTGGCGGGCACGCTGTTGGTGCCGCTGTAGGAGCCGTTGAAGCCGAAGCTGACCGAACCGCCGCTCGCGAGCGTGCCGTTGTAGCTCTCGTTGGCGGCGGTGACGTCGGCACCGTTCTGGCTGAGCTTCGTGTTCCAGGCGTTGGTGACCTTCTGATTACCGGCGTACGACCACTTCACAGCCCAACTCGACTTGGCGGCCGCGTTGTTGGTGATGGTCACGGCGGCGGTGAAGCCGGTGTCCCACTGGCTCTGCACCTTGTAGTCGACGGTGCAGGGGACGGCCGAGGTGGCAGCGCCGGCCTGGCCGACGACGAGCGCCGTCCCGGTCGTCGCCGCGACCAGCGTCAAGGCAGCGAGGAGCGATGTCCTGGTGTGACTCATGAGTGCGGGTTTCCTTCTCTCGGTGGGGAGTTGCGGACGGAGGCCGCACGGACGGTCGCGGGAGCCGACGTCTGGCCACACCTGGGCAAGCAGGCGTTCCAGTGATCGGCGCGCGGGTACGTCCGGCATCTGCTCGAAGGCGCGGCCGTCCTGCCGGCGCCTCAAGACCTCGGTCGTTCCGGGTGCCTGGTCAGGCGCGGGGGTGCCCGGCGGTGTCCGAAGGCGTCGACCGCCGGCACCGGACCCGTACGGGTCGAGCGGGGATTTCATGCCGCCGGCTCCCGGTGTGGGCGGCCGGGAGTCCGCGGTGTCGCCGTGGTTCGAGCTGTCCGAGTTCGTGTCCATGGCGCACGCGGCCATGGCTCCCCGGGCGGAGACCACCGGGCACAACAGTGCTCGAGAGAGCGTCGCTGACTAAAAGTACTGAATGCGGGGGGTGTCGCATGAGCGAGTCCTTACAGCTTGGCGCGCCGCTACGGACGCGTCGCCTGATGGAACCGCTCCCACTGGTGGGGAGGAAGTTAGCGTCAACTGACGAGGTTTCATAGGGTCCTTGCGAAACTTTTCGCTGGATCGGCTCGCTTCGAACTTTGAACGTCCCGGCATCTTGACCGCGCCCGCCTTCATCCCCACGATGGGAGCGCTCCCACTGGATTCAGGCCTTGGCACCTCTCCGTGAGTCGCGTGACGCAAGGAGGAACAGCACATGGATCCCGGACGCAAACGCAGAGCCGTACGGCGGTTCTGGACCGCCGTCGCCGCCGCGTTCGCCCTGCCCCTGTCCATGCTCGCCACCGGTACGACCACCGCGAACGCGGCGACCGTGCAGTGCAGCGTCGACTACAGGACCAATGACTGGGGTTCCGGCTTCACCGCCGACCTCACCCTCACCAACCGCGGCACGGCCGCCATCGACGGCTGGACCCTGACCTACGGCTACTCGGGCAACCAGAGGCTCTCGAACGGGTGGAACGGCACCTGGTCGCAGTCGGGTCAGTCGATCACCGTGCAGAACGCCCCCTACAACGGGACGATCGCACCGGGCGCCGCCGTCTCGGCAGGGGCGCAGTTCAGCTACAGCGGCACCAACACCGCGCCGACCAACTTCGCGGTCAACGGCACCAGTTGCGTCGGCGCCCACCAGCCGCCGATCACCGTACTGACCAGCCCGGCCGCCGGCGCGGTCTACTCTCGCGGCGACACAGTGCCGCTCGCGGCGACCGCGGCGGCCGCGGACGGCGCGACGATCGGCAAGGTGGAGTTCTACGACGACACCACGCTGCTCGGCACCGACACGAGCGCGCCCTACACGTACTCCGCCTCTGGTCTGACTGTGGGCAGTCACTCCCTGCTGGCGAAGGCGTACGACAGTCTGGGCGCGTCCGCGGAATCCACCCCGGTCGGCATCACCGTCGCCGCGGGCCCCGCTGTCGTCGCCTCGACCACCCAACTCGCCGTCCAGCAGGGCAAGACGGGCACCTACGAGGTGAAGCTCTCCACCCAGCCCTCGGCCAACGTGACCGTGACGACCGCCCGGACCGGCGGCAACTCGGGCCTGTCGGTCACCGGCGGGGCCTCCCTCACCTTCACCCCGTCGACCTGGAACACCGCGCAGAAGGTGACCGTCACGGCGGACGCCTCCGGCACGGGGGCGGCCACCTTCGAGTCGACGGCCGCAGGGCTCGCCAAGGCGACGGTGACGGTCACCCAGATCGCTGCGACGGGCACGTACAACGCCCGCTTCCTGGACCTCTACGGGAAGATCACCAACCCGGCCAACGGCTACTTCTCCCCCGAGGGCATCCCCTACCACTCGGTCGAGACGCTGATCGTCGAGGCGCCGGACCAGGGCCACGAGACCACGTCGGAGGCGTACAGCTACCTCCTGTGGCTCCAGGCCATGTACGGCAAGGTCACCGGCGACTGGACCAAGTTCAACGGCGCCTGGGACATCATGGAGAAGTACATGATCCCCACCCACGCCGACCAGCCCACCAACTCCTTCTACAACGCCTCCAAGCCGGCCACCTACGCGCCCGAGGAGGACACGCCGGACCAGTATCCGAGCGCGCTCGACTCGTCCGTGCCCGTCGGCTCGGACCCGCTGGCCGGTGAACTGAAGTCGGCCTACAACACCGACGACGTCTACGGCATGCACTGGATCCAGGACGTCGACAACACCTACGGGTTCGGCAACACCCCGGGCGGCAAGTGCGAGGCAGGCCCGGCCGAGACCGGCCCTTCGTACCTCAACACCTTCCAGCGCGGACCGCAGGAATCGGTGTGGGAGACGGTGCCGCAGCCGACCTGCGACGCCTTCAAGTACGGTGGAACCAACGGGTACTTGGACCTCTTCACCGGGGACAAGTCGTACGCCAAGCAGTGGAAGTACACCACCGCCCCGGACGCCGACGCGCGCGCGGTGCAGGCCGCGTACTGGGCCGACACCTGGGCGAAGCAGCAGGGCAAGGGCAGCGCTGTCTCCACCACTGTGGGCAAGGCCGCGAAGATGGGCGACTATCTGCGCTACGCCATGTACGACAAGTACTTCAAGAAAATCGGCAACTGCGTCGGACCGTCCACCTGCGCGGCCGGCACCGGCAAGGACGCCTCGCACTACCTGCTCTCCTGGTACTACGCCTGGGGCGGCTCCGCCGACACCAGCGGAGGCTGGGCCTGGCGCATCGGCTCCAGCTACGCCCACAGCGGCTACCAGAACCCGCTCGCCGCATACGCGTTGAGCGCCGACGCCGACCTGAAGCCCAAGTCGTCGACCGGCGCGGCCGACTGGGGCAAGTCGCTCCAGCGGCAGCTGGAGTTCTACCGCTGGCTCCAGTCGGACGAGGGCGCCATCGCCGGCGGCTCGACCAACAGTTGGGCGGGCCGCTACGCGACCCCACCGGCCGGGAAGTCGACGTTCTACGGCATGTACTACGACGAGCAGCCCGTCTACCACGACCCGCCGTCCAACCAGTGGTTCGGCTTCCAGGCGTGGTCCATGGAGCGGGTCGCCGAGTACTACCAGCAGACCGGGGACCCGCAGGCCAAGACGGTCCTCGACAAGTGGGTCAAGTGGGCCCTGTCCAAAACGACCATCAACCCGGACGGCACCTACCAGATTCCCTCCACCCTCCAGTGGTCGGGCCAGCCCGACACCTGGAACGCGTCAAGTCCCGGCGCCAACAGCGGACTTCACGTCACCGTCGCCGACTACACCAACGACGTCGGCGTGGCGGCCGCGTACGCCAAGACCCTGACGTACTACGGCGCCAAGTCCGGTGACGCGAAGGCGAAGTCGACGGCGAAGGCGCTGCTGGACGGGATGTGGGGCAACTACCAGGACAGCCTCGGTATCGCTGTTCCGGAGACCCGCACCGACTACAGCCGGTTCAACGACCCGGTCTACGTGCCGAGCGGCTGGACCGGCAAGATGCCGAACGGCGAGGCGATCAACTCGTCCTCGACGTTCGCCTCGATCCGGGCCTTCTACAAGAGCGACCCGGCCTGGTCGAAGGTCGAGGCGTATCTCAAGGGCGGCGCCGCGCCCGTCTTCACCTACCACCGATTCTGGGCCCAGGCGGACATCGCCCTGGCCATGGGCTCGTACGCGGAGCTGCTTGAGTAACCCCCCGCCGGCACTCCGCGTACGGACCCCGTCACCCGACGGCGGGGTCACCGGCCGGGCAGCACCCACCCGCGCAGGGGGCTGCCCGGCCATCCCAATACCAGTTCGGGCCACCCACCGGTCTCCCGGCATTCCCCTGTGCGAACACACACCACCAAGCCGTGGAAGGTCGTTCCGTCTATGACCACCGGCGGATAAACGCCCATACCCCTCCACCCAGAACGGGAGCGCTCCCAATCCATGAGCGCGGGCCAACCGCCCGTAACTATGCCAGTGGTGATTTCGTGTGCTCACCCCCCTCCGGCCGGTAAGATCGGTGATCTCTTGGGGGAGGTGGTCATGGGCAAGCGACGCCTGGGGACACCGACGCTGGAAGAGGTGGCCGCCCACGCGCGGGTGGGGCGGGGCACGGTCTCCCGCGTCATCAACAACGCGGCGGGCGTGAAGGATTCGACGCGCCGGGCCGTCCAGCAGGCCATCGAGGAACTGGGCTACGTGCCCAATCTCGCGGCCCGTTCCCTGGCGGGCCGGCGGGCCGATGCCGTCGCCCTGGTCATGACGGAGCCGGACTGGCGGCAGTTCGCGGAGCCCTTCTTCTCCGAGATCGTCAGCTCGCTCGGGAACGCGCTGACCGACACCGGAATGCAGCTGCTGCTGACCCTGGTCCGCTCGGACACCGAGCGGCAGCGCTTCCTCGAGTACGCGCGCGGCGGCCGGGTCGACGGCGTCCTGCTCATGTCGGTACACGCCGGCGACCCCCTGCCGGACATGCTCGCCGAGGCCCGGCTGCCGACCGTGCTGCTCGGGCGCCGTTCCGGGGAGGAGTACGTCAGCTACGTCGACGCGGACAACATCGGCGGCGCCCGCAGCGCCGTCTCGCATCTTGTCCAACGAGGCCGCAGAGTCATCGCCACCATCACGGGGCCGCTCGACCTGTACGCCGCCCAGTGCCGGCTGCGCGGCTACGAAGAGGCCCTCAAACTCGCGGGGTTGAAGGGCGAGCCGTCCCTTGCCGCCGAGAGCGACTTCACGGCGGACAGCGGGCGCCGCGCCATGGCTCGGCTCCTGGAGCGGCATCCGGACATCGACGGCGTCGTCGCCGCGTCGGACACGACGGCCGCGGGTGCCTTGGAGGCCCTGCGCGCGGCCGGACGCCGGGTACCCGAGGATGTCGCCGTGATCGGTTTCGACGACTTTCCGCTGGCCCAGCAGACCGAGCCGCGGCTGACGACGGTGCGTCAGCCCATCGAGGAGATCGGGCGGGCCATGATCCGGCTGCTCCTGGAGGAGATGGAGGAGGGTGCGGTGGCCTGGCGCCACGTCATCCTCCGTACGGAGCTTGTGGTCCGCGACTCGACCTGACGTCCGCCGGGTCAGGCGCACTGTGTCTCGCCCCCGCGTCCGACCTGCGGCTTCGAAATCGGTTCAACGGGTTCACGCCCACAGTCTTGTCATGGACGTGGAGCATCCCTACAGTCCTGCCGAGCCAAGGTTTGGGAGCGCTCCCATTCACAACATGGCGGGAGCACTTGCCCATTACCCCCCATCCCTCTGAAGAGGATCCGCATGCGTCCTTCAACGCACCATGCCCGCAGCGCGCGTGGCTTGCTCGGCGCGCTGCTCACCTCGCTCGTCTCGCTCGCCGCGCTTCTGACCACAGCGTCGGTGGCACAGGCCGACACCTCGATCTGCCAGCCCTTCGGCACGACTACCATCCAGGGTCGCTACGTGGTCCAGAACAACCGCTGGGGCACCAGCGCCGCTCAGTGCATCACCGCGACGGACTCGGGGTTCAGGATCACCCAGGCCGACGGATCCGTCCCCACGAACGGCGCTCCGAAGTCGTACCCCTCCGTCTACAACGGCTGCCACTACACCAACTGCTCGCCCGGCACCAACCTTCCCGCCCAGCTCAGCACCGTCTCCACCGCGCCGTCGAGCATCTCCTACAGCTACGTGAACGACGCGGTCTACGACGCCGCGTACGACATCTGGCTCGACCCCACGCCACGCACCGACGGCGTCAACAGGACCGAGATCATGATCTGGTTCAACAAGGTCGGATCCATCCAGCCGATCGGCTCCCCGGTCGGCAACGCCGGCGTGGGCGGGCGTGACTGGCAGGTGTGGTCCGGCAACAACGGCTCGAACGACGTGCTGTCGTTCGTCGCACCGTCGGCGGTCACCAGCTGGTCCTTCGACGTCATGGACTTCGCCCGGCAGGCCGTCTCGCGCGGACTCGCGCAGAACAACTGGTACTTGACGAGCGTTCAGGCCGGATTCGAACCCTGGCAGAACGGCGCGGGTCTCGCCGTCACCTCGTTCTCCTCCGCCGTGAACACCGGGTCGTCCGGCGGCAACCCCGGCAACCCGGGCGGCTCCACGGCCTGCAAGGTGGCGTACGCGACGAACGTCTGGCAGGGCGGCTTCACCGCCGACGTCACCATCACCAACACCGGCTCCTCCCCCGTCAACGGCTGGCAGCTCGCGTTCGCCCTCCCCTCCGGGCAGCGGATCACCAACGCCTGGAACGCGAACCTCTCCGCGTCCTCGGGAGCCGTCACGGCGAGCAACGCGAGCCACAACGGCCAGATCGCGGCCGGCGGCCAGGTGTCGTTCGGGTTCCAGGGCACCACCGACGGAGCCTTCGCCAGGCCCTCCGGCTTCAACCTGAACGGGACGGCCTGCAGCGCTGTCTGACACACCGTCAATCTCCGGGGCCCGCCTGCCCGCCGCACGGGCGGCGGGCCCCGGAGGCCCGATGGGAACGGCACGCCGGCTCAGATCTGACACCCCCATGGGCGGCGACGCAGGCTGGGACGACACGGAGTCGGGCAGTACCGGGCAGCTCCCGGTCATCACTCATGGCCACACCACCGGGCCAGGGCTGACGAGAGATCACTTCACGATGGCAGAAACGGGCACTCACCGGCAGGACTGACGGACATGCTCGGCCGGGGTCCGTACTCGGCGGCAAAGCGAACCTCCTGTCACGAACACGCCCGTCAGGCGCGGCCCTCCAGCTCCGCGAACCTGGCCTCCAGGTCGGACAGGAAGGTCTCGCCGTCAGGGATCATCCCCGCGATCGCCCGCACAGTGGTGCCGGCCGGAGCACCCGACCCACTGTCGATGAAGGCAGCGGCCTCCGGGATGTACGCGATCAACAGGTCCTTGAAGGCGCGGGCTGCCTCCTCGCGGTCCAGCAGGGCGTCGATGCTCATGTCCACGGACAGCGGGGCCCGTTGGGCGTCCGTAGACGCGTACGGAACCGTCCAGCCGTACCGGCCCGATCCGACCTCGACGGCGTCGCCGCCGCTGTCCGGCAGGACGACCTCGGCGGTCGTGTTCGGCGGCACGAGTGCCTCGACCGTCAGCTCCGTTCCGGCCAGGTTCCAGGACACCTCCGCAAGGCCGTACGGCGTGCGCAGTCCCGCCCTCGCGTGGGTGAGGCCGCCGCCCGGTCGCGGCTCCACCCGCAGGCGGCGGTAGCCGGGCTCCGCGGGGGCGAGGCCGGCGACCGTGCCGTGCAGCCAGTCGGCGACGGCGCCCAGGGCGTAGTGGTTGAAGGAGGTCATCCCGCTCGGGTTGACCGTCCCGTCGGGCAGCAGACTGTCCCAGCGCTCCCAGATGGTGGTCGCACCCATGGTGACCGGGTAGAGCCAGGACGGGCACTCCTGCTGGAGGAGCAGCCGGTACGCGGTGTCGGTGTGCCCGGTGCGGGTCAGGGCGTCGCAGATCAGCGGGGTGCCGACGAAACCGGTGGCGATCTTGTGGCCGTTGGCGCGGACGAGCTGGGCGAGCCGGTCGCCGGCGTGGGCGCGCTGGGTGTCGGATGCCAGCAGGTCGAAGCAGAGCGCGAGGGCGTACGCGGTCGGCGCGTCGGCCATCATCCGGCCGGCGCCGGTGACGTATTCCGCTTGGAACGCGACGCGGATCTCCTCGGCCAGGGCGCGATAGTGCTCCGCGTCCTCGTCGCGGCCGAGAATCTCGGCGGCGCCGGCGAGAAGTGTCGTGGATCGGGCGAAGTAGGCGGTGGCGACGAGTTCACCGGGGGTCGCGGCGCCGTCGGGCCGGCCGGCCGGGGCCGTCGGGTCGAGCCAGTCCCCGAACTGGAAGCCGCTGTCCCACAGCCGGCTCGCGCCGGCGATCGAGGCGACGTGGTCCACCCAGCCACGCATCGAGTCGTACTGGGCGGCGAGGACACCGGTGTCGCCGTAGCGCTCGTGGAGCACCCACGGCACGACCACGGCGGCGTCGCCCCAGGCCGCGGTCGGGGTGTCGGCGCCGGCGACCCCCACCTTGGGCACCACGAACGGCACCACGCCGTCCGCGCCCTGCTCGGCGGCGAGGTCGGCGAGCCAGGAGCCCAGGAAGCCGGCGCTGTCGTACAGGTAGGAGGCGGTCGGCGAGAAGACCTGGATGTCGCCGGTCCAGCCGAGGCGCTCATCGCGCTGCGGGCAGTCGGTGGGAACGTCGAGGAAGTTGCCGCGCATGCCCCACACCACGTTCTCGTGCAGGCGGTTGACGAGATCGTCGGAGCACTCGAAGAAACCCGTGCGCTCCAGGTCGGAGTGGAGGACGACGGCGCGTACGGTCGCCGGGTCGAAACCGACGGGCGCTCCCGTGATCTCGGCGTAGCGGAAACCGTGGAAGGTGAAGCGGGGCTCGAAGACCTCCCTGCCCTGCCCCCGCAGGGTGTAGGTGTCGGTCGCGGCCGCCGTGCGCAGCGGCCTGGTGCACAGCTCGCCGTCCTCCAGGACCTCGGCGTGCCGCAGGGTCAGGACGCGGCCCGCCTCGCCGGCCACGGTGAGGCGGAGCCGGCCGACGAGGTTCTGACCGAAGTCCAGGAGTGTCCTGCCGGACGGGGTCGTGGTCACGGAGACCGGAGCGATCTCCTCGATGCGGCGGACCGGCGGCCCGTCGGGCGCCACGAGGGTGGAGAGGTCGCGTGCGACGGGACGCACCCCGCGCCAGCCGGAGTCGTCGTGGCCGGGCTCGGACCAGCCGGACCGTTCCAGCCGTGCGTCGTAGGCCTCGCCGTCGTACAGGCCGGAGGAGACGACCGGGCCGGTGGCGGCCCGCCATGAACCGTCGGTCGTGACGCGCTCGGTGGTGCCGTCCTGGTACTCCACCTCCAGTTGGGCGAGCAGGGCGAGGCGGTCGCCGTAGACGGCACGGGTCTTGCCGTCGAACCCGATGCGGCCGCGGAACCAGCCGTCGCCGAGGACCACGCCGATGGCGTTGCGGCCAGGACGCAGGAGACCTGTGACGTCGTAGGTCTGGTAGCGCAGGCGCTTGTCATAGGCCGTCCAGCCCGGGGCGAGCACGTCGTCGCCGACGGGGGTCCCGTTGATCTCCGCCTCGTACACGCCGAGCGCGGTGGCGTACAGGCGGGCCGAACGCACAGGGCCGCGCAGGTCGAACTCGCGGCGCAGGAACGGGGAGGGCTGGTCGGTGCGCGGGTCCTCGTCCCAGTCCGGGGTGACGAAGACGGCCGACCAGTCGTCCGGGGCGAGCAGGCCGACCTCGAACTTCGCCGGTTCGCTCCACGGCGAGGTCTCGCCGTCGGATCCGGTGACGCGGATACGGACAGTAGCCCTCCCGCGCGCCGGGAGCGGCTCGAACGGCCAGGTCACGAGGACGGAGTCGGCCGACTCCACCCGTGCCCGCACGGCCGGAGCACCGGCGTCCGGGGCCGTCAGCTCCACCTCGTAGGCCGTCTGGGTCCAGTCCCGGGCCTGCGTGAGCGTGGTCCAGGACAGCCGGGGGCGATCGGTTCCGAGGCCAAGCGCGGTGCGCATGTGCTCGAAGCGGACATCGGCCACGGCACCTGACCGGTCAAGGGTTTCCTGGCTCACGTGTGGTCCTCACTCTCGCGGCCGGGCACAGCTGTGTCCCCGTGGCCATCATGAGCCGCCACTCAATGAATCGATTCATTCCCCGGGCTGCGGCAAGGGGAACATCCTGGCGGCAGCGGGAGAGATCCAGATGGCGACTCGAAAAAAGTTATGGCCGAAACCCTAGCCACGAATCCCGAACGTAGCTAGGTTTCCGTCACGTGAACTTCTTGTTCGCACTGGAACCGACCGTTTCAGAGGTCCGGAGAAGCCGTACTCCACGCCGCTCCCCCGCTTGCACGGCTCGGGCTCACCAGCCAGAAGGAGCCGGGCCGGCAGGCCGGTCCACGGTTCCCACCGTGACCGCCACGGAATTGAAAGGTTCCAACTCCCGGGCACAGCTGCACCGTTGCCCCGCTCCCCTCGGATGCGCCGTTCGTCCCGTACGAACCTCCCCCACCGCCCCGACGAGGTCACCTTCTGCAGGACGCTCACTCCTCACTCGCCGAAGAGAGGCCACACCGCCGTGTCTTCCTCCACCACACCCTCGTCGCCGCCCGCGCCCGCGCCGACGGCCCCCGCCCCCAGAGCCGGTATGGGAGCCCGTTTCGCTCTCATCGCCCTCGCCCTGATGTGGCCCACCCAGCTGCTGTCGCTGGCCGGCCTGCTCGGCGGCAACGCGCAAGCCTCCGTCGCGCTGCACTTCCACACCACGGAGATCGGCTGGTTCATCCTCGTCAACGCGCTGGTCGCCACCGCGATCACGCCGTTCGTCGTGAAGGCCGCCGACTTCTACGGCAAGCGCAACGTCATGATCGCCATCACCGCTCTCGGTCTCGTCGGTGACATCGTCGCCGCGCTGGCCACCAACTACAGCATGCTGCTGGTCGGCCGGGGCATCGCGGGCTTCTACGGCCCCATCGCCGCCCTCGCCTACGCATCCGTCCGCGAACTCTTTCCGCCCAAGCACGTCGGCGCGGCCAGCGGCCTGATCGGCAGCGGCATCGCCTTCGTCGCCCTCGGCGGCCCCTTCCTCACCGGCTGGGTGATCGACAGCTTCGGCTTCCGGGGCGTGATGTGGTCACTGGCCGGCGCCACGGCGATCGGCCTGCTCCTCCTGCTCACCGTGGTGCCGGAGACCCCGCACCGCGCGGAGCGCACGAAGGTGAACTGGACCGGCGGCGCACTCCTCGGCGGCGGCGCGGCGGCCCTCACCTACGGCATCGGCAAGGGCGGGGAGTGGGGCTGGACCGACGGCGGCACCCTGGCCTTCATGCTCGGCGGTGTCGCGGCCGTCCTCCTCTACGTGGTGTCCGACGTCAAGGCAGCCCATCCGCTCTTCGACCTGACGATGATGTCCCGCCGCTCCGTCTGGGCGGTCATGCTGGCCACGGCACTGATCTCCGCGACCGTCTTCGGCACCGGCGTGATCGGCCAGCTGCTGGTGCTCTTCCCGAAGATCCCCGGCGTCTCCGACGGCCTCGGCATGACCGCCACCCACTACGCGATCATCGGCATCCCCGCCAGCATCCTCATCCTGGCCGTCGGCTTCGGCACCGGCGTCGCCCTCCGCAAGGTCGACGCCCGGCTGCCGCTGGCCCTCGGCGCGGCGCTGGCCGCCGTCGGCTTCCTGCTCCAGCGGCAGTGGCACTACACCGACACCCAGCTCATGTTTCTGGGCACCATCTCCGCTGTCGCCCTGGGCCTGATCGTGTCCTCGGTCCCGGTCCTGATCATCGAAGCGGTGACGCCCGACGAGCAGGCCACCGCCAACGGGCTGCAGGGCATGATCCAAGGCGTACTCACGACCGTCATCACCCAGACCGTCTACGTCGTCCTCGCCAAGGACAGCACGGTGGTCCAGGGCACCCGCTTCTACCATGACGCCGCCTTCAAGAACGCGATGCTGCTCGGCGCCGGCCTCGCCCTGCTCGGGCTGCTCGCCGCCGCCCTGATCCCCCGGCTCAAGCGCGCCCAGGACGTCGAGCCGGAGACAGCCGCGGTCGGCTCCTGATCGCCCCCCTGGCCCGGGGCTGCCGCCGAATCGCCGCCCCGCAGGCGGCAGCCCCGGATCCCGGACTCCACCCCTCGCAGGAAAGGCAGGAACAGCCCATGACCCGTCGACAGACGGTGGACGAAGCGGATCTCACCCGGCGCCTGGGCGCCATGTCCCTCAAGGAGAAGGTGACCCTGCTCACCGGCGGCGACGCCTGGACCCTGACACCGGTCGTCGCCGCCGGCCTCGCTTCCCTCGCCCTGTCCGACGGGCCCGTCGGCCCCCGAGGCACCACCTTCGGCGACACGGCGGCCCCCGCACTCCTCTTCCCCAGTCCCAGCTCGCTCGCCGCGGCCTGGGACGAGGACACCGCCTACGAAGCCGGCCGCCTCATGGGCCTCAAGGCGCGGGCCATGGGCATCCACGTGCTGCTCGCCCCCACCGTCAACCTGCACCGATCCCCCCTGGGCGGACGGCACTTCGAGTGCTACTCGGAAGACCCGCATCTCACCGCCCGCACCACGGTCGGCTTCATCAAGGGCGTGCAGTCGACCGGCGTGGCCGCGACCGTCAAGCACTTCATCGGCAACGACTCCGAGACCGAGCGGATGACGTACGACGCGCGGATCGACGAGAAGACCCTGCGCGAGACGTATCTGCCGCCTTTCGAAGCCGCGGTGCGGGAGGCCGGCGCCTGGGTCGTGATGGCGGCCTACAACTCGGTCAACGGCAAGTCGATGACCGAGAACGGCGAGCTGCTGGACGGTCTGCTCAAGGAGGAGTGGGGATTCGACGGCGTCGTCGTCTCCGACTGGCAGGCCACCAAGTCCACCGAGGACTCGGCCCTGGCCGGGCTCGACGTGGTCATGCCGGGCCCCGACGGACCGTGGGGCGCCGCCCTGCTGTCCGCCGTCGAGGAAGGCCGGGTTCCCGAAGCCGTGATCGACGACAAGGTCCGCCGCATCCTGCGGCTGGCCGCCCGGGTCGGGGCACTCAACGGCGTGGAAGCCGCGCACACCATGGAGGGCAACGACAGCACGGCCGGCGCCGCTTCGGTACCGAAGGACGTGCGCTCCCGCATACGGGATCTCGCGGTCCGCGGTTCCGTACTCCTGCGCAACGACGGCCTGCTCCCCCTCCGTACCGACACCCTGCGCAAGGTGGCCCTGATCGGCCCCAACGCCGTCCGCTTCACCGCGCAGGGCGGCGGCAGCGCCCACGTCACCCCCGAACACATCGTCACCCCGCTCGAAGGACTGCGCCGGGAGCTCGGCGACGACGTCGAGATCACCGTCCGCCAGGGCGTCTTCCCGCACGCGACACTCCTTCCGCTGGACGGGAACACGTCCACCGACCCGGTGACCGGCGAACCCGGTGTGCGACTGGAGTACCGGACGGCCGACGGCACCGTGGTCTCCGACGAGCACAAGGACCCCGCGAGCACCTGGTTCCCGCTCCTCCTCGCCGACGAGGTGGCGGAACTGGTCGTACGGACCCGCCTCACGCTCCGCGAATCCGGCGTACACAGGCTGTCGGTCCTCGGCCCCGGCCACTTCACGCTCCAAGTCCCCGGAGACGAGCCGCAGACCCACGAACAGCTCCAGGACAACGACGACATCGGCTCGCTGGTGCTCTACCCGCCCTCCCACACCTTCGCCTTCTCCGCCGACCACGGCACGACCGAGATCCAGGTGCGTTTCCGGCCACAGCGTCACTTGCCCCACCCCATCACCCTGTTGGGCCTCGGATACGACACTCCGCGCGGCACCGATGACGAGGAGCTGGAGGCGGCCGTCGCCGCGGCCTCGGACGCCGACGCCGTCGTGCTGATGGTCGGCAGCGACGCCCACACGGAGTCCGAGAGCGTGGACCGCACGACCCTCGCCCTGCGCGGACGGCAGGACGAACTCGTCGAACGGGTCTGCGCCGCCAACCCGCGCACGGCCGTCGTCGTCAACGCCGGCGCGCCCTTCCTCCTGCCCTGGGCAGATCGGCCGGGCGCCCTGCTCTGGTCGTGGTTCCCCGGGCAGGAAGGCGGTGACGCCATCGCCGACATCCTCACCGGCACCGAGCCGGGCGGCCGCCTGCCCACCACCTTCCCCACCACCGAGGCCGATGTCCCGGTCCTGTCCACCCAGCCGGTCGACGGAACGCTGGACTACACAGAAGGCGACCTGATCGGCTACCGCGCCTACTCCGCCTCCGGCACCGATCCCCTCTTCCCGTTCGGCCATGGGCTGTCGTACACGACCTGGGACTACGAGGACCTGGTCATCACCGGCGACATGGAACGCGGGCTCACGGTCCGGGTCACCATCCGCAACGCCGGGGAGCGCCGGGGCCGTGAGGTCGTCCAGGCCTACCTGGATCCGGTCGGCGACGAGCCGAGGCGTCTCGTCGGCTTCGCCGCGGTCGAGGCGAGCGCGAGCGCGTCCGTCATCGCCACGATCACCGTGCCCGCACAGGCCCTCACCGTCTGGACTCCGGTCGGCAGGACCGCGCGATCCGGGCCGCACCGGCTCCGCGTGGGACGCTCGGCGGCCGATCTCCGGCTGACCGCCGCCGTACCCCGGCCGTGATGATCTCGATCCGCGCCCCGCCCCTCCGCGTCCATGAGTGAAGTACGGTCACACCGTGAGCAGCACACCACGCAAGCCCAGGGGTCCTTACCGCAAGGGCCTCGAGCGCCGTGAGCAGATCCTGCAGGCGGCGCTGGAGGTCTTCAGCGAGCATGGCGAACGAGGTTCGTCGCTCAAGGAGATCGCCGCCCGCTTGGGCATGTCCCAGGCTGGTGTGCTGCACTACTTCGACTCCCGGGAGGACCTGCTGCTGGCCGTGCTGGCCCAGCGGGACTCTCTGGACGCCGAAGCGGCCGCCGACGTGATGTCGCCTGGTGAGGCGGTGGCCCGGACCGTCGCTCACAACGCCCAACAGCCGGGTCTGGTCGACCTGTTCGTGACCCTGTCGGCCGCCGCGTCGGATCCGGCCCATCCCGCTCACGCCTTCTTCAAGCGGCGCTACACGGACCTGAGCGCCCGGATCCAGGAGGGCCTGGACCAGGGCCGACAGCACGAGCAGATCCGCGGGGACGTCGATTCGGAACTCATGGCTCGCCTGCTGCTCGCGGTGTCCGACGGCATCCAGTTGCAGTGGCTGCTGGATCCGAGCGTCGACATGACCGCTCTGGTCGACGCGTTCAACCAGATGTGCGCCGCCCCTGTCGGCACGAGCGACGACGTGCCGGCCGACGAATCCAACTGACGCACAAAGCCGTCCGTCCCGGACGGATCGACAAGGCGACAGCACTGTAAGGCGCAGTCACGCCCACGCGCGTCGTGCTGCCCTGAGGTCAACCCCCGCTGTCGATCTGCTCGGTGCGCCCTCCCGGGCCGCCGACGCCGTCGTACGCACCGACGACCGCGTCGGATGCTCACCCGTACCCACACACCCGCCGGCTGAGGCAGGAAGGAATCCCCATGGAACGACTGACCGACCGACGGATCCTCGTCACCGGAGCAGCCTCCGGTATAGGCCGTGCGACGGCACTCAGACTGCTCGCCGAAGGTGCCCGTGTCTTCGCCACCGACATCACCGACGACGCGCTGGCGGGGACACTGGCCCTCGCCGCCGATGCAGGCACGGCCCACCGGCTCGTCACGGCGCTGATGGATGTCTCCGACGAGACCGCGGTCGACGCGGGCGTGACGCAGGCAGTCGGCACACTCGGCGGGCTCGACGCGCTGGTGAACGTCGCCGGCATGCTGCGCGGAGCCCACACGCACGAGTGCTCCCTGGACCTGTGGAACCGCATCATCGCCGTGAACCTCACGGGCACGTTCCTGGTCACCAGGGCTGCCCTCCCCGCGCTGTTGGAGACCGGCAGGAGCGTCGTGGTGAACTTCAGCTCCACCTCCGCCCAGTTCGCGCACCCGATGATGGCGGCGTACTCCGCGAGCAAGGGCGGCATCCTGTCGTTCACCCACAGCATCGCCCAGGAGTACGGCAAGCGGGGACTGCGTGCGGTGAACGTGAATCCGGGCAGTATCTCCAGCGGCATCACTGAGAACATCTTCTCGCTGATGCCCGAGGACACGGACTGGAGTCTGCTCTCCAAGCTCACCGCGCCCATCGCCGAGGGCTTCGGCTCGCCCGAGGACGTGGCCGGGGTCGTGGCGATGCTCGTCTCGGACGACGGCGCCTTCATCACCGGTACCGAGATCCGCATCGACGGCGGAACCCACCAGTAGGGCGCACGGCGTCCGCGGGACGAGTCCCGGCCCATCATGAACACACGCACCACAGACGAAGCTCAGAGACGGAGAAAGATGAGTGCACGCTTCCGTCATGTCGCGGCTCTCGGCAGCTCGTTCGCCGCCGGGCCCGGCATTGAGCCGATCGCGGACCGGGCGGCTGGGCGCTCCACACGCAACTACCCCCACCTGCTCGCCGAGCGGCTGGGTGCCGAGTTGACCGATCTGACGGTGTCCGGAGCGACGACCGAGACGGTCCTCGACGTTCCCCAACGCCGTATGAAGAGGCAGTTCCCGCCCCAGCTGCGGGCGCTGCCGGCGCGCGCCGACCTGGTGACGATCACCGTGGGCGGCAACGACCTCCACTACGCAGCCGGCATGTTCGCCCTGGGCATCGCCGGGCGGGTGTCGTCGTATGCCTGGGTCCGGCCACTGAGCAGGCTGCTGCCGCGCCCCCAGGCGCCGACCCGAACGCCCGACGCCGTCGAGGGTGCCGCCGCCAATCTCGCGCGCGTGGTAGACGCCGTCCGGGACAGGACTCCCGGTGCCCGGATCCTCCTTGTCGACTACCTCACCGTCATCGGACCCGACACTCGATACAGCCGAGAAGCGCCGTTCGACCAGACGGCCATCGACGGGCTGAGGCGCCTGGGCGATCAGGTCTCCCGGATGTTCGAACTCGCCGCGTCCCGGTCGGGCGCGGAACTCGTCCGCATGGGAGAACGCAGCCGCGGCCACGCACTGGGATCGGCGGACCCTTGGGTGACCGGACTACCTGACCGGCTCCGCCGACTCAGGACGCAGGCCCCGTTCCATCCGAACGCCGACGGAATGCGCGCCGTCGCCGATGCCGTCGCCGAGCACCTGGAAGCTTGAGAGCTGTCCGGCAGGGTAGCCACGGTCAGCGCCCATGAAATGCGTGCTCTCAGGGGCGTCACTGCCGCGCTGGTTGCCGCGTGCGTCGGCCGCTTCTCTTCTCCGCGATCCGAGGTCACGCAAAGGAAGCGACGGAACGAGCAACTCGACGACTTGGGTGTGCCAAAAGGCCTGCCACTCCTGCTGCGTACCAACGCCCAGTACGGAATCGAGCTGAACTGGCACTCGTCGGTGCGGTTGGCATCCTCTCCTCGGAACACACAGACAGCCGGCGCGGTTTGTCGAGATCCTGGAGGACTTCCTCGCGACCAACCGGTAGCAGGCACGCCACACGGCCCAACTTCACATCGCCTTCGTCTCCCTGGCATGCAGCCATCTGCCGGCGACGCCTGAACGAACTCCTCGGAAGAGGGCCGCGCAGCCATTCGGTGACTCACTTTCCTGACCGTGGCGTCGAGACGAGTCGTGGCCCGGGCCAGCATGGCGCCCGCGTCGGCGCAGGTCGCCCGGACGGTGGTGATTTTGCGGTGGCTGAGCCACCTGCCGGCGGGCAGCCAGGCCTCACGACGCCACGTCCACCAAGACCTTGCCGACGGCGCCGCTCTCCACCGCCCGGTGCGCGTCGGCGGTGCGGTCGAGCGGAAAGCGGATCAGTGGCAGGCCGTGCTCCTCGCCGACCGGCAGGGCGCCGGCGTGGACCGCGGCTGCGACGTCCTCGGCGGCCGCGGCGCGCGCCTTCGGTCCGGCCGTGTAGAGGATCAGGAATTGGAAGCGTGCGTTCAGCACCATGTTCTGCAGCACGTTCAGTTCGACGGGCTTGCCACCGTCGTTGGCGTAGGTCGAGATCGTGCCGCGGGTCCGCAGCACGGCCAGGTCCAGCGGGAGGTTCGCGCCCAGCGCGACCTCGGCGACGATGTCGACACCGTCCGGGGCGATCCTGCGGATTTCGGCGGCCGGGTCGGCCCCGCGATAGTTGATCACATGGTGGGCCCCGGCCGCGGTGGCCAGCCGGGCCTTCTCCGGGCCGCTGACCGTGGTGATCACGGTGGCGCCGGCCCATCGGGCGAGCTGGATCACCGCGTGCCCGACCGCCCCCGCTCCCCCTGCGGCGAGCACCACCTGGCCGTCGAGGGCCCCGGGCCGCAGACGGCGTGGCCCGTCCTCGGCGACGGTGAGCGCGCGGTGCGCGGTGAGCGCGGGGACGCCGAGTGCGGCACCGACGTCGAACCCGGCATCGTCGGGCAGCGGCACGGCCAGCTCGGCGGGCACGACGGTGAACTCGGCGGCGGTACCGGTGGGCCGTCCTGCGGCGGCCATGAACAGCCAGACCCGCTGGCCGACACGGCTCTCGTCGACCCCTTCTCCGACGGCGTCGATCGTGCCGGCGCCGTCGAGGTGCGGAGTGACCTCGGAGAAGTTCTTGGGGTGGGCGGGGCCGGAACGGGCCTGCCAGTCGGTCGGGTTGACTCCCGACACGGCGACGCGCACGCGCACCTCGCCGGGGCTGGGCGCGGGGCGATCACGGTCGACGAGCCGAAGAACGTCCGGGCCGCCGTTGTCGCTGTAGATGATGGCTTTCATGATCCGTCCTTGGAGCCGGTGCGGAAGGGTGTTCCGGCAGGGTCGGGTGTGCGGTCAAGGTGTCCGGCGTGTGGTCGCGACCCAGGTCGCGTTGGTTGCGGTCAGCCGAGGGGGACCTCGTTGGAGCGGGACTTGACGGCATCGAGTGTGGCCAGCGCCGCGGTGTCCAGGGTGATCTCGCCGGCCGCCATGTTGGCCTCCAGGTGGGCGGCGTCGGCGGTGCCGGGAATGAGCAGCACGTTCGGGGAGTGGTGCAGCAGCCAGGCGAGGCCGACTTGGGAGGCCGTGACGCCCAGGGACTCGGCCACCGCGTGCACCGCCGGCTCGTCGGTCGCTTTGGGCAAGCCTGGAAAGGCCCCGCCGAGCGGGAAGAACGGCACCCAGGCGATGCCCTCGGCCGTGCACAGTTCGAGCATGTCCTCGTCGTCGCGGGAGACGAGACTGTAGGCGTTCTGCACGCAGGTGACACCGGCCGGCAGGGCGCGGCGAAGCCCGTCGAGGGTGACGCTGCTCAGGCCGATCGCCCCGATCTTGCCTTCGTCGCGCAGGGCGGTCATCACCGCGAGTTGGTCGTCGAGGTCGACGACTTGGTCGCCTTGCGGGCGCAGCCCGGGGCCGGAGTCCAGGCGGCGGAGGTTGACCACCGCTAGCCGGTCGACATCGAGGCTGCGCAGGTTGTCCTCGACACTCGCGCGCAGTTGCTCGGGCCGCTGTGCCAGGCGCAGCGGCGGGTGTCCGCCGGGGTTGGGGTCGGCGCCGACCTTCGTGACCACCAGGACGCCGTCCTCGGGGCGCAGCACCTCGCGGATCACGTCGTTGGCGAAGCCGAAGCCGTAGAACTCCGCGGTGTCGACATGGCCTACGCCCAGTTCGAGCGCTCGGCGCAGCAGGGCGACGGCCTCCCCGCGGCGGTCGTGCAGGCGCTCGAGCTGCAACGCGCCGTAGCCGATCCGGAACACGGTCCGGCCGGCGAACGGAGCGGTCGGGGTGGTCATGACACTGTCTCCTCGGGCGGTGACTGCAGGGCGGTGTAGAGCAGTTCGGCCTGGTAGAGCGCCATCACCCGGTGGGCGATGGGGGTGGCGCTCTCAACGGCCTGGCCCGGCTCGTGGCGCTCGACCTTGACCAGCCAGGCCGTGACGCACTCGTGCAGCATCGTGCGCATGCGGTCGGTCATGTCGATGACGATGCTGCGGATGGCCGGGTTGGTGGTCGCCTCGCCCCAGGTCTGCACGCCGACTCTGGCGGCCACGGGGTCGATCGCGGCGATCAGCCGGCGGAGCAGTTCGTCGGGGTCGGGCGGGGTGTCGCTCGCGGCGTACTCGCTGATGACCTTGGCGCGCTCGGCGAGCACCTCGCGGGCGGAGGACTGGACCAGGTCGGCCTTGTCGCGGTAGTGGGCGTAGATGGAGCCGGCCGAGAGGCCGGACTCGGCGGTGATGTCGGCGATCGAGGTCCGCTCCAGGCCGTTGCGGCCGAAGCAGCGCAAGGCGGCCTGCGTGATCTGAGCACGCCTCAGTTCCTTGCGCGCGTCGGTGAGCCGGGGCATCACGATCCTCCCTCAAAAAGAACGACTGTGCTGCTTGTGACTCTACAAGCAAGACAGCCGTTCTTTTTGTGGTTTCCGTCCGCTCAACTCGCTTTCTTCTCAGGTCCGTTGAGCGCACTCCCCGGTGTCTCCCGGCCTGGTCCGCCGGAGTCGCCACCGGCGAGCCGCTTCTCCGGAAGTACGACGGCAAGCACGGCACCGGCGAGGAACAGCGGGACCAGGTAGGCGAAGACCGGTGTCAGGGCGTGCTGGTAAGCCGCAACCACCGCGTCCTGGATCCGAGTCGGCAGAGCATGGACGAGTGCCGGGGTCAGGGACTCCGTGTCGCCGACCGTCGTACGGCCGGCCGAGGACAGCCGGGTGCCGAGTTGGTCGGTCAGTCGGCTGGTGAAGAGCGCGCCGACCGCGGCGGTCCCGACCGTCGCACCGATCTCGCGGAAGAAGTTGTTGGCGGAGGTCGCGGTGCCCACGTCGTCGGCGGGGAAGGCGTTCTGGACGGCCAGGACGAGGGTCTGGGACATGAGGCCGATGCCCACACCCATCAGGAACAGATACCCGCAGAGCAGAGTGAGAGGGGTGTCCACCTCGAGAGTGGAGAGCAGAAAGGCCGTGACGGCGATGACGAGCGAACCGGCGATCGGATAGATCCGGTAGCGGCCGGTCCGGCTCATCTGGAGGCCGACCGGCAGGCTCGCGCCCATCAGGCCGACCACCATCGGCAGCAACAACCAGCCGGACTGCGCGGCGGTGACGCCGTAGACCATCTGCAAGTAGGTAGGCATGTAGCTGACGACCGCGAACATGCCGACACCGATCACGATCATGCCGATCAGGGTGGCGATGTCGAAGATGGAGCTGCGGAACAGGCGCAGCGGGATGATCGGTTCGGCCACGCGGCTCTGCGAGTAGAAGAACAGGACCCAGGAGCCCGCGCCCGCGCCGGCCAGGCCGAGGACGAGCGGGTCGCTCCACGCGTAGTCGGTGCCGCCCCAGTCCGCGACCAGCACGGTGCAGGTGACGGCCGCCGTCATGAGCGTGATGCCGACGTAGTCGACCGTGGCCTTGAGCGCCTTGCGCGGCAGATGCAGTGCCACGGCGCACACGGCGAGTGCGAGCAGGCCGACCGGCAGGTTGATCCAGAAGCACCAGCGCCAGCCGATGCTGTCGGTGAACCAACCGCCGAGCAGCGGGCCGACGACTGACGACAGTCCGAAGATGACACCGATCGGAGCCATGTACTTCGCGCGCTGCCGGGGCGGTACCAGGTCGGCGACGATCGCCTGCGAGGTGATCATCAGTCCGCCGCCGCCCAGGCCCTGGACGGCCCGGCCGATGATCAGCATCGCCATGTCCTGCGCGGATCCGGCGATCGCGGAACCCGCCAGGAAGAGGACGATTCCGCCGAGGTAGAGACTCCTGCGGCCGAGCAGATCGCCGAGGCGTCCGTAGACGGGCATCACCACGGTGGCGGCGAGGATGTAGGCCGTGGTCACCCACGCCATGTGTGTCACACCGTGCAGCTCGCCCACGACGGTGGGCAGTGCGGTGCTGACGATGGTCTGGTCGAGCGAGGCGAGCAGCATCACGGCCATCAGGCCGGCGTATATGAGTCCGAACCGGCTCTCACCGTCGAAGGAGTGCCGCTTTTCCTCCGGCGAGCGCGCCACGGAGAGGGAGTCACTCATCGGTTCTCCGGGGTGAGGGGGGATGAACAGGAGGCGGGGGCCTGATGACTGACAGGGCATCAGGCCGCCGGAGGGGTCCTCACGCCGTCATGCCGGCTCGGCGGTGTTGTCGGGAAACTTCTCGACCGTCCACGGTGCCGGGAACTTGGGCAGTGCCGCCGCCAGGGCGACGGCGACCATCGTCAGGGCGGTGAGCGTGAGGACCGGCACGGTGTAGCTTCCGGTCGCGGTCTGCACCGCGCTGACCAGGAACGGCGAGATACCGAGTGACAGTGTGGAGATGGCCAGCGTCAGTCCCTGCAGTTGCGCGAACGAGGCGAGGCCGAAGTACCGCGCGATGAGGTAGGGGCCGAGCGACGACTCGGCGCCGGTGGCGAAGCCGAGGAGGATCATCGCGACGAACAGCAGGGGCGCCGAGTTGCGGTTCACGAGTGCGATCAGAAGCCCGACCGGCACTGCCGCGAGCATCGGGACGACCACTCGGGGCCGGTCGGTCCGGTCCAGGATCATCCCACCGGCGAGAAGGCCGACGACCGACGCGGCGAACAGCGCTGACAAGGACAGCGAGACCGTCGCCTCGTCGAATCCGCGCTCGCCGAAGAAGTCGACCGCGTTCTGCCGCACGGTCATCGGGCCGGCCGCCGCGAAGGCGAGGGAGACCGTGATGGATATCCAGATCCGCGTTCGGACCGCCTTGCGCAGCGGAATGCCCGGCAGGCGGGGCAGCTCGACTCCAGGTCCCGTCACAGGAGGTCCCATCGGCTGTCGCGGCTCCGCCGGCTCCGAGATGAGGAGGACAGCCGTCGGGATCGCCACAAGGGCGATCATCGCGCCCACGAGGAGGTAGGTGCCCTTCCACCCGAGACCCGCGCTGCCGCTGATCAGCCACTGGAACACGGGCGAGAGCACGGCGGCGGCCACGCTGGAGGCGATCCCGATGAGGGCGAATCCGACGCCCTTGTGGTGCGGCAGCCAGGTCGAGACGACTTTGAAGACGACAGCCAGGCTCGACATGAAGCCGAACACGGCCGCCAGGATCAGCACGATCGCCAGCAGGGGAACGCTGGACCCGCACAGCGGTATGAGAGCGGTCATCGCGGCGTAGAGGACGGCGGAGGGGATCGCGACCCTGCGTGCGCCGAGTCGATCCACCCAACGGCCCGCGAACGGCAGGACGATCGGGCCGATGAACAACGGGAGCGAGACGAACAGGAGAATGCCGGCGGCCTTGGCGGTGCCCGTGTCGTGGGAGAACGACGGCACGATGAACGTGGTCATCGCGGAGAGTCCGGAGGGACTCACCAGTACAAGGAGCAGACAGCCGGCCAGCGCGCCCTTGGCGCCCGGTGGTGCCTTCCAGAGGTCGGCGAGGTAGGACTTCCAGCCTGCTTCGGACGAAGACGGGACGGTGTCGTCCGTCGGCACGGAAGTGGTCATGGGAAAGCCTCCGTTACGGAAACGCCGCGGCCCCATTGGCGCGGCGAGCTGGTGCAGAGGGCGGCTCAATCGGTCATGGACCGAGGGTGTGAAGCGGTGGAACGCGTTGCTTCCGATCCGCTGTGGGAGCTGCTCCGGCGGTCGGCGGGGCCGACGTCAACTGCTGTTCGACGTCGGCCTGTCGGGTTCGGTCGTGCACCGATTGCGGTGCACGACCGACTCCGACGACGGGACCGGCGGTGACACCGCCGCTCAGTTCACGCCGGGCGCGGCACCGGGCCCGGGACCTTGCCGTTGGCCGCGTGCGGGGGCAGCTTTCCGGGAGGGGGTGAGCCCAGGGCGGCTATCACCGGGAGCGGCTCCAGCCCGAAGAGGTCCCGACCGTTGATCTCCGCCATCGGGTCGATCCGGAACGCGCCGTGGGTCGCCAGCACGTGCACGTCCCGGACGAAGCGCTGGATCGGGTTGGACAGGCCGACGGTCGAGGAACCGAGTGCCAGCTGCAGCCCGTCGATCACCTGGAGACAGGCGTGGATCTGATGGACGAGGTCCATCGTGATCTCCGGTTCGTCCCACGGGTGGAAGTCCTCGCCCGCCAGCGCACGCCGGTCGATCTCGTCCGCCTGCCGCTCGATGACCGCCGCGGCTGTGTTGATGACGGCCCTCGCCTTGCCGGCCACGACCTGCGTCGAGGCCATGTCGGCCATGGTCGGATACGGCAGGTTGAACGGCGGCCGCTTGGCGGCCTGCTCGACGAAGGCGCGGAGAGCACCCTCGGTCATGCCGAGGGCGAGCGCCGCGAAGGCCGTCGTGGTGGCGACCATGGTTCCGGTCGCGGAGTGCATGAATCCGAGCCCCTGGTACTTGCCGCGCAGGGCGTCCATGCGGGCGGGCATGTCCATGGTGTGGATGACCCGGTACTCGGGGACGAACACCTCCTCGTCGGCGCGCACGCTGTTGCTCGACGTGGCGCTCATGCCCATGACCTGCCAGTCGTCGACGATCGTGTACTGGTCCTGCGAAAGCAGACCCATCGCACGACGCCGTTCTCCGGTCTTGGGGTCGTCGTACTCGAACCCGACCGAGCCCCACTTCGCGATCTTGCAGGCGCTGCCGAACGCCCACTTGCCCTTCACCATCCAGCCGCCCTCGACCTTGCGACCGTCGCCGACCTTGGGGGCGAAGACGGTGGCGCCGAACAGGAGCGGTCCCTGCCAGGTGTCGATGTCGGCGAAGACCTCGTCCTTCACACGGTCGTCGAGTGCGAGCGCGCTACGGGACGCGCTGGAGACGATCACCGTCCAGCCGGCCGACCCGTCGACGCGTCCGAGTTCACGCACGACCTCCGCGGTGTCGCGAGCACCGAGCGCGAACCCGCCCAACTCCACCGGGACGGTGATGCGGAAGACCCCGATCTCGTGCAGCACCGAGACCGTCTCGGGTGCGAGCGTGCCCAGCAACTCGCCCTCGCGGGCACGTTCGGCGAGGCCGGGCGCCGCAGCGCGCACCGCGTCGCGCATGTGCCGTCCCTCCTCGCTGATATGGGGCGACTCGGGGAACCTGCTCACTTTGGGCAACGTCATGGTCATCTCAGTTCTCTTTCTTCATCCTTGGGCATCGCCGACGCGTTCATCACTGCGCACGGGTGGCGGCTGATCGCGATGCGGGGCCGGAGCACCTCGGGCCGGCTGCGTCCAAGACGGGTGGAGGGAGGGGCCTTCGAGATCGACGGCGGGAGCTGCGGCGATGATCGGCGACTGGACCGAGCTCGCCCCTCAGGTCCCCGGCAGCGGCGCGGCCATCTTGCGGAAGGCACTCCAGTGCTCGGCGAGCTTGCCGTCGCGTACGCGGAACACCGTGACGATGTACCAGTCGTAGGTCTTCCCGGGGCTCTCCGGGTCCGGCGTCGGCTGTTTCATCATCACGCAGGCCAGTTCGCCGTCCAGGACCACGCTCACCACCGGCGGCGGAGTGCCGTGACCGGTCGGGACATGGCGGAAGTGCTCGATGATGTTGTCCCGGCCGTTGCCGGGGGCGTTCGGGTCGTGCTGGACGTAGTCCTCGACGATGTAACGCTTCATCACGTCTTCGACGTTCTCCTGCACGGTGCCGTCGCGCACCATGCGCGCGAGGTCCGCCTCGAAGTCGACCAGCAGACGCTTGACGGCGGTCCGCTCGGGGGTGTCCGCCTGGGCGACGGCGGCCTTGTAGTCCTCGCGGTCGAGCCAGGTCTCGTACAGCGCGGGATCGTTGATGTGCGCGATGCCGTCGATGATGCTGAAGTCGTTCATGCGCGGATGGGCTCCTTGTCTCGGGACGGGTCTGTCGAGGCGCGGCGCTCGGGGACGGCGCCGCCGATCATGGCGAAGGGGGCCAGGCCCAGGAGCCGACGCCCGTTCTGCTCCGCCAGCGGGTCGATGCGGATCGCGCCGTGCGAGGTGAGCACGCGGGCGTCGCGGACGAACCGCTGGATCGGATTGGACAGGCTCACCGTGGACGAGCCGATCGTCTTCTGCAGGAGGTTGATCGCGTCCTCGCACAGGTTCGCCGCGTAGGCGATGGAGAGGCTCATCTCGGACTCCTCCGGCGGGGTGAAGTCGAGTCCCTCCGCGGTCCGCGCGTCGATCTGGTCGGCCGCGCCCTCGATGGTCGCGGCGGCGACGTTGATCATCGCGAGTGCCTTGCCCGCCGCGACCTGGGCGGACGCCATGTCGCCGATCGTGGGGTAGGGCAGGGTGAAGGGCTTGCGCTTGTTCGCCTGCTCGGTGAAGCAGTCGAGCGCGCCCCGGGCCATGCCCAGGGTGATCGCGAGGTTCGCGAGCGTCGCGCAGAGCAGCAGCGCCAGGCCCCGCTGCCCGTAGCCGAAGCCCGTGTAGCGGCCGTGCAACTGCTGCAGCCGGGGCGGGAACTCACCGAGGTCGATGAAGCGGTGCGCCGGGACGAACACCTCGTCCTGCACGCGAAGGCTGTTGCTGGCCGATCCCGACAGCCCCATGACGTCCCAGTCGTCGAGGATCTCGTACTGCTCCCGGCGGAGCGCGACCATGCCGCGCCCGCTCCCTCCGGCTTCGGCGGGGTCGTACTCGATACCGACCAGCGCCCAGCTCGCGTGCTTGCAGCAGCTGCCGAACGCCCACTTGCCCTGCACCATCCATCCGCCGTCGACGGCCCGGGCAGCGCCGACCTTGGTCGCGAACACGGACGCGCCCACGATGGCCGGCCCGACCCAGTCCGCCGTCTCGGCGCGCACCTCGTCGACCACCTGCGCATCCATCGCGAGCACGTTCTTCACGCCCACGCCCACGAACCCGGCCCACCCGGCGGAGCCGTCGCCCTCGCTCAGCGCGGCGATCACCTCGACCAGGTCCCGTGCACCGAGGCCGTACCCGCCCCACTCCACGGGCATGGACATGCGAAAGACACCGGCGTCGTTGATCGCTTCGAGCACCTCGGGGGTGAGCGCCGCGATCTTCTCTCCCTCGCGGGCCTGGGAGCGGATCAGCGGGATGAGCCCGCG
>NZ_JAENRY010000049.1 GCF_016612545.1 Streptomyces sp. MBT65 | reverse complement strand
CTTGGCGGGCGGGGCGATCGTCTTCCCTGTCGGAGGCGACGGGGTGCGGTGATGCCACCGCTGACCGCTGCCCTGCGCGGAGCCGCCGCTCGGGCCCGTCGGCGCGGCTTCGGGATCGTCCCGTCGCTCGACTCGGGTGTTCCGCTCAGTGTCTTCTTGAAGGCACCCCGGGACCCCGTCCGCCGGAGCCACAGCCACCGTTCTGCCGCCGCTCTCGAGCCCGTGACCGCCGACGGCTGGGCCTGGCGTGGCTCACCGATCCCCACGGGACGAAGAACATCTGTCCGGAGGCGGCTCCGACTCAGCACACCTGCGGGTGGTCCTCCGAGGAGACCGAGCGGCTGCCGGCACTCGCCCTGCTGGACTCGGATCACCATCATCGCCAGGTGTGCCGGACACCGGTGCTGCCGCCCGCCGCCGCACAGGAGCAGGAACCGTCCGAGCGGGCCCGAACACCGGCCCCAGGTACACCGGATCATGCTCGGCGCGCCGGTCGGTCACGGCTTCTCCCGTCACCGCGAGTGGCATCTCTCCGACTACGCGGCCGCGGAGTTGCCGGGCCTGCCGCAGGGCCGCCTGTCAGCTGTCTCGCCCGGTGGTCGTGACCATGTCCCGGTCGAAAGCACCGGTTCCGCCGACACGCAGGCCTTGTTACCGCGATGATCACGGATCCCGGCGGTGCTACAGCGAGGACGACATGATGTCTCAGGGTACGGGGCGGCCAGGTGCCGCACCGAGGGCGGCGGCACCGCCGACTCTGTTCGGTCCGGTCCCGCCGGCAGGGCGCGGGGTGCTGTGGTGGCTCGGCTGGCTCATTCCGGTGATCGCCGCCCACCGGATGTGCACACCGACCCGTCCAGGCCGGGTCATCGACCCCCTGATCGAACGAGTCCGGTTCTGGCGCACGGTGCTGGCGATCACGCTGACCGTCTGCGCCTGGCTGGCCCTCCACCTCGTTCCCCTGCGCGAGATACCCGGACAGCTGTACGAGAGTTTCTCCCTCGGCCTCCTCATCCTCGAACTGCTCTTCCTGTTGGCCCTCGCAGCTGTCTCCATGGCACCCAAGGGACGCAGACGGGCGGCGGCGTCCCGGTGGCGCGGCGCCTTCCTCGCCTTCGTCCTGGTCGAAGCCGCCGTCGTGCTGTTCCGGAA
The DNA here is from genome assembly GCF_016612545.1 of Streptomyces sp. MBT65. Lineage (GTDB taxonomy): Bacteria > Actinomycetota > Actinomycetes > Streptomycetales > Streptomycetaceae > Streptomyces. The sequence goes on along the minus strand of NZ_JAENRY010000049.1, from coordinate 35,871 downwards.
CACCGGTTCCCACTGGCCGCCGACCTCACCCCTGAGCGCCGCCTGCGCACTGTGGCTCCTGCTCTTCGGCGGGTCCGGCGGACTTCTGCTCCTCTCCAACGGATGCCGCACCGCCGACGTCAACGACGCTCTGCCGACACTTGTGCCTCTCCTGCCGATCCTGCCCATGACCCTCCCGCTCGCGTTCGTGGACCCCACGTACGACCGGGTCCCCCTCGCGCTGCGCCTGCTGGTCCAACTCACGGGCCCGGTAAGCCTGTTGCTGCTCGCGCGGTGGGAACTGCGGCGACTGCGCACGCTGCATGACGTACGGGTCTCGCACATCTGGAACCGAGCCTGAGCCGGGTACTTGCCGTCGTACCGGCAGGCGGGCGTGGCTGTCGGCGCAGACCGTCCGCCGCAGTTCCAGTGGCCGACGCCCTGGACCGCGTCGCCTACCGCCCGAGCCGCAAACGAGGCGCGGTGCCTGTCTCTTGCCGCTCTCCGGTCATGTGCTTGAGACTGCCGGGATGATCGCCTGGTTGCGTGGGCCGGTTACGTCCTGGGCCGTGCGGCCCTCGTGGCGGGAGCCATGGCGCGCGACAACAGGGTCAGGACCAAGGCCGTCACGGAGGCGCTGGCCCGCTACGAAGCCGCGAAACCGGATCCCGCCGACGCCGTACCGGACGACGACCTCCGGCCGGGTATCGCCGGCGTCGCCGTCCTCGTCCAGGGGGACGGCGACACCCATCGCGCGTTCTGGGCAGTGATCATCGACATGGTGGCACGCGGGGTCCTGGAGCCGGGCACGGCGTACGACGGGAAGCCGACCCTGCGGCACTCGGCCGCCCATCGGACACCCGCGCCCGACACCTCGGACACGGAGCGGAAGATCTCGTCCCTCGCGAGCTACCGGAACCCCGCTTCCGTGGCCCCGCACAGCGTCACGCACCCGATCGCCCAAACCCTGCTCGCGGAGGGGTACTTACGGGGCAGAGGAGCGTTCATCGACTTCAAGGCTCCTCGCCCGGTGTGGTGCCGGACGGTCACCGCACTGACCCTGCCGCTCGCCGCGCCGATGATGTTCCTCTTCCTGCACTGGCGGTACGGACTGGTGGCGACGTGGACAGCGATCGCGATGGTGGTGGTCGCCTGGGGACTCACCATGCTGGACGGAGAGCCCGCCGCGCTGCGGCTGCCCGTGCTGACGGCGCGCGGCGATCAAGTGGTCCGTCAGGCGCGGGCGCGTCACGCGCATCTGGATCCGGCGAAGCGGACCGAGCCGTACGCTCCCGGTGAGGCGGCGTCCGCCCACGCCGTCTTCGGCCCGGAGGCATACGACCACTTCGCCTCACACACCTGGTTTCTCCGCCGCGGTCGACGAGGGCACCGACAAGCGCCGGCAGAACGAGGCCGCCGAGGAACTGCGGCGCAGCCGGACCAACTTCAACGGGTGAGAGTTCCGTTTCCATGGTCCGCAGTTCGATTCATGGGGGCGACGATCCGGAGTCGGGTCCGCGAGCTGGTAGCGGCTCCGGCCCGGGTGGATGACGCACGGCAGCCTTCGGGGCCCGGAACCCGTCCGGCGGAGTACCGGGGCTTCCTTCTCGAAGTCGGCGACGGCGGTGCAGGGCCGGGCTACGGGCTCAACATCCCGCATCGGACGGAACCGCCGTGCAGATCCCTACGGCAGACCGTCATGCAGAACCGCTGTCACGCTCCATGGCGTCGCCCTGAACATCGAGCGCCTCAACGGCCCGCCGACCGAATCGAACTCAGGGGTTACGGGAGAGGTCGAGCGTCCTCAGGGACGTTTTTGTTGGGACAGTTTCCTGAGCTCCTCGGGACCCTCGCCAGACCCACTCCTCATGGAGCTGCGACCCAGCCGGCACTCACCTGAACCGCCCTGTGCCACAGGTGGACGACTCGTCGGGGAGTCCTCCGTGGCGTCCACCGGTACCCCCGGCCGCCGGACGGCCTCAGTGCACGCTCCTGCTCAGGCAGAACCGGGCAGAACACCGCTGGGACAGCACGCCCACCCACGTCCATGCAGGTCAGATGCCCATCCACCGACGCAAGCAGACCTGGCCCCAAACCCACGAGCAGCGGATCCAGTCCATTCAGGCAAAGTTGACGATCCGACACCCAGAAAATGAACGTTTCCGCATTTCACGGGGGTGCATGGTGGGGCGGGTGGGACTCGAACCCACGGCCGACGGATTATGAGTCCGCTGCTCTAACCGGCTGAGCTACCGCCCCATTACGGCGCGTCGCGCACATTTGTACGCGCCGTCTGCCGCAGCATAGCCGCTCATACGATCTCCTGCTTCGGATGGTCGACTTCGCACGACCATGAGGACTGCGGCACGTCACGAGCGGTTCCGGGGGACATGAAAAAGGACCCCATCGGGGTCCTCGTCCACTCGCCAAGCACTGCCAACTCCTGGCTCTCCCGACTGGACTCGAACCAGTAACCTGCCGGTTAACAGCCGGCTGCTCTGCCAATTGAGCTACGGAAGATCGAAGCTCCCCCGACTGGACTCGAACCAGTAACCTGCCGGTTAACAGCCGGCTGCTCTGCCAATTGAGCTACAGGGGAATGCCTCGTTGCATCGAACGTACCTCCCTGGGTATTCGCCAGGGGGCGTGTGCTCGCTGCGACACATACATTAGCGCAAGCAGGGGGGTGCTCCGCCAATCGGTTCCCCCGGCAGCGATGCCGCGCCGGAGACCTGTGCAAGGGACCTACGCAAGGGAAGGGTGGCCGTCATGCGCTACAAGCTCACGTTCGTCGTCGGACTGGCTCTGGGTTACGTGCTGGGCACGCGGGCCGGACGCGAGCGCTACGAGCAGCTGAAGAAGTCGGCGCGTCAGGTCGCGCAGAACCCGGCCGTCCGCAACACCGCCGAGAGCGCGGCGCAGCAGGGCCGCCAGTTCGCGGGCAAGGCGTACCACGCGGTCGGTGACAAGGTCGGCGACCGGGTCCCCGACTCGGTGGCCCAGCGCGTACGGTCCCTGCGTGAGCGCAACGCGAACGGCACGGGCCAGGACGACTGGGGCACCAGCAACACCTAGGGAGACGCGACCCGGCGCCGCCACCTCCCGCCGTACGGCAGAATTTCTGCCATGGGGATAGTCGCCGGGTTGGACAGTTCGCCCGATTTCACTCGTATCGTCGTCTGTGACACGGACACGGGGTCCGTGCTCAGGCAGGGATATGCGCCGCATCCGGTCGAAACCGAGACCGAGGGCGGCGGGCGGCCCTCCGATGTCGATCCACAGGCCTGGCTGCTGTCGCTGGGCGAGGCGGCCGGCGGGGGGCTGCTCGAAGGTGTGCAGGCCATCGGCGTGTCCGCGCAGCAGAACGCGGTCGTGCCGCTGGACGGGCAGGGCAACACCGTGCGGCCGGCGATGGTCGGCGGTGACAAGCGGGCGCAGGTCGCGGCGGCCGATCTGATCGACGCGCTCGGCGGGCGTGAGGCGTGGGCGCAGGCGGTGGGTTCCGTACCGCAGGCCGCGCAGCCCGTCACCAAGCTCCGCTGGCTCAACAAGACCGAGCCCGACAATGCCCGACGAACCGCTGTGCTGATGCAGGCTCACGACTGGCTGGTGTGGCAGCTGCTCGGGCGGCCGGTGCGGCGGACGACCGATCGCGGCGGGGCCTCCGGGACCGGGTACTGGTCCGCCGCCAGTGGCGGCTACCGGCCCGATCTCGTCGAACTCGCCCTCGGTCACCAGGCCATGCTGCCCGAGGTGATCGGGCCGTCCGACGCGGCCGGTACCACCCCGGAGGGGCTGCTGATCTCGGCCGGCACCGGCGAGACCATGGCCGCCGCCTTCGGGCTCGGCATCGGGTTCGGGGACGCGGTCGTCTCGCTCGGCGCCTCCGGGTCCGTGATGGCCGTACACCATGAGGCGCTCGTCGATCAGAGCGGGATGATCACCTCGCTGGCCGACGCGACCGGGATGCATCTGCCGGTCGTCACCACGCTCAATGCCGTACGGACGCTGCGCGGTGCCGCCGAGCTGCTCGGGCTGTCCGATCTGGAGAGCCTGTCCGAGCTGGCGATGAAGTCGACGCCGGGGGCGCACGGGCTGGTGTTCCTGCCGTATCTGGAGGGTGAGCGGACGCCCAATCTGCCGCACACCGCCGGGACGCTGGCCGGGCTGCGGCGGGAATCGATGAAGGCGGAGCATCTGGCGCGGGCCGCGTTCGAGGGCATGCTGTGCGGGCTCGCCGACGCGCTGGACGTGCTGCGCGGGCGCGGTGTCGCGGTACGGCGGCTCTTCCTGCTCGGGTCGGCCGCCGAGCTGCCCGCCGTACAGGCCGCGGCGCCCGCGCTGTTCGGGACGCAGATCGTCGTACCGCAGCCCGCCGACTACGCCGCGATCGGCGCCGCCCGACAGGCCGCCTGGGCGCTCGGGGTCTCCCAGGGCACCCTCGACCCGCGCACTCCGCCGCCCTGGCAGGGGCCGGTCGCCCAGGTCTTCGAGCCGGGCGACGAACTGGCCGTAGGACAGGCGGTGCGTCAGCAGTACGTGTCCGTACGGGAACAGACCCATCCGGGCGCGTTCCGCTCGTAGGAGGTCGCGCGTTCCGCTCTTAAGGGTTCATAAGGGCACCAAGGGCACTGCTGTTGGCTTAATCAGTTGAGGTAACGCGGGTGGAGTGTCCGACGATGGGTGCGAGGGGCACATCCGCCCGCCCCTCACCGCCGATCCGAGAGACGTAGCGTGCTCATACGACTTCTGCGGACCTATCTCAGGCCCTACAGGAAACCCATCTCCCTGCTGGTGCTGCTGCAGTTCCTGCAGACCTGCGCCACCCTCTACCTGCCCACCCTGAACGCGCACATCATCGACAACGGCGTCGTGAAGGGGGACACCGGTTACATCCTGTCGTTCGGTGCCCTGATGATCGGGATCTCGCTGGTCCAGGTCGTGTGCAACACGGGTGCCGTGTACTTCGGCGCACGCACCGCGGCGTCCCTCGGCCGGGACATCCGGGGTGCCATCTTCGACCGGGTGCAGTCGTTCTCGGCCCGCGAGGTCGGTCACTTCGGCGCTCCCTCGCTGATCACCCGTACGACCAATGACGTGCAGCAGGTCCAGATGCTGGCCCTGATGACGTTCACCCTGCTGGTGTCGGCGCCGATCATGTGCGTCGGCGGGATCATCCTGGCGCTCGGTCTGGACGTGCCGCTGTCCGGGGTGCTGATCGCGGTGGTGCCGACGCTGACCATCTGCGTGACGATCATCGTGCGGCGGCTGCGGCCGCTGTTCCGGGCCATGCAGGTGCGGCTCGACGCGGTGAACCGGGTGCTGCGCGAGCAGATCACCGGCAACCGGGTCATCCGCGCCTTCGTCCGGGACGAGTTCGAGAAGGACCGGTTCCGGAAGGCGAACGCCGACCTGACCGAGATGCAGCTGAAGTCGGGCAACCTGCTCGCGCTGATGTTCCCGGTGGTCATGACCACGGTGAACCTGTCGTCGATCGCGGTGGTGTGGTTCGGCGCGCACCGGATCGACAGCGGCGGGATGCAGATCGGTGATCTGACCGCGTTCCTCGCCTATCTGATGCAGATCGTGATGTCCGTGATGATGGCCACCTTCATGTTCATGATGGTGCCGCGCGCGGAGGTCTGCGCCGAGCGCATCGAGGAGGTCCTCGACACCGAGTCCAGTGTCGTGCCGCCGGTGGCTCCCGTCCTCGAGCTGCGCCGGCACGGGCATCTGGAGGTCCGCGGGGTCGGCTTCTGCTACCCGGGTGCCGAGGAACCCGTACTGAAGTCCATCGACCTGGTGGCCCGCCCGGGCGAGACGACGGCCGTGATCGGCTCGACCGGCAGCGGAAAGTCCACCCTTCTGAGTCTGGTCCCGCGTCTGGTTGACACGACCGACGGCGAGGTCCTCGTCGACGGTGTCGACGTGTCGACCATCGACCCGGTGCTGCTGGCCAAGACGGTCGGCCTGGTCCCGCAGAAGCCGTATCTGTTCGCGGGGACGGTCGCCACCAACCTTCGCTACGGCAATCCCGACGCGACGGACGAGGAGCTGTGGCACGCGCTGGAGGTGGCGCAGGCCAAGGGCTTCGTCGAGCAGTTGGAGAACGGGCTGGACTCGCCCATCGCGCAGGGCGGCACCAATGTCTCCGGCGGTCAGCGGCAGCGGCTCGCGATCGCCCGGACACTCGTGCAGCGGCCGGAGATCTACCTCTTCGACGACTCCTTCTCCGCCCTCGACTACGCGACGGACGCGGCGCTGCGGGCGGCGCTCTCCCAGGAGACCGCCGAGGCGACCGTGGTGATCGTGGCGCAGCGGGTGGCGACGATCAGGGACGCCGACCGGATCGTCGTACTCGACGAGGGGCGGGTCGTGGGGACGGGCCGGCATCACGAACTGATGGCGGACAACGAGACGTACCGAGAGATCGTGCTCTCCCAGCTCACGGAAGCGGAGGCTGCCTGATGGCCGGGCCCATGGGGCGGATGATGGCCGGGACGGGCCCCGACGCCCGTTCGATGGACTTCAAGGTGTCCGGCAAGCGGCTGATCGGGCAGTTCAGGCCGGAGCGGCTGACCATCGGCATCCTGCTGGTGTGCGTGGTGATCAGCGTGGGGCTGAACGTGGTGGGGCCGAAGATCCTCGGCAACGCCACCGACCTGGTCTTCGCGGGCATCATCGGGCGGCAGATGCCGGCCGGGACGACCAAGGCGCAGGCCCTCCAGGCGATGCGCGACCGGGGCCAGGGCTCGGTCGCGGACATGCTCAAGAGCACGGACTTCACCCCGGGCAAGGGCATCGACTTCACCTCGGTGGGGCATGTGCTGCTGCTCGCGCTGGGCACGTTCATGGTGGCCGGGCTGCTGATGGCGGTGGCGACCCGGATGGTCAACCGGGCGGTCAACCGGACCATGTTCCGGGTGCGCGAGGACGTGCAGACGAAGATGTCGCGCCTCCCGCTGTCGTACTTCGACAAGCGGCAGCGCGGTGAGGTGCTCTCGCGCGCGACCAACGACATCGACAACATCGGGCAGACGCTCCAGCAGTCGATGGGCCAGCTGATCAACTCGCTGCTCACGATCATCGGCGTCCTCGCGATGATGTTCTGGGTGTCCTGGCTGCTGGCGCTGGTCGCGCTGGTGACCGTGCCGCTGTCGTTCCTCGTCGCCACCCGCATCGGCAAGCGCTCGCAGCCGCACTTCGTGCAGCAGTGGCGCTCGACGGGCAAGCTCAACGCGCACGTCGAGGAGATGTACACCGGGCACAACCTGGTGAAGGTGTTCGGGCGGCAGGACGAGTCGGCGAAGCTGTTCGCCGAGCAGAACGACGCGCTGTACGAGGCGGGGTTCAAGGCGCAGTTCAACAGCGGGGTCATGCAGCCGCTGATGATGTTCGTGTCGAACCTCAACTACGTGCTGGTGGCGGTCGTCGGCGGCCTGCGGGTCGCGTCCGGCTCGCTCTCCATCGGTGATGTGCAGGCCTTCGTCCAGTACTCGCGCCAGTTCTCGATGCCGCTCACCCAGGTCGCGTCGATGGCGAACCTGGTGCAGTCGGGCGTCGCCTCGGCGGAGCGCATCTTCGAACTCCTCGACGCCGAGGAGCAGGCCCCCGACCCGATGCCGAGCGAGCGCCCGGAGGAACTGCGCGGCCTGGTCGCCCTGGAGCACGTCTCCTTCCGCTACGACCCCGACAAGCCGCTCATCGAGGACCTCTCGCTCACGGTGGCACCGGGCCACACGGTCGCGATCGTCGGCCCGACGGGCGCCGGCAAGACCACCCTCGTCAACCTCCTCATGCGGTTCTACGAGGTCTCCGGCGGCCGGATCACCCTCGACGGCGTGGACATCGCGCGCATGTCCCGCGACGAACTCCGCGCCCATATCGGCATGGTGCTCCAGGACACCTGGCTGTTCGGCGGCTCGATCGCCGAGAACATCGCGTACGGCGCGTCCCGGGAGGTCACCCGGGGCGAGATCGAGGAGGCGGCGCGGGCGGCGCACGCCGACCGGTTCGTCCGTACGCTGCCCGAGGGCTACGACACCGTCATCGACGACGAGGGCTCGGGCGTCAGCGCCGGTGAGAAGCAACTCATCACCATCGCGCGGGCGTTCCTGTCCGACCCGACGATCCTGGTCCTCGACGAGGCGACCTCCTCCGTCGACACCCGTACGGAGGTCCTGATCCAGAAGGCGATGGCCAAACTCGCCCACGGCCGCACGTCGTTCGTGATCGCGCACCGGCTCTCCACGATCCGGGACGCGGACACGATCCTGGTCATGGAGAACGGCTCGATCGTCGAACAGGGCGCGCACGCCGAGCTGTTGGCGGCGGACGGGGCGTACGCACGGCTGTACAAGGCGCAGTTCGCGCAGGCGGTGGCCGAAGTCGACTAGGGCGGACCGGAGTTCGGGGCGCTCATCGTCGGATGGGCGCCCCTTCTCCGTCCGGGGGTCAGTCGAGGTAGCCCCGGAGCTGGTCCGCGAACGCGTGGTCCCTGAGTTTGTTCAGGGTCTTGGACTCGATCTGGCGTATCCGCTCCCGGGTCACCCCGAAGATCCGCCCGATCTCCTCCAGCGTGCGCGGACGCCCGTCCGCGAGGCCGTACCTGAGCTGTACGACCTTCCGCTCCCGCTCCCCCAGGGTCGACAGGACCGCCTCCAGGTGCTGCCGCAGCAGCAGGAACGCGGCGGACTCCACGGGGCTGGTGGCGTCGCCGTCCTCGATCAGGTCACCGAGCGCGACGTCGTCCTCCTCCCCCACCGGCGCGTGCAGCGACACCGGCTCCTGGGCCAGGCGCAGGACCTCGCTGACGCGTTCCGGCGCGAGGTCGAGATGGTCGGCCACCTCTTCCGGTGTGGGCTCGTAGCCGCGCTCCTGGAGCATCCGGCGCTGGACCCGGACGACCCGGTTGATGAGTTCGACGACATGCACCGGGACGCGGATCGTGCGGGCCTGGTCGGCGAGGGCCCGGGACATGGCCTGCCGGATCCACCAGGTGGCGTACGTCGAGAACTTGTAGCCGCGGGCGTAGTCGAACTTCTCGACCGCCCTGATCAGCCCCAGGTTTCCCTCCTGGACGAGGTCGAGCATGGTCAGCCCGCGTCCGACGTACCGCTTGGCCACGGAGACGACGAGCCGCAGGTTCGCCTCGATCAGGCGGCGCTTGGCCATCCGGCCCAGGACGACCAACCGGTCCAGGTCCAGGGCGAGTTGGCTGTCCAGGTCGGAGGCGCCGGCGAGCTTCTCCTCGGCGAACAGGCCGGCCTCGACGCGGCGGGCGAGATCGACCTCCTCGGCCGCGGTGAGCAGCGGGATACGGCCGATCTCGCGCAGGTACTGGCGGAACAGGTCCGAGGAGGGCGCGCCGTTGTCGGCGGCGGCCCGGCCGCGGGGCCGTACGTCGGGCTCGGGGGCCTCGGCGGTCTCCACCGCTTCGGCCGTCGGTTCTTCGAGCTCGGGCGGGCTCTCCGCTTCCGCGATCTCGGGGTGGTGCGCGGCACGGCTCTGCGGGGGGACGGTCGCGAGGACATCGGTCTCCGCGTCCGGTTCCGCGCCGTCCGTCGTGCTGGTCTCGGTCTGGTCGAGGGTCTGGGTCTGCACGGGGGCGACCTCCAGGATGATCGCTGCCAGGGGGTACGGCAGCGGTACTTCGGGGGCGGAATCGGCGGCCTCGCCGCAATCCGTCCCGTACTCGATGAGCGGAACCGCGGGGGTGAAGGACCCGCTGGGGACGGATCGGCCGCGCTCCGAGGACTCAGGCACCGGAACCCAGTGTGGAGTACGACACATCGCCGCCACGAGGGGCGTGCGGTGACTTTTTGAGTCCGTTCCGTGACTACGTGCTCAGAGCGCTGAGGCGCCGTGCACCTGGAGTGCCTGGTCGTACTGCTGAAGGACCCACAACTCGTTCTGTACGGCGGCCAGTTCGGCCGAGTCTCCGTGGCTGCCGAGGCGGGTGAGCGTGCCCTGGATGTCCTGGATCCGGCGCACCACGGCTCTTCGGCGGACGGTGACGAGTTGCTCGCCCGCGTAGTTCTCGTCGACCGTGCGGCGCATGATCGCCTCGACGGCGAGCTCGGTGACCATCGCGCGGACCGCGTCGTCCGGTGCCGCCTCACGGACCCGGACGAGATAGTCCTGGGCGTCCTGGAGGCCGTACTCGGCGCCGCCCGCCTCGATGATCGCCTCGCGGACGGCGGCGTACGGCGGGGCGGTGAACTCGTCGACGCCGTACGCGTCGAAGGCCGGGGAGACCAAGTCGGGGCGCTGGAGGGCGAGTTTGAGGAGTTCGCGCTCGGTGGCGAAGACCGGGTTGCGGAGGGTGAGGGCGGGGCCGCCGGTGAGGGTGCGGGGGGTGGTGTCGTAGTGCTGCTCGGCGGTGCCCCTCGTCGGTGCCGGGCCCTTGCCGCCGCGGTCGCGGGCCCAACGGGCCAGCTGGGCGACCCTCTTGACCACGAACTGGGTGTCGAGGATGCCGAGCATGCCGGCGAGCTGGACGGCGACCTCGTGCTGGGCGCCGCTGTTCTTGATGCGGGCGACGATGGGGGCGGCCTCGTCCAGGGCGGCGGCGCGGCCGGCGGGGGTGTCGAGGTCGTAGCGGACGACGATCTGGCGGAGCGCGAACTCGAAGAGCGGAGTGCGGGGTTGGACCAGGTCGGCGACCGCCTCGTCGCCCTTGGCGAGGCGCAGCTCGCAGGGGTCCATGTTGTCGGGGGCGATCGCGATGTAGGTCTCGGCGGCGAACTTCTGGTCGTCCTCGAAGGCGCGCAGGGCCGCCTTCTGGCCGGCCGCGTCGCCGTCGAAGGTGAAGATCACGCGCGCCGAGCCGTTGTCCATCAGCAGTCGGCGGAGGATCTTGATGTGGTCGCCGCCGAAGGCCGTGCCGCAGGTCGCGATGGCGGTGGTGACTCCGGCGAGGTGGCAGGCCATGACGTCCGTGTAGCCCTCGACGACGACCGCGCGGGAGGACTTGGCGATGTCCTTCTTGGCGAGGTCGATGCCGTAGAGGACCTGGGACTTCTTGTAGATCGCGGTGTCGGGCGTGTTGAGGTACTTCGGGCCGTTGTCCGACTCGTAGAGCTTGCGGGCGCCGAAGCCGACGACCTCGCCGCCGATGTCGCGGATCGGCCACATCAGACGGCCGCGGAAGCGGTCGATGGGGCCGCGGCGGCCCTCCTGGGCGAGGCCGGAGAGGAGGATCTCCTTGTCGCTGAAGCCCTTGCCGCGGAGGAACTTGGTGAGGTGGTCCCAGCCCTGCGGGCTGTAGCCGACGGAGAAGTGCTCGGCGGCGGACTGGTCGAAGCCGCGCTCGGCGAGGAACTTGCGGCCGGTGTCCGCCTCGGGGCTGACGGCGAGCTGCTCCACGTAGAAGTCGGCGGCCACCTTGTGGGCCTCGACCAGGCGGATGCGCTCGCCGCGCTGGTGGGCGGGGTTGTACCCGCCCTCCTCGTACCGCAGCGTGATGCCGGCCTGGGCGGCCAGGCGCTCGACCGACTCCGAGAAGGTGAGGTGGTCGACCTTCATCACGAACGTGATGGTGTCGCCGCCCTCCTGGCAGCCGAAGCAGTGGAAGAGACCCTTGCTGGGGCTGACCTGGAAGGACGGTGACTTCTCGTCGTGGAAGGGGCAGAGGCCCTTGAGGTTGCCACCGCCCGCGTTCCGCAGCTGGAGGTACTCGGACACCACGGCGTCGATCGGGACCGCGTCCCGAACCGCCTTCACGTCCTCGTCGTTGATCCGTCCTGCCACGCGTGAATTCTACGGGGCCGGACTGACACCAGTGACGAGCAGGAGCTCTAGACGACCAGGCTGTCCAGTGGAACGTGTGGGTCCGCGAGGGCCTCGGTGTCCACGCGGGTACGGGAGCGGATGAGCTGCTGGATGGGCTCTGTGACGTCCCACACATTCACATTCATCCCGGCCAGCACCCGTCCCTCCTTCAGCCAGAAGGCGATGAACTCCCGCTTGCCCGCGTCTCCCCGGATCACCACTTCGTCGTAGGAGCCCGGGGGCGCCCAGCCGGAGTACTCCATACCCAAGTCGTACTGGTCGGAGAAGAAATAGGGCACGCGGTCGTAGGTGACGTCCTTGCCGAGCATCGCGCGGGCCGCCGCCGGGCCGCCGTTGAGGGCGTTGGCCCAGTGCTCCACGCGCAGCCGGGTGTCGAAGAGGGCGTGGTGGAAGGCGGCCACGTCACCGGCCGCGTAGATGTCGGGGTCGGAGGTGCGCAGCTGGGCGTCGACCGCGATGCCGCCGCCGTGCGCGCGGTCGGCGAGTTCCAGTCCGGCCGCCTCGGCGAGCGCGGTGCGGGGGGCCGCGCCGATGGCCGCGAGGACGTCGTGCGCGGGGTGCTCCTCGCCGTCGTCGGTGCGGGCGGCCAGCACCATGCCGTCCTGGCCGACGATCTCGGTGAGCTTCGCGCCGAAGTGGAAGCGGACGCCGTGCTCGGCGTGCAGGTCGGCGAAGAGCTGGCCGAGTTCGGGGCCGAGGACGCCGTGCAGCGGGGTCTGCGAGGGTTCCACGACGGTGACCTCGGCGCCGTACTCACGGGCCGCCGCCGCGACCTCCAGGCCGATCCAGCCGCCGCCGGCGATCACCAGATGGCCGTTGTCCCGGCCCAGGGAGGCGAGGACGTGCTTCAGGCGCTCGGCGTGCGAGAGGCGGCGCAGGTGGTGGACGCCCGCGAGGTCGGTGCCGGGGATGTCGAGCCGGCGGGGCTCGGAGCCGGTGACGATGAGCAACTTGTCGTAGCGGACGAGCGTTCCGTCGTCCCCGAAGCGGACCGTCTTGGCGCTGCGGTCGATGGCGTCGACGGTCTGGCCCAGGTGCAGTTCGATGTCGTTGCGCGCGTACCAGGCGGGTTCGTGGACGAAGACGGTGTCGCGCTCCTCTTTACCGAGGAGGTAGCCCTTGGACAGCGGCGGGCGCTCGTACGGGTGGTCGCGTTCGTCGCAGATCAGTATCACGCGGCCGGTGAAGCCCTCCGCTCGGAGCGTCTCGGCCGCCTTGGCGCCGGCCAGGCCTCCTCCGACGATGACGAATGTCTGATCCGCGTCGACCACTTGATGCCTCCTCGTAACGGTGCCGCCATAGGCGAGCCTCCCGCACGCAGTGTGATGCGGGAAGGGGGTGTGGCCCGATCAGGCCACGGAGGGTCACATTCGGGCTTGTTTCGCGTCACTGTGCCCCAGCGATGTGAGATGCGCGTGAAGAGACCGCGCCGACGCGTCCGTCAGCGAGGCGATCTGATCGACGATCACGCGCTTGCGCGCGCGGTCGTCGGGCGCGTCGTCGAACTGGGCGCGGAACTGCGGCTCCAGGCCGTCGGGGGCGCGGGTCGTCAGCACCTGCGCCAACTCCGCGACCACGATCCGCTCGTTGGCGCGGATCAGTTCCTGCTCGGCGCGCTGCATCACGTACCGGTCGGCGACCGCCTTGAGGACCGCGCATTCCAGCCGTGCCTCGTGCGGTACGACGAGTTCGGCGTCGTAGCGGGTGAGGCGGCCGGTGCCGTACGCCGTGCGCGTGGCGGCCTCGGCGGCCAGGCAGAAGCGGCCGATGAGCTGGCTGGTGGCGTCCTTGAGGCGGGCCTGGGCGACCGCCGAGCCGTCGTAGCCGTGCGGCCACCACGGTTGGTTCTGGAGCCGGTCCAGCGCCTCGGCGAGTTCGTCGGGGGCCGTGTCCGCGGGGACGTAGCGGCCGATGGCCACCTTGAAGATCTCCTGGCGTTCCGGTTCCGCGTGCAGGTAGTTGGGGTCGATGTGGCCCGCGTGCAGGCCGTCCTCGACGTCGTGCACGGAGTACGCCACGTCGTCCGACCAGTCCATGACCTGGGCCTCGAAGCACGTGCGCGTGCCGGGGGCGTCCTTGCGGACCCAGTCGAAGACGGGTCTGTCGTCGTCGTAGACACCGAACTTGGGGGACTTGGGGTCGGTGGGGTGCGCTCCGCGCGGCCAGGGGTACTTGGTGGCGGCGTCGAGGGTGGCCCGGGTGAGGTTGAGGCCGACGGAGCCCGTGGCGGTGAAGCGTTTGGGCTCGATGCGGGTGAGGAGTCTGAGGGACTGGGCGTTGCCCTCGAAGCCGCCGCAGTCGTCGGCGAAGTCGTTCAGCGCCTGTTCGCCGTTGTGGCCGAAGGGAGGGTGACCGAGGTCGTGCGAGAGACAGGCGGCTTCCACGAGGTCGGGGTCGCAGCCCAGGGCCGCGCCCAGCTCCCGGCCCACCTGGGCGCACTCCAGGGAGTGGGTGAGGCGGGTGCGGGGGCTGGCGTCCCAGGCCTGGCTGCGCGTTCCCGGGGTGACCACCTGGGTCTTGCCGGCGAGCCTTCTGAGCGCGGCGGAGTGCAGTACGCGCGCGCGGTCACGCTGAAAGGCGGTGCGGCCGGGGCGTTTGTCGGGTTCGGGGGCCCAGCGTTCGGTTGCGTGCGCGTCGTAGGACATGTCTCGACAGTAAGCGCAGGCAGTGACAATTCAGGAGTTGCGGGGCACGTGGGCGTCCGCCGGGGGCCGCCCTTGGGGGGTCGGCCGCTGGGGGATCGGCCCCTTCGTCGTCTTCAGGCCGTCGCCAGCTCCGGGGCCGTGACCTCCGTCGTCGCCAACGCCTGGTCGTAGCGGTGCAGGACCAGGCGGGCCATCGCGGGATGCGCACCCAGAGGGGCCGATGCGATCCAAGGAGCCTGCTCCGCGCACTGCGTGGCAAAGCGGCCCGGGGCCGTGAAGCAGGACGCCACCGCCACCCTGTGGCGGCCTCGGGCGGCCAGCGCGCGGACCGCTGCCTGGACCGTGGGGGTCGCCGCCGAGGCGTACGCGGGGATCACCGGTACTCCCAGGCGGTCGGCCAGGAGTTGGGCGGTGTGGTTGGTGTCGACCTTGGAGTCCGGGTCGCGGGAGCCCGCCGCGGCCAGGACCACGGCGCTGCCCCGACGGGTCCGGTCGTCCGTCCGCGTGCGCCAACCCGCTTCCACCAGGCGGTCGTACAACGTCTCCACCAGGAGGGGGTGCGGGCCCAAAGGGGGTGCCACGCGCGTGCGTGCCGGTGTGTCGGCCGCCAGTTCGGGGATGTCGCGCTTCACGTGGTAGCCGCGGGCCAGGAGGAGGGGGACCAGGACGGCGTCCGTGGTGCCGAGGGCCGTGAGGGTGTCCGGGAGGCTGGGTTCGTTGAGTTCGATGTGGCCCAGGTGGACGGGGAGGCCGGGGCGGAGTTCGCGGACGCGTTCCATGAGGGCTCGTACGGTGCTCAGGGCGCGCGGGTCCCGGCTGCCGTGGGCCACCAGGACGAGCGCGGGCGGGCCGGGGCGCCGGCTGCCGTCCAGGGAGACGAGGCTGAGCTGGTCGGCGAGTTGGCTGCTGATCCGGTTCATGAGATGCGCCGTACTGTCGAGGGTCGTGGAGTCGTCGTGGGGATGATGCGACGCCGTCATGGACTGATGGTGGCGGTGGGAGGTTGCCGCCCCGTTGCACGGGAATGACAGGTCTTTTCCGGGGGTTCACGGTGGGGCGCGGGGGCTGTGTGAGGTCACGTGACCTGCGGCTTCCGGGTTCACAGTGAAGCCGGTCACACTGCGGTCGGCGAACCGGACGGGGTTACGGCGCGTCTGTGACTGTCGAACCCGAACGGGGAGGGGCCCTTTTCATGCGTCGCCTGAGACTCCACAGACCTCGGCTGCCACGCACGCGTGCCGGGTGGCGGCAGCTCGTGCAGGGGGTGGCCGCCGGGTGTGTCCTCGCGCTGCTGCCGGCGACCTGGCTGTGGGTGGTGACGGCCGACCGGCTCGGGTCCGTGCGGGACGCGCCGCGCACGGAGGTCGCCGTGGTCTTCGGTGCCGGGCTGTGGGACGGCGAGCCGTCGCCGTATCTCGCGCACCGGCTGGACGCGGCGGCGACGCTGTACCGGGAGGGCCGGGTGAAGGTCGTCCTGGTGACCGGCGACAACAGCCGCAAGGACTACGACGAGCCGGACGCGATGCGCGTCTACCTGGCGAAGCACGGGGTGCCACGCGCGCGCGTGGTGACCGATTACGCCGGCTTCGACACCTGGGACTCCTGCGTCCGCGCCAAGAAGATCTTCGGCGTCGACAAGGCCGTCCTCATCAGCCAGAACTTCCACATCCGGCGGGCGGTCGCGCTGTGCGACGCGGCGGGGGTCGACTCGTACGGCGTCGGGGTCGACGAAGCGCACAACGTGACCTGGTACTACGGCGGCACGCGCGAGGTGCTCGCGGCGGGCAAGGCGGCGCTGGACCTGCTGTTCCATCCCGATCCGCACTTCCTCGGGCCGAAGGAGACGGGGGTCGCCCGGGCGCTGGCCTCCGGCGGCAACTGAGGCCCGTTCAGCGGCGGCCCAGCCAGTCGCCGCTCTCGATCAGCCTGCCGTGGGCGCGGAGGGCGGCGGTGACGGCGGGGGCCGCGAAGTACACCCAGGCGCGGACGGCCGTGCCGTCGGCCTCGCGGGTGACCTCGCGTTCGACACGCTCGTAGAGGTTGCGCGGGTCGCCGGGAGCGTAGTCCTCAAGTCGGTCCAGTTCCCTGAGGAGTCGGGGGTAGGCCTCGGGGTGCGCTGTGACGAGTTCGCCGCGGACGACGGACCCGGGGGCCTCTACGGCGTACGGGTAGCCGGGGCCTTCATAGAGGGCTGCGCCGTGGAGCCGGGCCCGTTCTTCGGAGTCCGTACGGCCGCGGAGGTACTGGTCGTGGTTGGGCTCGCCCGGGCGGAGGGTGCCGTAGACGAAGAAGGGGAACTGGCTCGGGGGTGTCGTCATCGGTCTCCTCGGGCCCGGAAGTCTGTGCATACGAGAAGCCTGTGCATGCGCTATGGACATGACATGTCATGGCCCTTTAAATCTCATTCAACATCAACGCAGCCCCCACGCCCCCCACTTGCGTTCTTGAGGAGACCCATGAGCCGGACACGGCACTTCCGAGGTTCCCGTCTCGCCACGGCCGGTATCGCGGCCGGCGCCGCGACCCTGCTGGCCGCCACTCTCGCCCCCACCGCCCAGGCGGTCGACCGTCCGACCCGGAGCACCGCGATCGCGAACGCCGCGTCGGCGCTGGTCGCCCATGCCGCGAACCTCGGCCTCACCGCCGCGGAGGACACGTCCGTCCGTGACGTGATCGTCGACCGGGACGGCACCCAGCACGTCCGCTACGACCGGACCTACCGTCAACTTCCCATCCTGGGCGGCGACTTCGTGGTCCACCTGGCCCCGAACGGCAGCTACCGGAGCGCCGACCGCGCGAGTCGGACCTCCATATCCCTGGCGACCGTGACGCCGAAGGTGGCCGCCCCGAAGGCGGCGGACCTGGCGGTGAACGCGCTGCGGGCGGCGCATCTCGGCGAGGCACTGAAGAGCGTGACCGCCAAGCCCCAGCTGGTAGTTGACGCCCTGCACGGCGCCCCGAGGCTCGCCTGGCGGACGAACGTGGTCGCCAAGGACTCGCTCGGCAACCCGGTCGCCCGCACGGTGCTGACCGACGCCCGCACCGGCGCCCAGATCGACGCCTGGGACAGCGTCGAGACGGCGACCGGGGACGGGCAGTCGCTGTACGGCGGGACGGTGCCGTTGGAGACGACGCTGTCGGGATCGTCGTATCAGCTCAAGGACGCGACGCGCGGCGGGACTTACACCGGTGACGCGGCGAACAAGACCGACCTGTGCATCTTCGGCATCTGCATCGTCCGCGCCCCGTCCACGGTGTTCACGGACTCCGACAACCACTGGGGTACGGGGGCGACTTCGGACCGTTCGTCGGCGGCGGTGGACGCGCAGTACGGCACGAACGAGACCTGGGACTACTACAAGAACGTGCACGGCCGCAACGGCATCGCGGGCGACGGCAAGGGCTCGTACAACCGCGTCCACTACGGCAACGCCTACAACAACGCGTTCTGGGACGACAGTTGCTTCTGCATGACGTACGGCGACGGTGACGGGACGCAGCTCGGTCCGCTGGTGGCGCTGGATGTCGCCGGGCACGAGATGACGCACGGCGTGACGTCCAAGACGGCGGCGCTGACGTACTCGGGCGAGTCCGGCGGTCTCAACGAGGCGACCTCCGACATCCTGGGCACGCTGGTGGAGTGGTACGCCAACAACTCCTCCGATCTCGGGGACTACTTGATCGGCGAGAAGATCGTCCGCGCCGGGTTCGGCAAGCCGGCGCTGCGGTTCATGGACCAGCCGTCGAAGGACGGGAACTCGGCGGACTGCTGGAGTTCGTCGGTGGGGAATCTCGACGTGCACTATTCGTCGGGGGTCGCCAACCACTTCGCGTATCTGCTCGCGGAGGGCAGCGGCGCGAAGAGCATCAACGGCGTCAGCTACAACTCGCCCACATGCAACAGCTCTTCGGTGAGCGGCATCGGCCGGGACAAGCTCGGGGCCATCTGGTACCGGGCGTTGACGGTCTACATGACGTCCTCGACGAACTACGCGGGGGCCCGGACGGCGACGCTCAACGCGGCCAAGGACCTGTACGGGAACGGAAGTTCGGAATACAACGCGGTGGCCGCCGCATGGAGTGCGGTCGCCGTGGGGTAAAGCCGGGGATTCCGCGGAATCCGGCTACAACCATCGGCACACCACGCGGGTCTCCCCCTCTGAACCGTGAGACTTCCGATTTCGCGTGGGTCAGGAGTGCCTGCTCCCGAGCCCCAGAGCTGATATGGACTGCCATGTCTACGCATGCCGGGGTGACGGAGCGGGCGCTCATTCCATCCGGAAAACGAAGAGCACCAAGACATGCCTCCCTCGTTTTACAGCAACGACCGTCTGCTCAACGACCGGCCACTCAGCGGCGGTTGTACGCCATCGACGGAATGCGGCTGCTCGCCGCCCTGTTCGTGGCCGCGCACCACTACGCCGGTACCTGGCGGGTCAACCAGCCGGACAACCTGATCTGGGACCGGCCGGTGTCGGACATCATGCCCACGGTGTTCCGGTTCTCGGCCTATGGCT
The DNA here is from genome assembly GCF_016612545.1 of Streptomyces sp. MBT65. Classification (GTDB taxonomy): domain Bacteria; phylum Actinomycetota; class Actinomycetes; order Streptomycetales; family Streptomycetaceae; genus Streptomyces. The sequence continues at coordinate 16,937 of NZ_JAENRY010000049.1, read as the reverse complement.
GGATCGGCGTCGAGATGTTCTTCGTGATCAGCGGCTTCGTGATCTGCATGTCCTGCTGGGGCCGCACCCCGCGGCAGTTCTTCACCTCGCGGGTGATCCGGCTCTACCCGGCGTACTGGTTCTCCATCGTCTTCACCACGGGCGTCCTGGTGACCCTGCCCGGCGTGTGGGACCGGCAGAAGGTGCGCGAGATCCTGCTCAACTTCACGATGCTGCAGTCCGGTTCGGGGGTCTCGAACGTCGACGGGGTGTACTGGACCCTCTGGTCGGAGCTGCGTTTCTACCTCCTCTTCATGGCGGTCGTCATCACCGGCCTCACCTACCGCAAGGTCGTCCTCTTCTGCTGTTTCTGGGGCGCCGCCGCGATGATCACCCCGGCCGCGCGGTTTCGTCCCCTGACGCTGGTCGTCAACCCGGAAGGCGCCTGGTACTTCATCGCCGGCCTCGCGCTTTACCTCATGTACCGGTTCGGGCAGGACCTGTTGCTCTGGGGAATCCTCGGACTGGCCTGGCTGATGGGCCAGTTGGAACTCGGGCACCGGATCGACACTGTCGAGCGGGTCTCCAGTTGGCGTGCCAGCATCGTGCTCTTCACCGTGTTCCTGCTGGTCATGGCCGCGATCGCGCTCGGCGCGACCGACGGTGTCCGCTGGAAGTGGCTCACCACGGCCGGCGCGATGACGTACCCCTTCTACCTGATGCACTACCTGGCCGGTACGACCGTCATCGCCCACTACCGCGACACCATGGACCCCCGGCTCCTGGTGGTCTCGGTGATCTCCGGTTTCCTGGTGCTGAGTTGGCTGGTCCATCGTCTGGTGGAGCGCCCGGTGGCCCGGCTGCTGAAGAACGGACTGGACACGTCGTTCGCGCGGCTCCGCAATACGGTGAACGCACCTTGACGCACCGGTGCCGTGTGCCGCTTCCGCCACGCGTTGCGTGGTCGCTCCAGCAGGCCTGCGGTTTCGGCGATCGCTCGAACAATGGAGGTGAAGACGGCCACTTCGAAGAATTCTTCGACACAGAGATGCGAGGGGAATTCCCCGCTGCCGAAGAACAGCGGGACGACTATGAATCCGGCGCCTGACCCCATAGAGCCCCTCCGTAGCTTTCGTTGACCCGTCGTCAGGCGTCAGATTATCGGTCGCCCTGGCTACGCTGGATCTTCTGGGGCTGGGTCTGCCCGGCCGGTTTCAGACAGGCCCTTGTCAACAATCTGACAGGATCCTCATATCGCTTGGCCACAGTGGCCGCCATGACGAACCCCTCTCATCGCAGCCGGCCGGTTCCGGGCCGCTCCGCGCGGGCAGCCCTGTTCACCGCCATCGGCGCAACGGGCCTTGTCGTCCTCACCGCGTGCGGTGGCGGCGGCTCGGGCAGCGGGAGTGACAGAAGCAGTGCCGGCGACAGCGATGTCGCCTCGATCGCGAGCCCGAGCAAGGCAGTCGGGACACCGACGCGGACAACGGACCCCGACGCCGGCCGCCCCGTCATCCGGCTGGACAGCTCCACCGAGGAGACCAACCGGATGTGGGACAGCTGGTACGCCTGCTTGAGGGCGAAGGGCGGCCCGCTGAAGGGGGCGCCGAGCACCTCGGCCGAGAAGGCCGGAGCGAAGGCTTGTGCGTCGAAGCAGCCGATTACGCCGCCGGAGCTGGACCCGGCCAAGAATCCGGACTACTCCGACGACCTGCGGGTCATGGTGAAGTGCCTGAACGCCCACGGCGTCAGGGCCACCATGGTCGGCGGCTCCGATTACTCGTTCGACCAGAGCCAGCCGAATCCTCCGCACTTCAATGAGATCGAAACCGCCTGCCAGGTGAAGGCCTTCCAGAAGAAGTAGGCGTGTACGCAAGGGCGTTGGGCCGTCCAACGGCCCAACGCCCTTCGTTCATGTCGTTCATGTCGTTCATGTCGTTCATGTCGTTCATGTCGTTCATGCTGACGCGAGGGCCTCGGTGGGGGTGAGGCGGGCGGCCCTGATGGACGGGTAGACACCGGCGATCATGCCGACGAGTACGGCGCCACCGAACCCTTCCGCCACCGAGGTGAGCGGGACGACCGGCGGCCAGTGCTGGTAGGTGGCGTAGCCGACGGTGGCCAGGACGCCGAGGACCGTACCGGCCACGCCGCCGAGCGCGGACAGTACGACGGACTCCGTGAGGAACTGACCGCGGATCTGGCCCCGGTTGGCGCCCAGCGCGCGGCGCAGGCCGATCTCACGGCGGCGTTCGAGGACCGAGATGACCATGGTGTTGGCCACTCCGATACCGCCGACCAGCAGCGCGACTCCGGCGAGTCCCAGGAAGAGGGCGGAGAAGGTCGTCTGGGTGGCGCGCTTCGCGGCCAGCGCGTCGGACGGGCGGCTGATCTGGACCATGCCGGGCAGTTCCGGGTAGACCGTGGCGGGCAGCACGCCCGGGACCGCCTCCATGGCGGATTCCCTGGCCTTGATGTAGATCACCGTGGGGTGTCCGTCGAACTTCAACTGGGTGCGGGCGGCGTCCCATCCGACGAGTACCGAGCGGTCGATGTCGGGGGAGAGCGGGGTCCGGGCAAGGATGCCGATGACCGTGAACCAACGGTCGTTGATGTAGATCTGCGGGGCGGGTCCCCGGTCGTTCAGCTTCGCGAAGCCGAGCCGGGCGGCGGCGACCGAACCGAGCACCGCGGTGGGGAACCTCTCGGTGGCGGCGTTGAGGAAGCGGCCCGACCGCACCTCGGCGTTGATGGCCGGGAGCAGGTCGACCTTGCTGGCCAGGATGGTGAGTCCGGCGTAGTCGCTGGGGTCGACACGGTCCGAACGGTGCACGGTGGCATGGGTGTTGGCGACGGCACTGGCCATGGTGACCGGACCGATACGGCGGACCATGTCCACCGATTCCGGCGGGAGCAGCACCGGTGAGTTCGGATTGGGGACCGGCTGCGCCTGGAGCATGTTGGTGCCCATCGCCGAGAGCTCGTTCAGCAGCGCCTTCTGGCTGGAGGCCGGGATCCCGGTGACGACGATCATGGTGGCGATGCCGATCGAGATGCCGAGGGCCGACAGCGCGGCCCGCATCTTCCGGGTACGGATGCCGAGCAGACCCAGCCCCAGAAGATCCAGCGGGGCCAGCCGTACCGGCCTGCTGTTCGCCTCGGTGACGGTGGTGTTCATGACCCCTCATACGTGTCGGCGACGAGGCGCCCGTCGAGGATCTCCACCCGGCGGGGCAGCCGCTCGGCGATGTCCCGGTCGTGGGTGATGATCGCGATGGTGGTGCCCTCGTCGTTCAGCTCGGTCAGCAGTTCGAGGACGGCCCGTCCGTTGGCGGTGTCCAGCGCGCCGGTGGGCTCGTCGGCGAGCACCAGCGCGGGGTTGTTGACCAGGGCCCGGGCGATGGCGACGCGCTGGCGTTCACCGCCGGACAGCTGGTGCGAGAGGTGTCCGGCCCGCTGGCCCAGGCCGACCCGGGCCAGCGCCTCCAGCGCCAGCGGACGGCGCCGGCCGCGCGGCACACCCGCGTAGAGCAGACCGGTGGCGACGTTCTCGGCCGCGGTCAGCCCCTCGGTGAGATGGAACTGCTGGAAGACGAAGCCGAGCCAGCGGCCACGCAGCGCGGAGAGCCGCCGGTCGGAGAGCGAGGAGACGTCCCGGCCGCCGATCTCCACGGTGCCGCTCGTCGGCCGGTCCAGGGTGCCCATGATGTTCAGCAGAGTGGACTTGCCGGACCCGGAAGGTCCGACGATGGCCAGCAGTTCACCGGTCTCGATGGCCAGTGAGACATCGTCCAGCGCGTTGACCCCGCCGGGATACGCCATGCTCGCGTTGCGGACGGTGAGTACGGGACGTGTGCGGTCGGTCATGAGGCCGTGGCCACCTTGGTGCCCGCGGTGATGCCGGTGCCGCTCACTTCCACCAGTCCCTTGGCGAACATCCCCGTCTCGACGGCCAGCAGACGGCCGCCGGGGAGCTGGAGCGCGTAACCGCCGCCGCTCAGCGCGAGCAGCGCGCCGACCGGCACGGCCAGTACGCCCTTCTTGGTCTGCCCGGTGAACTGCACTTGTACGGGTGCGGAGTTGAGGCGGCTCAGCGCCGCCGTGCCGTCCAGCGAGACGGTCACCACCAGCTGCGGTGTGCCGCCGGAGTCACCGCCTGCCTGGTCGGAGGCCTGGGCATCCGTGCTGATGGCGGAGACGGTGCCATGGGCCTCGGAGTTGTCGGGCAGCGTCACGGTCGCCTTGTCGCCCTGCTGGATCGAGTCGACATCGGTCGCATCCACCGGCACCGACACCGACTTGGCGGTGCCGGTGACCGACATCAGCGTTCCGGTGGCCGGGTCGCCGGGCTGCGCCTGTACGGCACCGACCCGTACCTCGCCCGGCAGCACCGCCACGTCGCCGGCGCCGAGGACCCCGGTGGAGGGCATACCGACCTGGGTCTGCCACCGCCCGACCGCCGCGATCAGGGAGGCGGTGAGCACCCCCTCGCCGGGCTTGACCCGGACGTAGGACGGCGACGGGGACGGTACCGGCGGCGCGGACGGCGCGGGCGACTCGGACGGCGAGGCACTCTCGGCGCCGGTCGGCTCCGGCCGCTGCATGACCCAACTGCCCGACGCCGGCTGGGCGCCGATGTCGTAGCCGAGCGCCCTGAGGTTGTCCGCGACCACCTTGACGTCCCTGCCCATGAGACCTCTGGTGTCCAGGGGGCGGAACAGCGGTGTGGTCCCGTAGAACACCGGCACCGGACGATCGTCCAGCCGGTACAGGGACCTGCCCCTGGACACCTTGGTCCCCACCGCCGGCAGCTGGGTGATCACGCCGTCCTTGCCGCCCTTCACCGATACGGTCCTGCCGTAGCCCAGGGTTCCGTTCAGCGAAAGGGTGCTGGACAGGTCGGTCCTGACCACCGTGACGGTGTTCACCCGGGGCGCATCGCTCGCCGCGGCGCCCGACGGCTTCCCACCACTCCTCACCCCGGCCAGGCTGGCCCCCACCACGCCTGCCGTGAGCAGTGCGGCCATCGCGATGACGACCCGTTTCCGCGCTTTCCCCGGCGCCGCGCCGCCGGGCGGCTCGTCGGCCTGAGCGTGCTCACTTCTTCGCACTGAAGGCCTCCAGCCGGCAACTGCTCTCGATCTCATCCGAATTGGCCGGCTGGTCGGTGGAGGCGTAGTTCCAGCCCGCGTTGTCGGGCAGCCCGACAACCTTGAGCCCCTTGGAGTTCATGCACCTGATCCATTCGCGGAAGTCATCCGCGTAGTGCGGGTTCTTCTTCGGGTCCGTCTCCACAGGCTGAAGCGGTTGCTTCGAGGCGCAGACCTTCGCCGCTGCGGGAAAGTCCGAAGCGTTCACGCCCGGGAAGATCCATTCGGCGCCCGCCGAGCCTTTCGTGTACGTCTTCACTCCGTGGTCCCGAAGGCAGGACACCCAGGCGTTGTTGAGCTTCCGGTGTTCCTCCTCGCTGCCGTCCAGGCGCAGTTGGGGGCGGCCGGAGTCGGGGTCGGCGCTCGGCCCGGCCGATCCGGCGCTCGCGGCCGGGCGGGAGATCGAGGCCACGTCGGTGTCACCGGCCTTGCCCGCACCGGAGGATCCGCCACCGCACGCGGTGAGCGCGGACATCGCCACCACCCCGAGGGCGGCCAACGCGACGGATCGGGACCCGGTGCTGTGGCCGCATCGGTTCGCGGGGTTGCGCGGCCTTCGGCCGCGCCGTCCGGCGGCGATGGAGGACGAACCGGCTACCGGACGGACCCGGGACACCTCTGCGGCCACAGCACCAACGCCTGGCCGGTCATTGATGTTCGGCATGGCGGCCACCATGGCCGAGCGATATGAGGGTCCTGTCAGGCTGCCATCAAAAACCTGTCTGCATCGCAGCGCCCCGCCCTATGGTCGGCAGCATGTGCGCACATGTCCTGGTGGCCGAGGACGACGTCAGACAGGCCACGGTGATCCGGCGCTATCTGGAACGCGAGGGCCACACCGCCCTTGTGGTGCACGACGGACGTGCCGCGATCGACGAGGCCCGCCGCCGACGGCCCGATCTGCTCGTCCTCGACGTGATGATGCCGGTGGTCGACGGCCTGGACGTCTGCCGCGTTCTGCGCGGGGAGTCGTCCGGCCTCCCGGTGCTGATGCTGACCGCCCGCGCCACCGAGGAGGACCTGCTGCTCGGCCTCGACCTCGGCGCCGACGACTACATGACCAAGCCCTACAGCCCCCGCGAGCTGATGGCCCGTATCCGCACCCTGCTGAGGCGCAGCCGACGCACCGCCGCCGCCGTCCCGGACGACCGCCGGCCGACCGACCCGGTCCTGCGGGCCGGCGCCCTCTCGGTGGATCCGGTCCGGCACACCGTCCACCTCGGCGGGCGGCAGGTGGAATGCACCCCCGGGGAGTTCGAGGTCCTGGCGGTCATGGCCGCCGAGCCCGAACGGGTCTTCACCCGGCGGCAGTTGCTGACCCGGACCCGCGGGTCCGACCGCTTCATCACCGAACGCTCCATCGACGTGCACATCCTGAACCTGCGCAAGAAGCTCGAAGCCGACCCGAAGCAGCCGGTCCTCCTGCTGACCGTCTTCGGGGTCGGCTACAAGATGGCTGACGGCCCCGAGGGCCACCGTGCGCACTGAGCCCGCGGTGCACGCCGAGACCCCCGAGACCAGGGTGCCGCTGCGCAGGAGTCTGCTGGTCAGGCTGCTGGCTTCCTCGCTCCTCATCGCCCTCTGCGCGATCACCGCCACCGCCTGGCTCGCGGTACGGACCACCACCAGCGCGATCCGCCAGGAGCAGGGGCAGGTCCTCTCCGACGACACGGACATCTACAAGGTGCTCACCGACTACGCCGCCGTCCACCCGAGTTGGGACGGAGTCGCCGGGACGATCCGTCACCTCGCCGACCGGACCAACCGGCGTATCGCCCTCACCGCCCAGGACCACGGCCGCCGGACGATCGCGGACTCCGCGCCCGGCACATCGCCGCTGCCCGACCATGCGTTCGCGGTCATCGACCCGCTCCAGGTCGACCCCGCGCTGTTCCCCGACGCAGGCGCCGACCGTATCGACCCCCGTGTCCTCGGCCCGTTCCGGCTTTCCGCCGCACAGCGCCAGGATCTCCTCAGGAACGCGAACACGCTCAGGGACTGTGTCCGCAAGTACGGCTTCCCCGCCAAGGTCTCCGTCTCGCTCAGCGGTCACCCCAGCGTAGAGACCGACGACGGCGCCAAGGAGGCCTACGCCCTGGTCAAGTGCGAATCCATCCTCCAGCTCGCACTCGCGACACCGGGCGAGCTGAAGGCTCTCGACAGCCTCAACAAGCTGATCAGGACCTGCCTGGCACATCAGAGCCGGCCCGCCGTGGTACTCGACCTCACGCTCTCCCCCAAGCCGGGCGACGCCGACACCCCGGCCGCGCGGAACTGTGTCAACTCCAGCCGCCGGGAACAGCTCGCCGCCTACGTCGCCCCGGCTGCACAGCTGTTCGTCAGTGAACCGGCCGGATCGGCGGTTCCGGGCTTCGACCTGTCGCAGGCCAACACCATCCGCATCATCGGGGTCGTCGCCCTCGTCCTCGTGCTCACCATGACCGTGACCGTGGTGATAGGCGTCCGCCTGGTCAGACCGCTGCGCGCGCTCACCAGCGCCGTACGGAACCCGGGCCGCCCGCAGCTCCGCGTCCCGGTGACCACCGGCGACGAGATCGGCCGTCTCACCGCCGCCTTCAACGACCTCTCCGAGCACCGGGAACGCACCGAAGCGCAGCGCAAGGCCATGGTCAGCGACATAGCCCACGAACTGCGGACACCGCTCAGCACCATCCGCAGCTGGCTGGAAGCCACCCAGGACGGTGTGCTCACCCCGGACGACGACGTGACCTCGGTGCTGCTGGAGGAGACCCTGCTGCTCCAGCACATCATCGACGACCTCCGGGACCTGGCGGCGGCCGAGGCCGGCACGCTCCAGCTGCACCGTGAACTCCTGGACGCGGGCGACCTCCTGCACCACGTCGCCACCGCCCACGGCGGCCAGGCCCAAAGCGCGCGCATCACCCTGGACGTCCGCACCGACGGTGACACCGAGCTGTACGCGGACCCCATGCGGCTGCGCCAGGCCGTCGGCAACCTGGTGTCCAACGCCGTACGCCACACTCCCCCCGGCGGCAGTGTCACCGTGCGGTCGCGCCGGACCGGGAACACCGTCCTGATCCAGGTCAGCGACACCGGCTCCGGCATCGGCCCGGAGGACCTGCCGCATGTCTTCGACCGGTTCTGGCGCGCCGAGAAGTCCCGCAACCGGCACACCGGCGGCAGCGGCCTCGGCCTCTCCATCGCCCGCCGGTTCACCGAGGCCCACGGCGGCAGCCTCAGCGTCACCAGCTCCCCCGGAACCGAGACGGTCTTCACTCTCCAACTGCCCGGCTGACCACGGCGGTTCAGGGCGTCAGTACGGTGCGTACACCCGGCACCTCGGGCCCGGTCCTCTCCTCGATGAGGGACGGCGGTTCGGCCGGACGGGCAACCGGAAGTTCGCCGAACGCGGTGCCACGGAGGGCAGTTCGATGGAAGATCATGCCAGATCACAACAGATACTGACGTCATGACTGATCAGCGCGAGGTTTCCATCGACCGTCGGCCGGGCCGGACCCTTTCCGTCGAGGACGGGCTGGACGCGTTGCTGGCCGCCTACCACCTACGGACGGAGGCGGAGAAGGGGAAGCCCGTCGCCGAGGTGAACGAGCTGCCGGAGCGCTACCGCGCGGAGATCTCGGACCCTCGGATCGCCTTCGTCGACGATGTCGTGCTGGTCGCCCTGAGCGGGAGCACCGCGGTGGGTTGTCTGGTGGTGACCGCTCCCGTCGACGGGCGGTCGGAGATCAAGAGGCTCTGGACGGACCCGGCGCACCGGGGCCGGGGCATCGCCTCCGACCTGCTCGGTGCCGCGCTCACGCAGGCTGCGGAAAGCGGCGCGAGCGCCGTGCGGCTGTCGGTGTGGAACTGGCGGACCGGGGCCATCGCCCTGTACGAACGGCTCGGCTTCGCCGTCACCGAGTCGTGGGACGAGCGGGATCAACTGGTGTGCATGGAAAGGGCCGTGTGAGTGGTGCCGTACGACGTCCAGCTCGCACCACACCGCCTTGCCCACGGTCAGCTCGTGCACGCCCCAACGGTCGGCGATCCGACTGACGATCAGCAGTCCACGGCCGAACATGTCGTCCGCGGTCGCCTCGCGCAGGTTCGGGCGTAACTCGCCCTTCGGGTCGGACACCGCGATGCGTACGGCGCGTTCGGTGAGGGTGAGTTCGACGCGGAACAGGCGGTCCCGCAGACAGCCGTGCAGTACGGCGTTGCCGCCCAGCTCGGAGACCAACAGGGCGGTGTCCGCGGCGAGTTCGGGGTGGCCCCACTCGGTGAGGAGACGGTGCGCCCGGCGGCGGGCGAGGGTGACGCTCCTGGGCAACGGGGTGTAGTCGAGGCGGTCGTGCTGGAGCGGGGGCTCGGACATATCGCGGACCTCCAGGCAGGGGCGAGCCACGCCGTGGGGTCAACTGGCGCCGCTCTGCGATCGGTTCGTGACCGACGGTAGAGGCGGCTCGACGTCCCGCGCAAGTAACTCTCGGAGGAATTCCCCCGAAGGGTGTTTGCGATGCCTCGCGGCACCGCGCCAGACTGATCACACGTCCACGTCTGAAGGGGTACCTACGTGACATCGCCGACGCAGGGCCACAGCACATCGACCGTCCTGGGACGCCGACTCGGCGGCGAACTCACCAAGTTGCGCACGGCGGCCGGCCTCAACCAGACCCAGGCGGGCAAGGCACTCACCGCGTCCACGACCAAGGTCGCGAAGATGGAGGGCGGTTGGGTCCCCATGCGCGACCCCGACCTCCGGGCGCTGTGTGAGTTGTACGGCGTTCACGATCCCGGCGCGGTGGGCGCGCTTCTGGAACTGGCAAGAGTCGACCGGGAACGCCGTAAGGCCAAAGGCTGGTGGGACGACTACTCCATCCACGGCGTGATGCAGGAGTACATCACCCTGGAGAGTGCGGCGACGGCGATCAAGGTATGGCAACCGGCGTTCATCCCCGGGCTTCTCCAAACACCGCACTACGTCCGGGCGTTGAGGGTGGGCGCCGAGGCCGAGGTAGCCAAAGGTCCTGAGCCGGACGAGGATTTCATCGCCGCACGGCTCGCCCGCCAAAAGCGCCTGTCCGACACCCCACCCCTCTCCCTGCAAGCGGTGATCTACGAAGCGACGCTGCGCAACTTCCCCGGCGGTACGGCAACAGCGGGAGGCCAACTCGACAGCCTTGCGGAGATGGCCGATCTCCCCAGCGTCACACTCCGGATCTACCCCTTCAGCGCCGGTACGCAGCCAGGCCTGAACGGCTCGTTCAACATTCTCTCGTTCGCCGCTCCTGGAGCCATGGACGTCGTCTACGCAGAGGCTCCGTTTGCTCAGCGCTGGGTAGAGGGCGGTGAATCCGCAGCCGCATACGATGAGTTGTTCGAGATGATCGCCGAACGCTCCCTCAGCGAGCGGGAGTCGGTCGCGTTCCTCCACAAGCTACGCAAGGAACTGTGAGCCGTGCGCGCATTCGAGTACCGGAAGTCCAGCTACAGCGACCAGACGGCCGAGTGCGTCGAGATAGCCACCAACATCCCCACCACCGTCGCCGTACGTGACTCCAAGAACCCCACCGGCCCGTCCCTCCACCTCCACCCCACCACTTGGAGAGCCTTCCAATCCTCCCTGCCCGCAAGGGACTTGACCCCTTAGCCCCCCCACCACCCACAGCGAAAAAGGGTGACACCTCTCGTGAAAGTGTCACCCTTCTCGGAGAGACCCGCGGCCGGTCAGCCCTTCGGCGCGTGAGCCATCGCGATCACCTTCATCTTGAGGGTGCGCACCGCTTCGGGGTCCGTCACGGGCCGGGGCGTCTGGCCTTCGGCCGCGGCGGCGACCGCTTCGGCCTTCTGCTTCTGGGCGCGCGCCGAGTCGTCCTTCGTGGAGGGCGAGGTCGCCTGGGCCTGCGACTCGGCCGCGGCGGCGACCGCCTCGGCCTTCTGCTTCTGGATGCGCGCCGAGTCGTCCTTCGTGGAGTGCGAGGTCGCCGTGGCCGCGTGGACCTGCGATCCCGCCGCCACCGTCAGACTGCCGAGCGCCAGAGCGCTGACCGCGGCGGTCCTGAACGTCGTTCCCATCCTGGTCGGCTTACGGGGGGCTGCGTGGCGCATGAGGGTTCCTCTGCTGTCGGGGTGACTTGGACAGGTGGACTACGCAGCGCGGGGGCCCGGACGCGACACCCGGATGCAGTGACGCACGTCACGGAGAGTCGCTGTAGCGGAGGATCGGTGCCCGTTCGTACTCCCCCCGTAGAGGACCCCTGGCCGTTCTGTGGACGGAAACGAATGGCGGAAGAGTGGCGAGAGGCACGGCGGAAGAGGAGTTCGATGAGTTCTACGCACTGGCCTACCCCAGGCTCGTTCGGCAGCTCTACGCGATGACCGGCGATCTGCCGGAGGCGCAGGACGTCGTGCAGGAGGCGTTCATCAGGGCCTGGGGTCGACGGGGGATCTTCACGAGCGACGGTTCCCAGGAGGCGTGGATCCGCACCACGGCCTGGCGGCTCGCCGTGTCCCGTTTCCGGCGGGTGCGGCGCGGTGTGCAGCTCATGCAGCGCCATCACGAACAGCGCCCTGTCGAAGGTCCGTCCCCCGAACGTGTCGCTCTCGTCGAGGCACTGCGCACTCTTCCGCAGAAGCACAGAAGTGTCGTTGTCCTCCACCACCTGTGCGACCTCAGCGTCGAGCAGATAAGCGCCGAGACGGGCTGGCCGGCCGGGAGCATCAGGGTGTGGCTGGTCCGTGGGCGCCTGTCGCTCGCCCGCCATTTCTCCTCCCTGCCGGACCAGGAGGTGGACCATGTCGGATGAGTCGAATGCGTCAGATGAGTACGAGCGTCCTGGCTGGCTCTCCGAGAGCATCGCCCAGTTGGAGAGCGTTCGGGTCGAACGGCCGGTGTCCGCACCGGAGTTGCGTCGCAGAAGCGTCCGACGCCGGCAACGCCGCACCCGTTCCGTCGCCGTCGCGGCGATTGCCGTGACGGCGATCGGCGCGGGCGCCTTCTGGAGTTCCGTGGGCGCGAACCGATCGGCGGAAACTCCCTCCCACCACGAGGAGGACTCCAGAACATCGGCGGCCCAGGAGAACCTGCGGACTTACTATTCGGTTCTGCCGGATGTTCTTGCCGCACGGGGTGCGACGTCGAAGTCGCAGCTGTGGAAGCTGATGACCGAGCATTTCACGGAGACGGCACTGAAGCGAGAAGTCGTTCTCGAAGGCAGCGGATCCGACGACCTGGCGGCCACATGTGGGCATGTGACCGCCACCACCGTCTTCACCGTCGGCGCCGCCCGCAGCGCCGGGGCCGACACCGTCCGCGTCCACGTGACGAGCGACAGCGCACCGGACTCGATCGAGGTCGAGGTCGATCTCCGCTCCCTGAGAATCTCGAACTGGTCCTGCCCCGAAGGGTCCTGACCTCTCAGGCCGCCAACTCCCGCTCCTCCAGTGCTTCCTGACTCTCACTCACCGAATCCCGCATCACCACCGCCGCCAACACCCCCGCAGCCACCACCCCAACCGCGCTGACCAGGAAGGCCGTTGACATGGAGTGCGTGAACGCCTCCCGGGCCGCCCGGACCAACCCCGCGTCCCCGTGCGCCGCCGCCAACGCCCCGCCGATCGAGTGGCGAGCCTGCTCGGACGTACCGGAAGGCATCTCGTCCGCGAAGCCGCTCGACAGGAGCGAGCCGAGAATCGCGATGCCAAGCGCCGTACCCGCTTGCTGGATGGTGTCGTTGAGGGCCGAGCCGACGCCCGCCTTGTCCTCGGGGATCGTGCCCATCAGCGCGCCGACCGCCGCCGGCATCGCGAGGCCCGCGCCCAGGCCGAGGAGTCCCAGCGCCACCGCCGGGACCGTGAAACCGGTGTCGACAGTGACCGTCGTGAGCAGCACAAAGGACGACGCCATCACCAGCATGCCCGCCAGGATCAGATACCGGTGGCCGTACCTCGCCATGAACTTCGCCCCCGCCGCGTTGCCCACCAGCGCGGTGACCGCCAGGGGGACGAACGCCAGACCCGCCTTGATCGGTGAGTAGCCGAGCACGAACTGCAGGTACTGCGTGAGGACCAGCAGCAGGCCCCCGTTGCCTATCTGAACCAGCGTCAGGGACAGCGAACCCCCGCTGAAATTACGGTGCTTGAAGAGGACCAGCGGGACCATCGGGGTCGGTGTCACGTTCTCCCAGATCACGAATCCGGCCAGCCCCACCACCGCCACGACCAGGGTGACCAGCCCTCGGCCCGCGAACGCCCCGTGCTGCGGGATCTCGATGATCCACCAGATCAGCGCGGTCATACCGACCGCCGACAGCACCGCGCCCAGCGGATCCGGCTTCTGCCACGGCCCCTTCGACTCCGGCATCAGCGTCACCCCGGCCACCAACGCGAGCGCCACGACCGGCACGTTGAGGAAGAAGATGGAGTGCCACGAGAAGTGGGCGATGAGTACGCCGCCCAGCACCGGGCTGCCGACCAGGGCGAGCATCGACACCGAACCCCAGGCCGCCATCGCCCTGCCGCGCTCCTCCGCGTCGAAGACGGTGATGAGGATCGAGAGCGTCGACGGCATGATCAGCGCGCCGCCGACCCCCATCGCCACCCGTACGGCGATCACCTCGCCGGGAGTCGTGCAGAACGTCGCCGCCAGTGACGCCGCGCCGAACAGCACCAGCCCGATCAGCATCACCTTCCGGCGGCCGAAGCGGTCGCCGAGGCTGCCCGAGGTCAGCAGCAGGCCGGCGAAGACCAGGATGTAGGAGTCGAGGATCCACTGGGTGTCCTGGGCGCTCGCCCCGATGCTCTCGGTCATCGACGGGACCGCCACGGTCAGCGCCATGCTGTCGACCACCAGCACCAGCGAGCTGAGGCACAGCACGACGAGGATCCACCAGCGCCGGGGGTTTCGGGTTTCCATGAGGCTTCCCTTCATGCGAACACTGTTCCTTTGATGCGCACACTGTACGCATGGAGGAACAGTGTGCGCAATCCTTGAACTCTGTACGCTGGATGCGAACGACGTACGCACGGCCCGCACGAAGGAGCCCGCCAGATGGCCGCCAGGACGAAGCCGACGACGAAGGCCGCACCGGAGCCGAACCCCATCCCCTCGGTGTGGGCCCGTGAGCGGCGCCCGGCCGATCAGCCCGCGCTCAACCGGGACGCGATCGTCCGCGAGGCGATCGCGATGCTGGACGCCGACGGCATCGAGGCGCTGAGCATGCGCAAGCTCGGCGCCCGTCTGGGCGCCGGCGCGACCTCCCTCTACCGGCATGTCGCGACCAAGGACGAGCTGATGGAACTGGCCGTCGACGAGGTCGCCGCCGAGATCCACGTCCCGGACGCGGGCGCACCGGACTGGCGCGCCGCCGTCACCGAGGCCGCCGCCTCCTTCCGTACGACCGCGCTACGGCACCGCTGGCTGTCCTCGGTCCTCGGACAGGCCGGGCTCGCCTATCTCGGCCCCAACCTCATGTCCTTCTCCGAGCGGCTCGCCGCGCTGTTCACGGCCGTCGGGTTCCCCGAGCCGAGCGGCGCGATCGACGCCGTGCTGTCGTACACGATCGGGATGAGCACGACCGAGGCCGCGTGGCTCACCACGGTCGCCCGGTCCGGGGACAGCGAGGGCGAGTTCATCGCCCGGCTGATGCCGGCCGCGCGGCAGGCCGCGGCCGGTCATGCCCATCTCGCCGGTTCCTACGCCGAGTCGGCCGCCACGGTCACCGATCCGGTGGCCCTGCGCGACAGCAAGTTCGCCTACGGCCTCGATGTCGTCCTCGACGGGTTGTCGCTGCGGCTGACGCGTTAGACCTCCCCTTCCCGGACCTCCTCGCCCGCCAGGTCGGTCGTCTCCAGGTACACCTCGGCCAGGACCTGCAACTCCTCTCCCCCAGCGGTCAGTTGCTCGCCCGGGTGCAGGCGGCCCGGCAGATCGTCCGGGCGGTTCGGGATCGTCACCGTGCGTGCCGCGTCCCCCTCGTCCCTCGACACCGCCCAGCCTCCGGCCAGTTGAGCCGTCAGTACCTGGTCGAAGTCCGGGGGGCGGGTGAACACATGGGCCAGATAAAGCTGTTCGCGGCCGAAGAGGACGTAGCGGAGGGGCGTCGGTTCGATGGTGGGCCCGGTCGGGTGGCCTACGTACAGGCGCTCCTCGATCTCGATCCGCACCTCCCCCAGCAGCTCGCCGTCCCTCCCGAAGCGGCCGAAGTACAGGTCGGCGGGGAAGGACCCGCCCGGCTCAAGGTCCTTGAGCAGCAGGGTTCTTGGGCTGACCGTGAACAGTGCCGACGTGCCGTGGCGCTTCCGGGCCGTGCGGTAGGTGTCGGTGTCCAGGGCCACCCGCAGCACGGCCTGGAAGTCGTGGGGCGCGGTGAAGGTGGGCATGTGGACGGCGTACACGGTGTCCGTGCCGAGCAACACCAGTCCGTGGACGGAGAGTTCGGGGGTCACCATGAGAGGGCCGGGTCCGGGTCGGGGCTCTTCGGCAGTTGTCGGCACACGAAGCCCGCGAGGAACACGTCGTCCGGCGCGGTGACGCTGCTCTGCATCGCGGAGGTCGCCTGCTGGTAGGCCACCCAGCGCAGTTGGAGGTCGTAGCCGTACTGGACGACGAGGACCTTGGCGAAGCGGCCCTCCGTCGTGCGTACGGCGAACACGTCACCGGTGACCAGTTGGTTGCTCGCGTTCGGGTTGCCGGTGAGGGGGGTGGTGCCGTAGGTGAGGGTCGAGAGGCGGTGGCCGTCGAAGGCGTCGTAGTCGACCTGGCCGAGGTTGACGATTCCGGCGAGGGAGCTGGGGACCAACTGGGCGGTCGTCTCCGTCATCCACTCCCACCAGAGGTCGGCGGTGTTCATGTCGCCGCCCGCGATGCCGTTGTCGAGGTCCAGGGTCCAGGTGCCGCGCAGGGTGGTCTCGCCGGGGGTCTCGGTGTAGCCGGTGGCCTGGCGGATCAGCTCGATGTTGCGGGCCAGGGCCACCGATTCGACGTACGACGGGCAGCGGCCGTGGGGTGGGGTGGAGCCGTCGCTCAGCGGGGCGACGCCCGACGAGAGGCGCCAGGCGCGGGAGCCGAAGAGTTCCATCGGCGGGTCCAGCCAGGGGCGGACGACGGACACCACGCGGTACTCGAAGGCGAGGGAGAAGACCGTGTCGTCACTGGCGCGGTCGCCGAACGCCGATCTGAGTTCCGGGGGTGCCTGGGCGGCCAGGGTGCGGAGCGTCTGCCGCGGGAGCACGGCTCGTGACCAGGGGTCGTCCAGGGCGCCGTCCGGCGAGTAGTAAGTGGGCGCGAAACGTGTGCCGTTGGGGGCGGTCGTGTACTGGTCGGGGAGGTTGGGGTTGAAGGTGTCGCGGTGCCGTTTCCAGATGCTGGAGGGGGCCTTCGAGGCGAGTTCGGAGGTCTCGCGCAGGGCGTCCTCGACCTCGGCTTTGTGGCCCGCGGTCTGCCAGGCGTCCATCGCGTCGTCCCTGGCCTGGCGGAGTCTCGGTTCGTCGACGTGCGTCCAGTGGTCGCGGGTCGCCTGGTCGGTCGAGTCGGTCGCCGTCTGCTCCGCCTGGTGGTAGTCCATGTCGGCCTGGAGCCAGGCCTGGCGGGCCGTGCGGTAGTCGCGCAGCGCGGGCGAGGGGACGAACACCCCGTCGGGGCCGGTGTCGTAGAGGTAGTCGACCGCCGTGTCGTAGCGCTGGTGTTCCTCGGGGGTGAGGGTGGAGCGGGCCAGGTCGGCGGCGAGCACCTCGCCGTAGACGCTCCACAGGTGGGTGGTGGCCGGGGGTGTCCAGACGGGCTGGGTGGGGATCCTGTTGACGAGTTCGCAGAACTCGGCCCAGACC
>NZ_JAENRY010000499.1 GCF_016612545.1 Streptomyces sp. MBT65 | reverse complement strand
CTGCCGGAGGCACCCCCATGCCCCCGCCCCGGAAATACGCCCAGATCCTCGAAGGCCCCGAAGTGTGCCGTCGCCTCGTCCTCGTCGCCCGAACCGCCCGACGTACCCGGCTTGGGTCGTGCGCCCCACCCCAGGTCGTTGCGCGGTACGGAACTGTCGTGGCCGGGGGCCGGGTGGTGGCCTTGCGCCGGGTCCGCCTGCCGTGGCAGGTCGGCCCAGACGATCAGGCCAGGACCGTGTTCCTGAGCGCCCCAGGCCCGGCACAGCCCGTCGATGAGAAGCAGTCCCCTCCCGTGCTCCTCATCGGGCCGCTGCGGGGACGGATGAGGTTCACCGGGGGCGCAGCCCTCGTCACGGACGGCTATCCGCACCAGGTCGTCGCCATCGTGCAGCTCGCAGACTATGTGGCTGCTCGCGGTGTGCACGATCGCGTTGGTGACCAGCTCGGAGACGATCAGAACCGCCGTGTCGCAGGTGTCCTCGCAGACGGACCAGCCGGACAGCCGGGCCCGCGTCAGGCGTCTTGCCTGGGCCGGGGAACCTGGATGGGCGGCCAGCTCGAACCGGAACCGGCGCTCGGCAGCGGCCCCACCAGGGACGGCTCCCGCGGCGGCACCGAGACCGAGGCGGCCTGCGGCGGCGTCTGTTCCTAAGGGCGCGGACGGAATCACGCTTGCCACTATCGCCCCGCCGTGAACACTTGGCAAGTGTCACTATGAAAAATGCAGAGTGCCGTATGACGCTCTGCACGGTCGTGGCACACTGCTCGCAACAGAAAGTCGCGCGGCGCCAGTTGGGATCTCCGGAGGTCTGTCCCGATCTTCGAATGAGTCTTCGAATGGCGCCGTAGGGCTGTCAGGATTCGGTTCGCCGGGTCGTGAGAACGCTTCTGCCGGGTTGTACGGACGCACACGCTGTCCGTACTCAACTCGTCACTCAGCAGTACTCGTCACCAGCAGTACTCGTCACTCAGCCGTACGCGTCACCAGCCGTACCCAGCACTCACTCAGCTGTCGGGACTCAATTACTCAATCGTGGAGGTGGAGCGTGAGCGAGCCGCGGTCCGCACCGACGGTCGGCCAGGTCGTCCTCGGCCGGCGCCTGCTGGACCTGCGGGAACGCGCGGGGCTCAAGCGCGAGGAGGCCGCCCGCGTCCTGCGCGTCGCGCCCGCCACGGTCCGCCGGATGGAGATGGCGGAGGTCTCTCTCAAGATCCCCTACCTCCAGCTCCTCCTGAAGTCCTACGGCGTCTCCGACGAGGAGGCCGAGGCCTTCGTCCAGCTCGCCGAGGAGGCCAACCGGCCCGGCTGGTGGCAGCGCTTCCACGACATCCTGCCCGGCTGGTTCTCGATGCACGTCAGCCTGGAGGGCGCGGCCGCGCTCATCCGGTCGTACGAACCGCACTTCGTGCCCGGGCTGATGCAGACCGAGGACTACGCGCGCGGCGTGCTGAAGTCGGGCGCCATCGGCCAGACCGACCCCGACGACATCGAGCGCCATGTGGCGCTGCGCATGCAGCGCCAGGATCTGCTGACCCGTCCCGACGCGCCCCGCGTCTGGGTCGTCATGGACGAGACCGCCCTGCGCCGCCCGGTCGGCGGCCCGGAGGTGATGCGTGAGCAGATCGACAAGCTGCTCGACGCCACGAAGCTGCCCAACGTGACCCTGCAGGTCGCCCCGTTCTCCTCGGGGCCGCACCCGGGCACGTACGGGCCCTTCGTGCTGTTCCGATTTGCCATGTCGGAACTGCCGGACATGGTCTACAGCGAGTACCTGACCGGCGCCGTCTATCTGGACGCGCGCGAAGAGGTGGCGACCCATCTCGAGGTCATGGACCGCATGGCGGCGCAGGCCGCTACGGCACATCGCACGAAGGAGATCCTCAAGGATCTCCGCAAGGAGCTGTGAATGGATCGCATCAAGCCGCGTATGAGCGTCTACAACGGCATGCCCGCGCGGGACTTGGGAAGCGAAGGCTGGCACAAGCCGTGGAGCGGCGGCAACGGCGGCAACTGCCTGGAGGCGATGAAGCTCGCCGACGGCCGGATCGCCGTCCGTCAGTCCACCGACCCGGACGGGCCGGCCCTGATCTACACGACCGACGAGATGACGGCCTTCATCGAGGGGGCGAAAGCGGGCGAGGCGGATTTCCTGCTCTCCTGACCGGACCTCCACCAGACCTGTGCTGAATGCTTTCTCCCTCCCGAACCTTCCCAACCCTCCCAACCTCCCCGACATCCTTAATTACTTCCCGAACCTCCTTAATTTGGCACTGACTTGATCACCTGTTGCTGCACACCCTTATGGAGCACGTGATGACCGTGCGGCCCACCGAAGACATCGACACCAGCAGGCCCCACCCCGCCCGCATGTACGACTGGTACCTCGGCGGCAAGGACAACTACCCCGTCGACCAGGAGATGGGCCGCCAGATGCTCGCCCTCGACCCGAGGGTGCCGGTCATGGCACGTGTCAACCGCGCGTTCATGCACCGGGCCACGCGCCGGCTCACCGAGCGCGGCGTACGGCAGTTCCTGGACATCGGCAGCGGCATCCCGACCGAGCCGAACCTGCACCAGGTCGCGCAGGGCATCGCGCCCGACGCCCGGGTCGTCTACTGCGACAACGACCCGGTCGTGCCGGCCCACGCGGCGCCCCTGCTGCGCGGCACACCCGAAGGGGCGACCGCGTATCTGCGGGCCGACGTGCGGGAGCCGGACACGATCATCGAGGGCGCTCGGGAGGTTCTCGACCTCAGTCGGCCCGTCGCCCTGTCCCTCGTCGCGCTGCTGCACTTCGTCCCCGACGAGGACGGCGCGCACGAGCTGGTCGACGGCCTGCTGTCCCAACTCCCCAGCGGCAGCTACCTGATGATGACCCACGCCGCCGCCGACTCCACCCCGGAGGAGTCGACGGCGGCGGTCGAGAAGCTCACGGCGGCGGGCATCACCCTGGCCCTCCGCTCCCGCACCGGCTTCGCCCGCTTCTTCGCCGGCCTCGACCTCGTAGAGCCGGGCGTGACGATGGTCGACCGGTGGCATCCGGAGCCGGGCGATCCGGTGCCGGGGCAGGAGGACGGGGTGATTCCGGGGTACGGGGCGGTGGGCCGCAAGCCCTGACAGCCCCGCGTGCCTGGTGCGTTCGCTTCGTCCGGTGTCAGAACCACGACAGCATGCGTCGTGGCGCGTCCACCAGCCGGCTGACGGCGACCACCGGCAACGGCGGTTGCTCCGGCCGGCCCGGGCCGAGGGTCAGCGCGTAGTAGATCTGCTCGATCGACGGCGGTCCGACGGCGAGATTCCGCCGGACCGCCGACACCGACGATTCCTTTCCGGTCCGTACGAGATACGCCGCCGCCATCGTCCCCGTACGGCCCACCCCCGCACCGCAGTGCACGAACACCGGCCCGGCCGCCGCCGCGACGACCTCCAGAAACCGCCCCACCTGCGCGGAAGTCGGCGTCTGCCCGTCACGAATGGGCAGTCGTACGACGTCCAGCCCGGCCTTGCGCGGTTCCGCGAGCTGCGCCGTCGTCAGGTCCTCGGCCCGCAGATCCACCACCGTGGTGAAGCCGAGGCGGGTCAACTCCCGGTAGCCGGCGGGGGAGGGCGCGGCACCTCGCCACAACTGCCCCTCGGTACCGACGGGTTGGAAGTGGTGGATGCCCTGCACGGTACGGGTCCCCGGCGGTGGCGGCGTCTCCGCGCGCGCCCAGGACGACAACGCGAGGATGCCCAGCGCGCCGGTGGCCCACAGGGCGACATAGCCGAGGGTGACGGCGAGGAGCAGCCTCATCGCGCGTCTGGGCAATCGGCGTGCGGGCGGGGCGAGTTGGGG
>NZ_JAENRY010000498.1 GCF_016612545.1 Streptomyces sp. MBT65 | reverse complement strand
TCCGCGCCCTCCTCCCCGATCTCGCCCCCTGGCACGCCTCCGCCGACTTCCGCAGGCTCTGGCTCGCGGGGCTGGTCTCGAACTTCGGGAGTTTCCTGACGTTCGTCGCGGTCCCGGTGCAGCTCAAGGAACTCACCGGCTCCGCGGCCGCGGTGGGCGCGATCGGCGCCGTAGAACTGGTGCCCCTCATCGTGTTCGGGCTCTACGGCGGTGCGCTCGCCGACGCGTGGGACAAGCGGAAGCTGATCGTGTGGACCGAGGTCGGGCTCGGTGTGCTGTGCGGGGCGCTGCTGTTCAACTCGCTGCTGCCGGCGCCCGCCGTATGGCCGCTGTATGTGATCGCGGCGCTGACCTCGGTGCTCGGTTCGGTCCAGCGGCCGGCGCTGGACTCGCTGTGGCCGCGGATCGTGGCGCACGAGCACATGACGGCCGCGTCCGCGCTCAACTCGCTGCGCTGGACGGTCGGCGGGGTCACCGGCCCGGCGGTGGCGGGCGTGGTCGTGGCGTTCGCGGGGCTGCCCTACGCGTTCGCGGCGGACACGCTGACGTACGCGATATCGGTGGTCCTGATCTTCCGTATCGCCGCCTCCCCCGGCGCCCACGAGGCGCAAAAGCCCTCGCTGCGGTCGATCGCGGAGGGCGCGCGGTACGCGTGGAGCCGCAAGGAGCTGCTCGGTACGTACGCGATCGACCTCGCGGCGATGTTCTTCGCGATGCCGCTGGCGGTGCTGCCGTTCCTCGCGGACGATCTGCACGCCGAGTGGGCGCTGGGGCTGATGTACTCGACGGTCCCGGCGGGTGCCCTGCTGGTGAGCGTGACCAGCGGCTGGACCTCGCGGATCCACCGGCACGGGCGGATGGTGGTGCTGGCCGCCGCGCTGTGGGGCGCGGCGATCGCCTGCGCGGGCGCGGTGGGCAACGTATGGCTGGTGCTGCTGTTCCTGACCCTCGCGGGCGGCTGCGACATGGTCAGCGGCATCTTCCGCGGGGTGATGTGGAACCAGACGATCCCGGACGAGCTGCGCGGCCGGCTCGCCGGGATCGAGCTGCTGTCCTACTCGGTGGGCCCGCAGCTGGGTCAGGTCCGGTCCGGTGGCATGGCCGCGCTGGCCGGGGTGCGGACGTCGGTGTGGGCGGGCGGGCTGATGTGCGTGGGCGCGGTGGGGCTGCTGGCCGCGGGACTGCCGAAGCTGATGTCGTACGACGCGAGGACGGACGAGCACGCGCTACGGCTGAAGGCGCGGCGGGCGGCGGGTACGGCCACGGACACGACTCCGGCCGAGGTCTGATCAGTCGTTTCCGGTGCCGCTGGGAAGGCCGGCGATCAGCCGTTCCCGGCGCCGCATCGGAGGCCGGCGATCAGTCGTCCTCGGCACTCCCCTTGGTGGCGTCGTGCCACTTGGGGTCGGTCTCCCACTCGAGGTTGCGCTCGCGGGCCGTCTCCATCGCGTGCTCGGCCTCCGCGCGGGTGGCGTACGGCCCGAAGCGGTCCTTGGCGGGGCACTCCGGCCCCTCCTCGACCTTCTTGTGCTCGAGGCAGTAGTACCACTCGCCGGGCTTCCCGACCGTGCGCTTCTTGAACAGGGCCATCAAGGGCTCCTTTCCCTACGGCCATGTTCCCCCATGTCCGCTGGTTAGACTCGCTGGTATGTCTGGCCAGTCGCTGCTCGTACCAGGGGAGCTCTCCCCCACCCGTCCCGTGCCCGGAAACATCCGTCGCCCCGAGTACGTCGGCAGGCCCGCGCCGACCCCGTACACCGGGCCGGAGGTGCAGACCCCCGAGACGATCGAGGCGATGCGGATCGCCGGGCGGATCGCCGCGCGGGCGATGGCGGAGGCCGCGAAGATCATCTCGCCGGGGGTGACCACGGACGAGATCGACAAGGTGGCGCACGAGTACATGTGCGACCACGGCGCCTATCCGTCCACGCTCGGCTACCGCGGCTTCCCCAAGTCCCTGTGCACCTCGCTCAACGAGGTGATCTGCCACGGCATTCCGGACTCCACGGTGCTGCGCGACGGCGACATCATCAACCTCGATGTGACGGCGTACATCGGCGGGGTGCACGGCGACAACAACGCTACGTACCTGGTGGGTGACGTCGACGAGGAGAGCCGGCTGCTGGTCGAGCGCACGCGCGAGTCCCTGGACCGGGCGATCAAGGCGGTCAGGCCCGGCCGCCAGATCAACATCATCGGCCGGGTCATCGAGTCATACGCCAAGCGCTTCGGGTACGGCGTGGTCCGGGACTTCACCGGCCACGGCATCAACTCGTCCTTCCACTCCGGCCTGATCGTCCCGCACTACGACAGCCCGCACGCGACGACGGTCATCCAGCCCGGGATGACGTTCACGATCGAGCCGATGCTGACGCTGGGGACGTACGAGTACGACATGTGGGACGACGGGTGGACGGTCGTCACGAAGGACCGGAAGCGGACGGCGCAGTTCGAGCACACGTTGGTGGTGACGGAGACGGGGGCGGAGGTTCTCACCCTCCCGTAAGGATCACGGCGGCTCGTTCCCTCGGGGAGCGGGCCGTTTTCCTTGTACGCTTTTACCGACAGGATGTCGGCAACCTGTTGACTTAGGTAAGCCTTACCTTAAAGGATAGGGCCCATGGACTCCTTCTCGACAGTCATCCGCACCGCGTCCCACGAACAGCATGTGGAGGCCGAGACCTCCACCTTCATGAGCGATCTGCTCGGCGGGCGGCTGGGCGTGGACGCGTACGCCCGGTACACCGAGCAACTGTGGTTCGTCTACGAGGCGTTGGAGACCGGAGCCGAGCGGCTGGCGGCGGATCCGGTGGCCGGGGCGTTCATCCAGGCGGAGTTGTTCCGGCTGCCGGCGCTGGAGCGGGACCTTGAGCATCTGCGGGGTGCGGACTGGCGTTCCGGGCTGACCGCGCTGCCCGCGACGCGCGCCTACGCGGACCGGGTGCGGGAGTGCGCGGAGGAGTGGCCGGCCGGGTACATCGCCCATCACTACACGCGTTACCTCGGGGATCTCTCCGGTGGGCAGATCATCCGGGACAGGGCGGAGCGGACGTGGGGTTTCGCGCGGAAGGGGGACGGGGTGCGGTTCTATGTGTTCGAGGGGGTCGGGAACCCGGCGGCGTTCAAGCGGGGGTACCGGGAGTTGCTGGACGGGGTTCAGGTCGATGATCTGGAGAAGCAGCGGGTTGTGGCCGAGTGCAAGAAGGCGTTCGCCTTGAACACCGGGGTGTTCCGGGCGCTGGGTGACGAATTCCCGCTGTCTGCCTGAGCGCTTGCCTGCGGGAGCGTTGCTGGGGGCTGCCGCCCCCAGACCCCCGCTTCGGCCCTGAAGGGGCCTCGTCCTCAAACGCCGGACGGGCTGAGAATCCAGCCCCTCCGGCGTTTGAGGAGCGGGGTCTGGGGCGGAGCCCCAGAAG
>NZ_JAENRY010000497.1 GCF_016612545.1 Streptomyces sp. MBT65 | reverse complement strand
CGGCTTCGGGGTCGGCGGGCGTGGCCGGTGCTGCGGGTGCGGTGCATGCTGCCGGAGGCGTGGGTGCTGCGGGAGCTTCCGGGGTTGCGGGCACTGCGGGCGCTACGGGATTTGCCGGGGCCGCAGGTGCTGCAGGTTCGGCCGGGGGAGCGGGTGTTGCGGGCTCCGCTGGGGCCGTGGGTTCGGGGGCTGCCGGAGTTTCCGGGGCTGCCGGGGCCGCCGGGGTCGCCGGTTCGGCCGGGGCGCCCGTCGGCTGGGTGGGGAAGGTGATCGGGGTGTTGACCAAGCCTGCTGTCGCCGTGGCGGCCGGTGCGACGATCGCTGCCGGGGGTGTGTATGTCGTGACCCATAACCCGGACGACTCGCTTCCTAAGGCCCTCACCCCCTCGCTGACGGCCGGTACCTTCCTCACCCCGTCCGCGAGCGCAGCGCCCTCGCGGTCCACGCCTCCCTCACCGATTCCCTCGCGTTCACCCTCCCCGTCAAAGANGACCGCGCCCCGAATCCCGACTCCCCGCCCGCAGCGCTCCCGCACCGGCCCGCGTCCGGCGTGACCAGCACCGGCGGCGCGCACGCCACCATGAACCACCGGGGTGACAACGTGACGCTCAGCGGCCAGGGTTACGTTCTCGTCCGCTGGCAGATCTCGCCGCAGTACCGCAACGGCGCGCTGGTCATGCCGAGTTGGACCGCCCTGAAGGGCAAGCTCTTCCACGTCGCCTCGGGCGGCGGCCGCCGTATGGACGACCCGGTCAGCACCACCGACACCACCGCCACCGGCATGGGAAACTCCACCACCGGCTACGACGTCCTGCCCACCGGCACCCAACAGATGTGGCAGAACGAGTACTTCTACGTGGACGGCAGCGTCACCCTCACCGTCAACGAACGCGGCGCCGACTACGGCCTCAACGTCTTCCCCACCACCTGGGACGCGGTGGAGCAGGACATCAGCACCGGCCCCGCCCAGGGCGCGACCCGCTACGGCCTCACCCGGGACACCGGCAAGGACGACACTCCCGTCCCCCAGTACGTCACCCGCACCACCCCGGCCGACCCGGCGACGGTGGCTCAGGCCTCCCGCGTCTGACCGTCCCGTGCGGAGGCGTCTTGTGCGGATGCGTCCTGCGCGGCCATGACCTCGTCCCCGTGCTCGAAGGCCCACGCCCCGAACGTGTCGATCGGGTCGAGCAACGTCCGCCCCAGCGCGGTGAGTTCGTACTCCACCCGCGGCGGCGACCCACCGTAGGACCGCCGTGCCACCAGCCCGTTGAACTCCAGCCGCCGCAGCGTCTCGGTCAGCACCTTCTGACTGATCCCGCCGATCCGCCCCCGCAACTCACCGGGCCGACGCGGACCGTGCCGCAGCGCCCACAGCACCACACAGTTCCAGGTGTTGCCCAACAGGTCGAAGGCGAGCCGGGCCCGGCAGTCGGCGAGAAACTCGGGGTCGGACGTCACGCACCACATGGTGCCCGAGCGGCTTCCTACTGTCGTGCCATGCGGATACGGATACGGATGCGGATAGGAATTCTCGGTACCGGCGGCATGGCGGACGCGCTGGGTACGCAGTGGATCAAGGCCGGACACGAAGTGCTGTTCGGCGGGCGGGACTTGGGGCGCGCGGAGGCGCTCGCACGGCGAAGGGGCGGAGCGTCCGGCAGCCTCCACCAGGCCGCCGACTTCGGCACCGACGCCGTACTGATGGCCCTGCCGTGGCAGGCGGCGGTCGACGTGGCCCGCCAACTCCCGCTCACCGGGCGCGTGTTGATCGACTGCACGAACCCCGTCGGCGAAGGCTTCCGCCTCCTCACCGCGGGCGGCCCGCCCGCCGCCGTACGACTCGCCACCGCCGCGGGCCCCGAGACCCACGTCGTCAAGGCGTTCAACCTCTGCCACGAGGACGTCTGGCGCCTGACACCCCCGGTGTTCGACGGCCGCCCCCTCGGCGTCCCCGTGAGCGGGGACGCCGCCGAAGCCCTCGCGGTCGTACGGCAGTTGGTGCGGGACGTGGGCTGCGAGCCGTTCGCGGCGGGGGAGTTGGACCAGGGCGCGGGGCTGCTGGAGGCGACCGCCGCGCTGCTGATCCGGCTGTGGGTGGGGGAAGGAGTGGACGCTCAATCCATCGCCCCGCCAAGGGAGTCGGCGGGGCCGCGGGCCGATGCCGAGGAGGTGGACCTCAGTTCTGGGCCTGCTTCCTGAGCCCGCACAGCACGCCGACTCGGTTCGTGGTGATCGAGTCGACGCCCATGTCGAGGAGTCGGCGCATCGAACGACGGGTGTCGGGGGTCCAGACCGACAGCAGGTAGCCGTCGCGGTGGACGCGTGCGACGAGGTCCCGATCCACCAGCGAGAAGCGGTAGTTGAGCCAGCGCGGCCGTACCGCTTCGAGCACGGCGGGACGCGGGGGCGCGAGCGAGGTCCAGGTCAGGGCGATCTCGGCGGCCGGGTCGGCCGCGCGGACGGCGAGCATGGCGTCGGCGCCCGCGCAGTAGTACGCCCGGTCGTCCGCCCCGTACTCGCGGATCACGTCCACGATCCGGCGCACGGCCCGCGGGTCGGCGGGCCCGGGCAGATCGACCATCACCCGGCTGCCCTCGGTCGCGGCGAGCGCCTCGATCAGCGTCGGCACCGCGTCGCCGGTGAGCCCGCGCACCTCGTCCAGCGACAGCGACTTCAGCGGCCGGTCCACTTCCCACAGCCGGGTCAGCGTCTCGTCGTGCAGCAACACGGGGACGTCGTCACGGGTCAGCCGTACGTCGAACTCGACGGCGTCCGCGCCCTGGTCGAGCGCGGAACGCAGCGAGTCGGTGGTGTTCTCGCGGACACGGTAGGGGTCGCCGCGATGGCCCACGGCGGTCACGTTCTGCATGGGCCCATTGTGCTGGTTGTCAGGAGAGCTGTCGGTCAGGGAGAGCTGTCGGTCACGGGGCGAGCCACGTCGAGGTGTAGGTGTCGATCTCGTCGTTGATGCGGGTCTTGCCCGCCGGGTCGAGGAAGGAGGCTGTCACGGCGTTCTTCGCGAGCTCGGCGACACCGCGTTCGTCGAGGTCGAGGAGGCGGGCGGCGACCGCGTACTCGTTGTTGAGGTCGGTGCCGAACATCGGCGGGTCGTCGGAGTTGATCGTGACGAGGACCCCGGCGCGGGTGAACTCCTTGATCGGGTGCTCGTCGAGCGTGCGGACGGCGCGGGTGGCGATGTTGGAGGTCGGGCAGACCTCCAGCGCGATGCCGTGCTCGGCGAGATGGGCGAGCAGCTTCGGGTCCTGGGCGGAACTGGTGCCGTGTCCGATGCGCTCGGCGCGCAGGTCGTTCAGGGCGTCCCAGACCGTCCCGGGGCCGGTGGTCTCACCGGCGTGCGGCACGGAGTGCAGGCCGGCGGCGATGGCCCGGTCGAAGTACGGCTTGAACTGCGGCCGGGGCACGCCGATCTCCGGCCCGCCGAGCCCGAACGACACCAGTCCCTCGGGCCGCAGCCGCTCGTCGGTGGCGAGCCGCACGGTCTCCTCGGCGGCCTCGAGACCGGCCTCACCGGGAATGTCGAAGCACCAGCGCAGTACGGTCCCGAAGTCCGCCTCGGCCGCCTTGCGGGCGTCCTCGATCGCGTCCATGAAGGCCCGCTCGTCGATCCCGCGCCGGGTCGAGGAGAACGGCGTGATGGTCAACTCCGCGTACCGCACCTGCTGCCGGGCCAGTTCCCGGGCGACCTCGTATGTCAGCAG
This sequence comes from Streptomyces sp. MBT65, assembly GCF_016612545.1. Taxonomy (GTDB): domain Bacteria; phylum Actinomycetota; class Actinomycetes; order Streptomycetales; family Streptomycetaceae; genus Streptomyces. The sequence goes on along the minus strand of NZ_JAENRY010000497.1, from coordinate 251 downwards.
CCGTACGTCCTCCGGTGTGCGGATCAGATCCACCACCGACAGGTACACGTCGATGAAGTGCGCGAAGTCCGTGAAGCTGAAGTAGTCGACCAGGGCCTCGGGGTCCGTGGGCACCTTGGAGTCGGAGTGCCGCGCGGCCAACTCCGAGACGATCCGCGGGGAGGCGGAGCCGACGTGATGGACATGCAACTCGGCCTTCGGCAACCCAGCGATAAAAGCATGCAGGTCACGGGCCTGACCGCCGGCGGTCA
>NZ_JAENRY010000496.1 GCF_016612545.1 Streptomyces sp. MBT65 | reverse complement strand
ACAGCACCCCCACGTCAGCCCTCTCCTGTCTCCCCGCCTCAAAGCCCTTCGCCACACCAGCCACCCCCGTCTCGCCCGTTGCCCCGCCGTTCCCTCGAACTGCCCCCGACCCACACCACCCTGATCTGCGTAGCCCTCCCGGGCTTGGCCGTCTCCACCGAGCAAGGGCAGTTGAACGGCCGGGGGTTGGAGGGGTTCTACCGTGCAGGCCGGCGCGTGCTCTCGCGCTGCCAGGTGCGGGTGGCCGGACGGGAACCGCTGGCGGTGCAGGCCAGGATGACGACGGCCGACCGTGCCCGTTTCGTCGGGACGGTGCGGGTGTCCCCGGACTGCGGCCCTGACCCGGACCTCGTCGTCGAGCGGATCCGGCACGCCGACGGCACCGAGCGCATCACCCTGCGCAGCGTCTCCCGGCGCCCGCTGCGCCTGCCGGTCGAGGTGGCGCTCGGCACCGACATGGCCGAGCTGGGCGCGATCGCCGCAGGCAACACCGGACCCGAACTGCCCGCCAGCGTGCACGACTCCGGCCTGCGCTGGTCCGGCGCCACCGGCAGCACGGCGGTCACCGCCGACCCGCCGCCCGCCGACGCGCTGGCCTCCGCGGGGCTCCTGCGCTGGGAGTTCGCACTGTCACCGGGCGGCACGGTGAGCGTGGAACTTCGGGTACGGCCGGACGGCGCGGGACCGGTCCGGGCCGTGGGCCACGGGGCGACCAGCCCCCTGGCCTCCGCGCGGGCGACCGGCGACGACCCGCGGGTCCAAGCGCTCCTGCGGACCAGCATCGAGGACCTCCAGGCACTGCTGCTGCGCGACCCCGCGCACCCCTCCGACACACACCTCGCGGCCGGGGCACCCTGGCGCTGCGGTCTGGCGCCTACGGAGTCGCTCACGGCGGCGCGGATGACGCTGCCTCTCGGCACTCGGCTCGCCGCCGGCACACTGCGGATCCTCGCCCGAACCCAACTCCGGCGCGCCGGAACGCAGTTGGGCATGATTCCCGGACCGCGCCGGGACGCCGGCGCCCATCTGCCGCCGAGTTGCACGGGGGCCGAGGCGACCCTGCTCTTCCCGGTGCTGCTCGCGGAGGCCCGCCGCTGGGGGCTCCCGGAGCAGGAGACACGGGAGTTGCTTCCGGCCGCCGAGCGCTGTCTGACCTGGTTGCGGAACACGGTGGGCGACGGCGCGTATCTGCGTGACCCGCACTCGGGCGGCCCCGTCCGCTGCGAGACACAGGCCCACGCCCACCGGGCGGCGCTGCTCGGTGCGGATCTGCTCGACGCCTTCGACAGACCCGGCGGTGACGAACTGCGGGAGTGGGCCCAGGAGTTACGGACCGCCTTCCGCGCGGACTTCTGGATCGGAGACCTGGGCGGCGGCCGCCCGGCAGCGGCCCGCGCTCCGGACGGACGCCTCGTTCCGCACCTGGGTGCGACCGCGGCCCACCTTCTCGACACGGGGCTCCTGGGCGGTGGCGAGTACGCGCCCGGCCTGCTCGACAAGGTGCGGGCCGAACAACTCGCCCGGCTGCTCGGCGGTCCGGCCATGGACTCGGGCTGGGGACTGCGCGGCCTGGGCGCGAAGGAACCGGGATACAGCCCGTTCAGCCACCGGGGCGGAGCCGTGCGGGTGGCGGAGACGGCGATCGCCGTCGCGGGCCTGGCCGCCGCCGCGTACGACAAGGAGGCGACCTCGCTGCTGCGGGGTGTCCTCGCCGCCGCCGAGGCGTTCGGACACCGGCTCCCCGAGATGTACGCGGGGGAGCAGCGCACGGACGGGAGCGCTCCCCTTCCGCACCCGGCGGCCTGCCGCCCGGCGGCCACGGCGGCGGCCGCAGGCGTCCTGCTGCTGACCACCCTCGCGGGCATCCGCCCCGACGCCCCCGCCCGCACGGTCACCCTCCGCCCGGTGCGCAGCGCACCCCTGGGCGAGATCGGCCTGACCGGTCTGCGGATCGCGGGCGCCCCCTTCTCCGTACGGGTCGGCAGACTCGGTGTCGCCATGGTCGAGGAGGCGGCCGACGGCCTGCAATTGGGGGCGTGACCTCGTACGGGGCCATATCGGCCGACGGCCGGAGACGGACATCGGGCCGCGTATCGCACCGAAGTGGATCAGTCATGGCGGTACCGGCGAAGGGAGTGTTTATCGTCAGGCAGACGACTATGATCGCCGCATGTCCTACGACCCGTCAGCGTATCCGCCCTTCGCCGTCACCGTGGACCTGGTCGTGCTGACCGTGCGCCGCCATGCTCTGTGCGGGCTGGCGGTACGCAGGGGTGAGCCGCCGTTCCAGGGGCGCTGGGCGCTGCCCGGCGGTTTCGTGCGGGCCGACGAGGATCTGGCGCAGGCCGCGGCGCGCGAACTGGCGGAGGAGACGGGACTGCGCGCCCACGAACCGGCCGCTCCCGTCCAGGACAACGGAGCGCACCTGGAGCAGCTCGCGACCTACGGCGACCCCAAGCGCGACCCGCGGATGCGCGTCGTCAGCGTCGCCCACCTCGCGCTCGCTCCCGACCTGCCCGCACCCCGCGCCGGCGGCGACGCCAGCAACGCGCGGTGGGCGCCCGTCGAGGAGCTGCTGCAGCAAGGGGGTTTCGGACGCGACGGCGATCCGGTGGCGCCGCTCGCCTTCGACCACACCCAGATCCTGTCCGACGGAGTGGAGCGAGCCCGTTCGAAGATCGAGTACTCGTCCCTGGCCACGGCGTTCTGCCCCACCGAGTTCACCGTGGGTGAGCTGCGCCGGGTCTACGAGGCGGTGTGGGGCGTGGCGCTCGACCCGCGCAACTTCCACCGCAAGGTGACCGGCACGCCCGGGTTCCTCGTCCCGACCGGCGGCACGACGACCCGTCAGGGCGGCCGCCCGGCGCAGTTGTTCCGGGCCGGCGGGGCCACGCTGCTCAACCCGCCGATGCTGCGCCCCGAGGTGTGAGGTCGCAGCACCTCGGCCGAAGGGAGCGACCGAGGCGATCGACCGTTGCGGAGCGGGCCGTTCGGTGCCCGGAAAAACGGACATAGCGCGCTATCTTGCTGTGGGTGATCCAGGCCTTCGGACTGACCAGCAACGCCCGCAAGGAGCATCCGCCCGCCGTCGACGACGTCTCCTTCGAGGCTCGTGCGGGCCGTGTCACCGCACTCCTCGGAGCACCGGGCGCGGGCAAGACGGCCGCGCTCAGGCTGATGCTCGAACTCCAACAGGGACGTGGAATCACCTACTTCAGGGGCCGACCCCTGCACCGCATCGCCCATCCCTCGCGAGAGGTCGGCGTCCTCCTGGGCGATGTACCGGGACATCCGGCGCGATCGGTCCGCGGCCACCTCCGGATGTTGTGCGCCGCGGCGGGAGTTCCGGCTCGGCGTGCCGACGAAGTCCTCGAAGTGGTCGGTCTCGTCAGCCTGCGCGACGAACGTCTCGGCAGCCTCGCGCGCGGCATGGACCGCCGCCTCGGCCTCGCCTGCGCCCTGCTCTCCGACCCGCACACGCTCGTGCTGGACGAACCCGCGGACGCGCTCTCCACCCGCGAAAGCCGCTGGCTGTACGGCATGCTGGGCGCACACGCGGCCCAGGGCGGCACGGTCCTGTTCACCACCGCCGACCCCAAGGAGGCCGCCCGCAGCGCCGACCGGGTCGTCACCCTGGAGCAGGGCAGACTCGTCGCGGACCAGGAGTCCGGAGAGTTCGCCCGCACCCGGCTGCGCCCCCGCGTCGCGGTCCGCAGCCCGCACGCCAATCGACTCGCCGCCCTCCTCGCCAAGGAGGCCCGCACCGCACACCGCTCGGTCGAAGTCGTACGGGAGGACGGCAACCGCCTTTCCGTGTACGGGAGTACGTGCGGCCGGGCTGCCATCGGCCCGCACCGACACCCCACGTGCCGAACTGCCGGCACGACGAACAGCCACCACGCCCGCTGAGACACCGTCCACCGACACGCTTCCGGCCGAGGACACGCAGCCCCAGGCCTTCGTGCCACCTGCCCACGGCCCGCTGCCACTCACGGCCACGCTGCCCACCGCCGAGCCGCCCGTCGCTGAAGAGCAGAGACTCGCCGTCGAACCGGACCTGCCTGTCGCCGAAGCCCGGGAACCCGTCGCCGAACCCCACCCGCCGCACGAGGCTCACCCGGCCCCTCCGGGCCCCCGCATCGCGAACTCCCGACTGGTCCCCCTCGTAGACCCCGACGAGCCGACCGGTACGCACCCACGCGCGCGTGCCGCACGCACCTCCCGGACCCTCACCCTCGACACTCTGCCC
>NZ_JAENRY010000495.1 GCF_016612545.1 Streptomyces sp. MBT65 | reverse complement strand
CCCATACCCGTACCGCTCCCCCAGTGACTCCCGGGCGATCTTCTCCTGGAGTTTGAGGATGCCCTGGAGGAGGGCTTCGGGGCGGGGCGGGCAGCCGGGGACGTAGACGTCGACCGGGATGATCTGGTCGACGCCCTTCGTGACCGAGTAGGAGTCCCAGTACGGGCCACCGCAGTTGGAGCAGGCGCCGAAGGAGATGACGTATTTCGGTTCCGGCATCTGCTCGTAGAGGCGTTTCACGGCCGGGGCCATCTTGTCCGTGACCGTGCCGGAGACGACCATCAGGTCGGCCTGGCGCGGGCCCGGCGCGAAGGGGATGACGCCGAGGCGGATGAAGTCGTGGCGGGCCATGGACGCGGCGATGAACTCGATGGCGCAGCAGGCGAGGCCGAAGTTGAAGACCCAGAGGGAGTAGCGGCGGCCCCAGTTGAGGACGACCTTCATGGGTTCGGGGGCGAGGCGGGCGAGGGTGCCCAGCCGTTTCGGCTCCGGCAGCGAGACGGGCTCGGGGGTCACGTCCACGTCAGGACGCCCTTCTTGTAGGCGTACAGCAGGCCCACGGCGAGGAAGCCGAGGAAGATGAACATCTCGACGAGGGTGGCCGCGCCGTAGCCCGGGGCGGAGAAGACCGTGGCCCAGGGGAAGAGGAAGATCGAGTCGACGGCGAAGATGACGTACAGGAACGCGTAGACGTAGTACCGGACTTGGGTGTGGGCCCAGCCCTCGCCGACAGGGTCGACCCCGCACTCGTACGTCATCAGCTTCTCGGGGGTGGGGACGACCGGGCGCAGCAGGCGGCCCGCGCCGAAGGCCACGGCGACGAAGAGCACGCCGACGACGGCGAGCAGCCCCACGACGGAGTACGACCGGAAGTAGTCCGCCGCGACGATCACGGTCGGTTCCCGCAAGGGCATCGACGAGGTCACCGGCCAGTTGTCCGGCAAGGCCCCCTGCAACGTCTCCCGCAAGTCCGACCCCTCCTCTTCCGCGGCGACCGGAGGTGCGGCCGCACGACCCGCTGCCCCGGTGACCCAAGTGAACTCTGTGTTCGACGATCTGTACGCACGGGAGTCTAGGCCCTGTTAAAGGCACGGTAAGCAGCCCGTCGCGCCTTGGGCTTCCCCCAAGACGCCCCGAGACGCCCCCCGAGATGCCCCCGAGATCCCGTGGTGGGGTTTTCCCCAGCAGACCCGGGCGGCGGACCTCATGGCGCCGGGGCCCGCCACCCGGCACGCTGGCCCATATGACCGTACGCATCCCCTACACCGACCCGGCGGCACCCGGTGGCGACGAGTACGACGAGCCGCTGCCGCCCGCCCGCTTCGCCTACGACAGACACACCTGGAAGGAGATCGCGCATCTCCTGACGAATCTGCCGATGTCGGTATTCGGCTTCGTGTATGTGGTGACGATGCTGTGCGTCAGCGCCGGGATGACCGTCACCGTGGTCGGGTTCCCGCTGCTCGCGCTGGGGTTGATGGGCGCGCGGCTGATCGGGAAGTTCGAGCGGGGCCGGGCCCGGCGGCTGCTCGGGGTGCGGATCGACGAGCCGAGCCCGTTGCCGTGGCGCAAGGGCGGCGGGCTGCTGCAACGGGTGTGGATGGCGCTGAAGGACCCGGTGGGCTGGCGGACGGTGCTGTACGACGGGATGCGCCTGCCGTGGGGCATCGTCACCTTCACCGTCACGCTGACGTCGTTGTTCGTGCTGTGGCCGGTGCTGCCGTTCATCGCGCGCGGGCTGGCGAACGCGGACCGCGCGATGGTCCGCGGTCTCCTCTCCCCCTCCGATGAACTGGAGCGCCGTATCGCCGAGTTGGAGTCCGATCGCGGGGTCGTGGTCGACACGGCGGCGGCGGATCTACGCCGGATCGAGCGCGATCTGCACGACGGGGCGCAGGCCCGGCTGGTCAATCTGGCCATGGGGCTCGGGCTGGCCAAGGAGAAGCTGCTGGAGGGGCAGGCCGACGAGCAGGTCGCCGCGATGGTCGACGAGGCGCACGGTGAGGTGAAGCTGGCGCTCCAGGAGCTGCGGGACCTGGCGCGCGGCATCCATCCCGCCGTGCTCACGGACCGCGGGCTGGACGCCGCCCTGTCCTCCGTCGCCTCGCGCTGCACGGTGCCGGTGAAGGTGACGGCCGATCTGGGCGCGCGGCCGGCCGCCGCCATCGAGGGCATCGCGTACTTCACCGTCTCCGAGCTGCTGCAGAACATCAGCAAGCACAGCGGCGCCCGTACCGCGTCGGTGGACGTGTGGCGGGCGGAGGACCGGCTGCTGATCCAGGTGTGGGACGACGGCCGCGGCGGCGCGCGCCTCGACGGCGGCACCGGCATGCGCGGCCTCGCCGACCGGCTGGGCGCGGTGGACGGCCTGTTCGTCCTCGACTCCCCGCCCGGCGGCCCTACGACGGTCACCGCGGAGCTGCCCTGGCGCGAGCGGACCGCCGAACCGGGCCACAAGTAGCAGGAAGCCGGGCCACAAGTAGCGGGCAGCCGGGCCGGAAGCAGCGGGAAACCGGGGGTAGGGAAAACCCCCCTCCGCAGAGGCCGACGGACTCCATGGTTCACGGACCTGCGGCCGAGCAGTCTGGAGATACGACAGCGGACATACGCCGGCACCGCGCACGGCTGCGGAAACGAGTAGAACGGGACGACGCCGATGGCCACGGAGTACGGGCAGGGGCACGGACAGGGGTTCGGGCAGGGATACGGGCCGGGGTACGGATCGCAGGGCGCGTTCGACCTCGACGAGCGCCCCCGGCGCCCGCACCGGCTGCCGACCGTGCTGCGCGCGCCCCTGGAGGCGCGCAGCTGGCGCGAGTTGGGCTACGTACTGCTGAGCCTGCCGATCAGCATCATGCTCTTCACCTACGCGGTGACGATGGTGGCACTGGGCGCGGGCCTGCTGATCACGTTCCTCGGTGTGCCGGTCCTGGCGGGCGCGCTGGCCGGCTGCCGCGGCTTCGGCGCGCTGGAACGGGCGCGGGCCCGCCGACTGCTCGACCTGGACGTCGCCGCCCCCGAGCCGCTGCGCATGAAGAAGAACGGCCCGATGGCCTGGATGGGCGCGGTCCTCAAGAGCGGCGCGTCCTGGCGCCAACTGCTGTACGCGGTCCTGCACTTCCCCTGGGCGGTCTTCTCCTTCGTCGTCGCCCTCAACTTCTGGGCGTACGGCTGGGCGCTGCTGACGTACCCCCTGTGGTTCTGGCTCTTCCCGATGTACGGCGGTGGGGGCGGCCTTCAGCTCTACGGCGACGAGCACCACCGGATCTATCTGGACAACCCGTTCGAGATCACGGTGACCGCGCTGGTGGGACTGCTGTTCACGCTGGCCACGCCGTGGATCGTACGGGCGCTGACGATGGTGGACCGGGTGATGGTGCACGGGCTGCTGGGCCCGTCGAGGCTGGCGACGCGGGTCGTGGAGCTGGAGTCGGACCGGGGTGTCGTGGTCGACACGGCGGCGGCGGATCTACGCCGGATCGAGCGCGACCTGCACGACGGGGCGCAGGCCCGGCTGGTGGCGCTGGCCATGGATCTGGGGCTGGCGAAGGAGAAGCTGACGGAGGACCCGCAGGCGGCGGCGCGGATGGTGGGCGAGGCGCACGGTGAGGTGAAGACGGCGCTCCAGGAACTGCGGGATCTGGCGCGCGGGATCCATCCCGCGGTGCTGACCGATCGGGGGCTGGATGCGGCCCTGTCGTCGGTGGCCTCGCGGTGCACGGTGCCGGTGCAGGTGGACGTGGATCTGCCGGCCCGGCCGGCGGCCGCGATCGAGGGGATCGCGTACTTCACCGTCTCCGAGCTGCTGCAGAACATCAGCAAGCACGCGAAGGCGACGTGGGCGGCGGTGGATGTGTGGCGGGTGGAGAACCGGCTGATGTTGCAGGTCGTGGACAACGGGGTCGGCGGAGCGGATGCTTCCGGCGGTTCGGGGTTGGCGGGTCTTGCCGGGCGGTTGGATGCGGTGGACGGGATTCTGGTGGTCGACTCGCCGGTGGGTGGGCCTACTCGGATCACGGCGGAGCTGCCCTGGCGGGGCTGAGGGTGAGGGGGCCGGGGCGGAGTCGAGGAGTTAGCCCCCTGCCCGGCCCTCTGGGGGCTGCGCCCCC
>NZ_JAENRY010000494.1 GCF_016612545.1 Streptomyces sp. MBT65 | reverse complement strand
ACGGTCCCGTCATCGTCGTACGACTGCTTCGAAGTCTTACGGCTGCTTCGAAGTCGTACGGCTGCTTCGAGGTCGTACGACGATGACGGGACCGTACGCGGTCAGAGCTTGGTGACGTCCAGGTCGCCCTCGGCGTAGCGCCTGCGCAGGACCTTCTTGTCGAACTTGCCCACGCTCGTCTTCGGGACCGACTCGATGATCGTCCAGCGCTCCGGGAGCTGCCACTTGGCGATCTTCCCGGCGTCGGCGAGGAAGGCGCGCAGGGACGTGAAGTCGGCGGTGGAACCCTCCCGCAGGACGACGGTCGCCAGCGGACGCTCGCCCCACTTCTCGTCCGGTACGGCGACCACCGCGGCCTCGGTGACGTCCGGGTGGGACATCAGGGCGTTCTCCAGGTCGACGGAGGAGATCCACTCGCCGCCGGACTTGATGACGTCCTTGGCGCGGTCGGTGAGGGTGAGGAAACCGTCGGCGGAGATGGTGCCGACGTCACCCGTCTTGAGCCAGCCGTCCTCGCTGAACTTGTCGGCGGGGCGCAGGGGTTCGGCGTCCGTGCCGTTGTAGTAGGCGCCGGCGATCCACGGGCCGCGCACCTCCAGCTCGCCCGCCGACTCGCCGTCGAACGGCAGCCGCTCGCCGCCGGGGCCGGTGAGGCGGGCCTCGACGCTCGCCGGGAACCGGCCCTGGGTCAGCCGGTACTCCCACTCCCGCTCGGTGCCGACCGCCTCGGCCGGCGGGCGCGAGACCGTGCCCAGCGGGGACGTCTCCGTCATGCCCCAGGCGTGGCAGACCCGCATGCCCAGCTCGTCGAAGGCCGCCATGAGGGCGGGCGGGCAGGCCGAACCGCCGATGGTGACCTGGGTGAGCGAGGAGACATCGCGGGGCTTGGCGGTCAGTTCGGCGAGCAGGCCCTGCCAGATGGTGGGCACGGCCGCCGCGTGCGTCGGACGCTGGCTCTCGATCATCTCGGCGAGCGGCGCGGGCTGGAGGAAGCGGTCCGGCATCAGCATGTTGACGCCGGTCATGAAGGTGGCGTGGGGCAAACCCCATGCATTCACATGGAACAGTGCATTTAAAGGGGGAGAGAAGCGGCGCGGTGGTTACGCGTCCATCACGAGCGCGGCCTCGATGGCGGCCTCGACCTCATCCGGCCGGTTCCACAGGGCGACCGGCGACCACACGGGGCGCGTGCCGAACGGGCCGCGGCAGATCTTCTTGGGTGCCCACGGGTCCGGTTTCCACAGGGGGTGAATCTCGGTCCGTACGGACAACAGCGTGCCCTCATCGTCGCGGATGTCGTAGCAGACAACCCGGCGGATGATCTGAATCAGCATCGCGTTTTTCTCGATGGGCTGGAACGAATCCCACTCGGCGAGCAGACCGACAATCAGCTCTGTGAAGTCCTCGCGGGCGGGGGTGGTCTCAACCTCGCCCAGCTCGCTCAACTGCTTGTGCAAGACGCCCTTGCGGTCGAGGAACTTCCCCTTCACGCGCTCGAACGCGTCACCCGGGTACTTATTCGGGTCCATTGCGTTGTCCTCGATCAGGCGGTCGATCGCCCCGTCGAGTTTGGCCAACTCCCGTTTGATGCTGGCGCGCTGACGGTCTACGGCCTTCTTTGGGTCCTCCTTCGGCGCGGTGTCCTCGGCGGACGTCGCGGGTATTGCGTCGACTTCGTCGGCGACCTCGCGGCCGAGGAAGTCGAACACCTCGTTTTCGATCTGCTCGCGCAGGACGTTGATCCCGTTCGGGCAGGCGATTTTGGATACGTGCTTGTTCCGGCTGCACACCAGCCACCGGCCGAGTATCTGGCCCGCCTTGAGTGTGGCCGAGGCGTGGCTCATGTGGTGTCGGCAACTGCCGTGACGGAGCATGCCCGTCAGGGTGTATGTCGCCTTGCGGGCGCGCGGCGGGATCTTCTTGGTGAGCTTGCGGTGGGCCTGGTACGCCTCCCATACGTCTGGTTCGATGATCTTCGGCTGTGCTCCGGGAACGAAGAGCATCCGGTCGTACTTGCACCTGTTGATAGCCGGGTCGTTGCTGTATCCACAGCGGCACTCGCGGTCGTGGACTCGGAGCCATCCGGCCGCAAAGCCTGAGTCCATGTACCGAGCGATTGAACTCGTGTGCCACAGGCCGCCGCGCAGCGTCGGTACCTGCAATTCCTCGTTGAGCCAATGGGCGATGGTGTTGAGCCCCTGGGGGACCGGCGCCGCGAGCTTGCGCTCGTACATCTCCTCGACGATCGAGGCGTTATCGGTGTGCAAGACGTACCGCTCGTTTTGGAGGCGCCACCCGCCGGCGGCCTCCGTGTCGGGGACGCGTCGGGGGTGCCACACGTACCCGAACCGGCGTCGGCCGGTCGCGGGTAGCTGGTTCTTGACCCGGTACTCGTGCGTTTCCCGCCACTGCTCGCCGGCGCGGTTGCTCTCGAAGTTGCCGAAAGCGAAGATCATTTCTCGTTGCAGCTCGCCGACGGCGGTCCGGGCGTCGATCGGTTCGGTTGCCGATTCCAGATCGCCCCCGACGGCCTCAAGGCGGGCGAGGTTGGCGGCGTTGCCGGTCCGGTTACGGCCGAACCGGGAGAACCGCCATACGGCGATGCCGCGCGCCTCGCGACGCTCCACGCGCTCGATCGCGCCCATGATCTTGCGTTTGAAGTGGCGACCGGACTCGTCGAGGTCGACGATCATCGGTTCGAGCAGGCGGCGCCCGGTGCGGGCCGCCCACTGCCTGATTGCTGCCTCTTGTAGTTCCGGGCTGATCTTCTCCTCTTTCCACGTGCTGACTCGGATGTACCCGAGCCACAGGTCGCCGCTGTCCGGCGGCTCCTGGTACTGGGGCGGTAAATGGAGAGTGCTCACTGTGCTTTCCGTTCAGCTGGTCGGACAGGGTTCGGGCGAAGTGTGATCACGTTGCCCGCATCCTGCTCGGCGCGGTCCCCCCTGCGGCCCGGTCGGGGCGGGGTGGGGGCGTCGAGCAGGCCGCGGGCGACATGGTCAAGGGCGCGAACGTATCCGGCGCGGTCGGCGTCGGCGATTTGGTCGGCGGTGACGTGCTGGGAGTTGTGCACGGTGCGGGCGATGAGCAGCGGGACGGCTGTAAGGGTGACGAATAAGCCGGTCTGCCAAAGGTCGTCGTTTTTTCCGATCAGGCCGAGTACGCCCGCGGCCTGTCCTACCAAGAGCAGGACTAGAGCGAGTGCGGACGTGTATCGGTGGGTCACTTGTGGTGCCTCCGTGCGTCAGTTCTCGGCGGCGCGGCCCTTGCGGTTTCTGGCCCGGCGCTTGATCAGGAACTCAGTTGTGTTGACGAAGTGTTCGAGGTCGTCGGGGTCGTCAATGCCCATTTCCGCGGCGGCCTGTTCCGGGGTGATGGGGCCGTCGGGGCGTGGGGTGGGGTTCTGAACGGCGGTTAGCTCGGGGCGACTTAGGACGCCGGCGGCGACCAGCACCTCGGCGAG
>NZ_JAENRY010000493.1 GCF_016612545.1 Streptomyces sp. MBT65 | reverse complement strand
CGAAGCGGGCTCATCGTGATCACGATGAGCCCGCTTCGCTTTTGTCTGCGCGGGCGGCTTCCGGGGTCGTTCGAGGTCGTGGTCGTTGGTCTTCGGCGGGCTACTGGAGTGCGGACTGCTGGAGCGCGGGCTGTTGGGGTGTGGGGTGTCTCACTCTTGGCCGTCTGTGCTCTCGACTACGACGACGCGGTCACGTGTGTCGGGTCGGCGCGGCTGCGGCGTTCGGCCCGGGTGCTGACGAGTTCCTCGGTGGCCCAGGCCGGCCGCTGCCGTCGGGACGGCTCCTGTTCGGACTCCGACATCCCGAGGGTGAACGCATCCCGAGTGCGAGATCGGTCCGATGCGGAACAACTCTCCCCGGACGCTGTCTCGTTGTGGAGGCGTGCGCGCATCTCCACGTCAGTGGGGTGCGGCGGGTGAGTCAGTGCCACCACATCACGAAGTGAGCCGGTCATGATCGAGCAGCAGCAACGGCGGGAACAGCCCGGAGAGGTGCGACGGCGGTCGGTCGGGATCGCCGCCTTCGTGGTGGGGCTGGTGGGGACACTCGCCTTCTTCGCCTTCTTTCCTGGACTGCCGCATGTCATCGACTGGGGGGCGATCGTCGTCGCCGTCCTGGTGGGGGCGCTCTTCCGATGGATCTGCCAGTCCTGGACGGGGAAGCGGAGCGAGGAGAGACGGTGAGTTCGGGCGCCCTGCTCAGGTGATGCCTCGGTGGCTCCGCTTCAGGTGAGGACAATCACACGCTGTTCTCACCTGAAACGGAGGCCGGGTGCGGGGTGCCGGGTGCCTGGTGTGGGGTCAGGCGGCGAGGCGTTCCGCCAAGCTCTTGGCCTTCGTGGCCGCGTCGCCGAGGGCGCGCTCGCGGGAGGCTTCGTAGAGCGGGACCAGGTCGGACATCGCCGGGTTCTGCGGGGCCATGGTGAGCTCCGGGACGATGAACTCGAGGTCCGTACCGAGGACATCGGCGAACACCGCGCTCAGGTAGGTCTGCACGTACTCGAAGCCCTCGCGCGGTGTGCCGGGTCCGTAGGCGCCGCCGCGGCTGGCGATCACGGTGACCGGGGTGCCCTTGATCTTCGAGTCCTCGGTGCCCGCGGTGCGGCCCATCAGGATCACGTTGTCCAGCCAGGCCTTCAGGGTCGAGGGGATGGCGAAGTTGTACATCGGGGCGCCGATCAGCACCGCGTCCGCCCGCTCCAGCTCCTCTATGAGCTTCACGCGCTCGGCGAAGGCCGCCGCCTGCTCGGGCGTGTGCGTGGCCGGGTCGGCGAAGCCGGCGGTGTGGGCGTCGGCGGTGATGTGCGGGACGGGGTTCGCGGCGAGGTCGCGGTGGATCACCGTGCCCTCCGGGTGCTGCTCCTCCCAGGACGTGCGGAAGGCGTCCGCCACGGCGCGGGACGCGGAGGCGCCGGAGGGGAACACGGAGGAGTCGATGTGCAGGAGCGTGGCCATGGGGGTCTCCGGGGGGTGAGCGCGCACTGATCGGCGCGCACCGAGCAGTGCGCACAGAGCAGCGCACTGAGGGAAGTCTCAGTAGCTGAAGTTTCGTACTCGACTATGGATAACACAGGTACTTACTTTTTTTCATCCCTTTCTGGGGGGGCAGTACCCTGAAGCCATGACGGTCGAGCAGGAACACGGCGCGGACCTGTGCAAGCAGGTCGACAAGGGCATCACCCGTGTCTTCCAGCTGTTCGGAAAGCGCTGGACCGGGCCGATCGTGGCCGTTCTGATGCCGCAGCCCATGCACTTCTCCGACCTGCGCCGGGCGATCCCGGGCATCAGCGAGCGCATGCTGTCCGACCGGCTCACGGAGCTCGGCGCGGCGGGACTGCTCGTCCGCGAGGTCGACGAGGGGCCGCCCCTGCGGGTGTCCTACCGGCTGACGGACGCGGGCAAGGCCTTGAACCCGGCCCTTCGCGAACTCGGCGAGTGGGCCAAGGTGCATCTGCCCGAGGGGTGGCAGTCGGGGGCGTGCTGACGCCTGTCCGGCGCGAGTCCTGGCGGATGCGGGGCTTCCGGTGCGAGTCCCGGCGGGGGCGGAGCTGTCGGGGGGCGAGGCCTGGTGGGTGTGCGTCGGGCCGGTGCCGGGCCCGACAGGCGGGTGCGGGTCTGTTCGGTGCGAGGCCCGACGGACGGGGGCAGGGTCTGTCTGGTGTGAGGTCGCGCGGACGGGGTCCGGGTCTGTCCGGTGTGAGGCCGGGCGAGGTCTGGCTCTTTCGTGCGTCCCGGGTTTTCCACAGCCGTGGAGTTGTCCACAGGGTCTGACGAGTTTTCGCCACCGGCTGTACCGTCGTCGCGAGTTGATGTTCGGGCGAGCGCATGTGAGCGCGACGGGTGTACGGGGGAGGCGGTCGGTATGACCGAGGCCGGTATCGGTGTGGGGCGCAGGCTGCCCGAGGTGCGGGGCTTCGCCACGTGGCCCGTGGAGGGGTCGCCCAAGGAAGAGGGGAAGGCGCTGCGGGAGAGCGTCCCGCACAGCGCGCACGCCGCTCTTGACCTCGACGGTTCCCGCCCGGACGCGGTGACCGCCGTCGAGGAGTCCGGCCGCGGCCGGATCCCCGGGCTCACACCGATACGGGTGGGCAGGATGGCCGCCACGCCCTTCGCGTTCCTGCGCGGTTCGGCCGGCCTCATGGCCTACGACCTCGCCCGCACCCCCATGACCCGCATCGGCGCCCAGATCTGCGGCGACGCCCACGCGGCCAATTTCGGCCTGTACGGCGACGCCCGCGGCGGCCTGGTCATCGACCTCAACGACTTCGACGAGACCGTGCACGGCCCCTGGGAGTGGGACCTCAAGCGGCTCGCCGCCTCACTGGTGCTCGCGGGCCGGGAGGCCGGCGCCGACGAGGACACCTGCCGTACGGCGGCGCACGGCGCGGTGGGTTCCTACCGCCGCACCATGCGGCTGCTGGCGAAGCTCCCGGTCCTGGACGCGTGGAACGCCATCGCGGACGAGGAGTTGGTCTCCCACGCCGACGCCCGTGATCTGCTCGGCACACTGGAGCGGGTCTCCGAGAAGGCGCGGGGCAACACCAGCGGACGGTTCGCGGCCAGGTCGACCGAGGCCGTCGAGGACGGCGGGCGCCGTTTCGTCGACGCCTCGCCGGTGCTGCGCCGGATCCCGGACGCGGAGGCCGCGGCGGTGACGGCGTCCCTGGAGGAGTACCTGGACACGCTCTCCGAGGACCGCCTCCCGCTGCTCGCCCGGCACGCGGTGCACGACGTCGCCTTCCGCGTCGTCGGCACGGGCAGTGTGGGCACGCGGTCGTACGTCGTGCTGCTCCTGGACCACCGCGGCGAACCGCTCGTCCTCCAGGTGAAGGAGGCCCGCCCCTCGGCGCTGGTGCCGCATCTGCTGACCGCCGGGTTCGAGGCGCCGCCCGTCGCGCACGAGGGGCGGCGCCTCGAACCCGGCGGTCAGCAGATGCGGCACCAGCGCCGAGGGGCGGGCCTCCTTCACCTGGAGGACGAGCGGTTCGCCGCGGTTCGAGCGCGCCGCCCGTCGCGCACGAGGGGCGGCGCGTGGTGCTCGGGCAGAAGCGGATGCAGGTCGTCAGCGACATCCTGCTGGGCTGGACAACGGTCGACGGACTGCCGTTCCAGGTACGGCAGTTCCGCAACCGCAAGGGCAGCGTCGACCCGGCCGCCCTCGCCGCCGACCAGATCGACGACTACGGCCGGATGACCGGCGCCCTCCTGGCCCGCGCCCACGCCCACAGCGCCGACCCGCGCCTGGTCGCCGGGTACTGCGGCAAGAAGGACGGACTGGACGAGGCGATAGCTACGTTCGCCGTGGCCTACGCCGACCGGACCGAGGCGGACCACGCGGAGTTGGTGGGGGCGGGCCAGGAGGGCGCCGGTCATCCGGCCGTAGT
>NZ_JAENRY010000492.1 GCF_016612545.1 Streptomyces sp. MBT65 | reverse complement strand
GAGTGGGCGGGGGGAGCGCTCAGATCCAGTGCAGGATGTCGTCGGAGCTGGTCAGATGGGTGCCGGTGGGCAGCCCGGTGACGGCGGGCACCCGCAGTCGGGGATAGACGCTCACCCCGGACAGCCGGGTGCCGGGACGCAGGTCGGCGGCCTCGCCGATCGCGGAGTGGACGAGCCGGACGGGGTTGTCGCGCTCGGAGTGCACCCGCGCCATCGGCCCGACGTACGAGTCGGTGATGCGGGCGTACGGCCCGACGACCGCGCTGTCGCCGATCGCGGTCCGGCTGAGCCGGGCGCCCTCGTCCACGTCCACGCCGTCGCCGATGTCGCTGAACCGCAGCTTCACGCCGGGGCCGATCTCGGCGTTGCGCCCGATGCGCACGGCGGGGCCGATGACCACACTGCCCTCGGAGATCTTCTGGGCGAGCGTGGTGCCGGTCACGCTGTCCTTGGTGCGCAGACTGGACTCGTGGATCCAGTACGGCGGGTGGGCGCTCGTCGGTTCGCCCATGGCCCGGGTCATCCACGGGTAGCGGCCGTCGAGCACGTCGCCGAGGGTGGCGAGGTAGTCGGGGATGCTGCCGAGGTCGCCGAGCCGGTCGATGGGCGCGGCGGCGACCGGCAGTCCGCGCCCGACCAGCCAGGGCAGCAGATCGCCGCCCCAGTCGAGGCGCTGCTGGGCGAGCCGGATCATCTCGGGGTTGCGCACGGCCAGCCGCAGCCGGCCGCAGTCGACCAGGTACATCCCGGCGTTGGTGGGCAGGGTGCGGACGGCCGACGAGAACGAGGCCAATGAGGGCAACGATGTCTCGGGGAAGATCCGGTGGACGCGGTCCAGGGTGGGTTTCTCCACGAAGCCCGAGACCAGTCCGTCCGGGGAGGTCTGCATCACGCCGTACTTGCCGGCGATCTCCTCGGGGGTGCGGCCGACCGAGGCGACGGTCACGACGGCGTCGGCGGCGTCGTGCGCGTCCTTGAGTCTGCGCAGGTCGAACTCGAAGACGGAGTCCACCGGCAGCACCAGGGCGCGGCCCGTGAGGTCCCACTGTTCGAGGTTGTGCAGGGTGGCGGCGCCCGATCCGACGTTGTAGCGGTCGAGGCGGGCGCGGGAGTAGTGGATCTCCACGCCGAACCGTTCGCCGTGGCCGAGCACGAGCTTGATCTGGCTGTGGTTCTCGGCGCCCTGGGCGATCACGTAGAAGCGGCGGATGCCCTGGTCGCGGCAGGACTGGACGAGCCATTCGACGACGGAGCGGCCGACGAACGGGATGAGGGCCTTGCTGCGGATGTAGTCGGCCGAGGCGAGGGTGAGCGGCTTGGCGCGTTCGCCCCTGCCTCCCGCCAGGATGATTCCTAACGTCTCGTCCCCCATGACAGTCCTGCCTCCTCGGCTGACAAATCAACGCTCTTCAGTCAACTCGCGCTGTCATGTAGAGTCAAGTAAAAAGTAAAACAAGGTAGTTGGAGCAAACGCGAAGCAGCCCTGGTCGATGTCTCGACCAGGGCTGATGCTGCTTTACAGGGATGTTCGAGCGGGTCAGTGAATCAGATGACTCTCAGCCGTACCAGCGCTCCGAGGGTCAACGCCCCCGGAATGATGGGGATCCAGACCGTGATGATGCGGTAGGCCAGCACCACCGCCGTGGCCACCGCGACCGGGCCGCCCGCCGCCACCAGCGCCACGATCAGCGCGGCCTCCACCGAGCCGATCCCGCCCGGCGTCGGCACCAGCGCCACCGCGACCGTCGCCGCCAGATACGCGAGCGCCATCTGCGCGGGCGGCACCGGCAGGTTCAACGCCAGCCCCACCGCGACGAGTCCGGCCGCCTGGAGCGCGGGGAACGCCAGCGAACCGCCCCACAGCGCCAGCGCCCGGGCCGGCCGGGTGTGCACGGAACGCGCCTCACTGAGCGCCGTACGGAGGAACGACAGGATCGCCGTCCGCAGCCGCCGTACCAGTGCGAGGACCAGGACCGCCACGCACAGCGCGCCGCCGATGATCAGCAGCAGCGGGCCAAGTGCCCCTGCCGGAAGGAGGGTTCCCAGCCGCAGGGCGTCCGGGAAGGCGATCAGCAGACCGGTGAGCAGGGTCAGCCGGGCTATCGACTCGGCGAGCAGGAACAGGGCCAGCGCGGCCGACGAACGGGCCAGCGGCAGCCCGCACACCGTCAGGAAGCGCAGGTTGACCGCACCCGCGCCAAGTCCCGTGGGCAGCAGGTGATTTGCCGCGCCCGCCGCGAACTGCGTGGCCAACAGCCGCCGCGCGGGCAGCCGTTCGACCACCGCCCCCTGTCGGGTGAACGCGGCGGCGACCCAGGTCAGACAGGTGGCACCGGCCGCGGCCACCAGCCAGGGCCACTCCGCCGACCGCAGTTGGCCGAAGCCATCGACGAGGACGGACCGGTGCTGGACGGCGACGACGGCGACCAGAAACAGCGGAAGCAGGCACAGGATCTGCCGGACGCGGATGTGTCTCACACCACTGGAGGTTCTCCGCGCCACGACAACTGCGGGTTGCGGCAGCGGGGACAGTTCCTTACACGAGGCCCTACACGGGGATCCGGCGTGCGGGGATCCAGCGCATTCGTTGACCTCAAGACCGCTTGAGGTCCTACGGTCTCTCCCATGAGCATGGAGAGCACGGCCTGGACCCAACTGCACAGTGTCATGACCGCGGAACAGGAGCGCCGCCCGTTCGCCCGCGCCACGCTGCGCCGCATCGCGGAGTTCGCGCGCCCGCACCGCCGCCCGATCGCCCGCTTCGTCCTGCTCGGGGTGGTGACCGCGCTGCTCGCCGTCGCGACCCCCGTCCTGGCCGGCCATGTCGTCGACGCGATCGTGTCGGGCGGCGACGACGGCACCGTCGTCCGCCTCGCCCTGCTCATCGCCCTGATCGCGGTCGCCGAGGCGGCCCTCGGGATCCTCGGCCGACGGCTCTCCGCGGCGCTCGGGGAGGGACTCATCCTCGATCTGCGGACGGCTGTGTTCGATCATGTGCAGCGCATGCCGGTCGCGTTCTTCACACGTACCCGTACGGGAGCGCTCGTCTCCCGACTCAACAACGACGTCATCGGCGCCCAGCGCGCCTTCAGCAACACCCTGTCCGGAGTGGTCAGCAACGTCGTGACGCTGCTGCTCACGCTGGTGGTCATGCTCACCCTGTCCTGGCAGATCACCCTGCTCGCGCTCGTACTGCTCCCGGTGTTCGTGATCCCGGCCCGCCGGATGGGCAGCCGCATGGCCCGTATGCAGCGCGAGGCGGCCACGCTCAACGCGGCGATGGGCACCCGCATGACCGAACGCTTCTCCGCCCCCGGCGCCACCCTCGTCAAACTCTTCGGCCGCCCCGAGGAGGAGTCCCTGGAGTTCGCCGACCGCGCGAGCCGGGTCCGCGACATCGGCGTCCGCACCGCCACCGCCCAGTCGGTGTTCATCACCTCGCTGACCCTGGTCTCGGCCCTGGCCCTCGCCCTCGTCTACGGCCTCGGCGGCTGGTTCGCCCTGCACGGCACCCTGGAGCCGGGCGCGGTCGTCTCGCTGGCCCTCCTCCTGACCCGCCTCTACGCCCCGCTCACCTCCCTCGCCGGAGCCCGCGTCGAGGTGATGAGCGCGCTGGTCAGCTTCGAGCGCGTCTTCGAGGTGCTGGACCTGAAACCGCTGATCGAGGAGAAGCCCGACGCCCGCGAGGTGCCCGAGGGCCCGGTCGCGGTCGAGTTCGACGAGGTCCGCTTCGCCTACCCCTCCGCCGACAAGGTCTCCCTCGCCTCACTCGAAGAGGTCGCCTCCCTCGACACCCGCGGCGGCGCCGAGGTCCTGCACGGCGTCTCCTTCCGCGCCGAACCGGGCCAGACCATCGCCCTCGTCGGCTCCTCCGGCGCCGGCAAGTCGACCATCGCCCAACTCCTGCCGCGTCTCTACGACGTCGACGAAGGCGCCGTCCGCATCGGCGGCGTGGACGTCCGCGACCTCACCGCCGCCTCCCTGCGGGCCACCCTCGGCATGGTCACCCAGGACGGCCACCTCTTCCACGAGTCGGTCCGCGCCAACCTGCTGCTGGCCCGACCGGCCGCCGACGAGGCCGAGTTGTGGGACGCGCTGCGCCGCTCCCGCCTCGACGATCTCGTACGGTCGCTGCCCGACGGCCTGGACACGGTGGTCGGCGAACGCGGCTACCGGCTCTCCGGGGGCGAGCGCCAACGCCTCACCATCGCCCGCCTGTTGCTGGCCCGCCAGCGCGTCGTCATCCTCGACGAGGCCACCGCGCACCTCGACAACACCTCGGAGGCGGCCGTGCAGGAGGCGCTGACGGAGGCGCTCCAGGACCGCACGGCCGTGGTGATCGCCCACCGGCTGTCCACCGTGCGCTCCGCCGACCAGATCCTCGTCGTCGAGGCGGGCCGCATCGTGGAACACGGCACACACGACCAACTCCTCGCCGCCGGTGGGCGATACGCCGAGCTGTACCGCACCCAGTTCGCGAAGCAGCAGCCGGAGACGGTCGCCTGACGGGGCGTCAGGGATCCGGCGTGGTCAGGGATCCGGTGTGTCGGGGGTACCGGTGTGGTCGGGGCTTTCGGGGCTCCGGTCCGTCAGGGCTCGCGGTGCTCGTGCGCCGCCCGCTCCAACTCCTCGGCCTCCGCCTCGGCCACCCGGATCTCGGCCTCCACGTCGATCGAGCGGCTCAGCCACCAGTACAGCAACCCGGCGACCGGCAGCCCGACGAACAGGGAGAGGTCGGCGCCGTCCATGGCGTGCGCGATCGGTCCGACGTAGAGCGTGCCGACGGAGAAGAACGGCACCATCACGCCGAAGCCGACCAGGTAGGAGATGATGCCGTGCCAGCCCCAACGGCCGTAGATGCCATGGGGGTTGAAGATCTCGGCGATGGCGTAGTGGCCGCGGCGCACCACGTAGTAGTCCATCAGGTTGACCGCGGTCCACGGGATGAACAGATAGAGCACCAGCAGCAGGAAGTTGTTGAAGTTCGTGAGGAAGTCGGCGGTCGCGGCCATCGCGCCGACCAGGGAGAGCGCGGCGGTCAGCCCGATCGTCAACGCCCTTACGCCCACGGTCGGTCGGACCTTCTTGAACGAGTCGATCGCGCTGATCAGGGTCAGTGAGCCGCCGTACATGTTCAGCGCGGTCACCGAGACCAGGCCCAGGGTGGCGAAGAGCAGCACGATCGCGCCGAAGCCGCTGAACACCTTGTCGCCGGCCGCGTTGATCGAGCGGATCGTGTCGAAGTCCTTGCCCGCCCAGGCCGCGAGCAGCGCGCCGAGCGTCATCAGCCAGACCCCGCCGAGCGCCGAGCCGAAGTAGGTCCAGTAGAAGGTCTTGCGGACGGTCACGTCCGGCGGGAGGTAGCGCGAGTAGTCCGAGACGTAGATCGCCCAGCTGATCTGGTAGCCCGCGACCACACCGAACTGCGCGAGGAACGGCGTCCAGGAGAACCCGCCGAGGTCGAAGGAGCCGGCCGGGTAGTGCAGGGTCGCCAGCACGCCCACGGTGAAGATCCCGAAGACGACCAGGAAGGTGTACGTCAGGAACTGCTCCGCCTTGTGGATGACGTCGTAGCCCACCAGCGCGATCACGAAGCCGACGACGGTGACCACGGCCACCCACATCTTGGTGCCGCCGTGCACCGTGGTGTGCAGGGCCTCCCCGGCGAGGATCGTGTTGAAGACGTTGAAGCCCGCGTACTGCACATACGCGAACAGCCACACCAACAGGGCGCCCACATAACCGAATTGGGGTCGCGACTGGATCATCTGCGGCAGCCCGAGCTGCGGGCCCTGGGCCGAGTGGAAGGCCATGAAGAAGGTGCCGAGCAGGGTGCCCGCGACGATCGCGATCAGCGACCAGATGAGGTTGCCGCCCTCGGTGATGCTGATCAGGCCGACCGCGAGCGTGGCGATCTGCGCGTTCGACATGAACCACAGGGGGCCGAGGTGCCACAGCTTGCCGTGGCGCTCGTTCAGGGGCACATAGTCGATGGAACGTATCTCCAGCCCCGACACCCGGGGCTCTGATGCGGTGGTCACGTTGCCTCCAGGGTGCCGATCAGGCCTGTGTGGCCACATTCATCCCCCGCACCGGTCCCGGCAACCGCAACCGAAACCGTGAACCACGGTCTTTACCTGGTCCATACAAGACCGTGTCCGACCGGTCGGCGTGAGAGCCCGGATTCGCTGTCGGCCCCGACCGCGCACAAGGCTCGCTGTAGAGTAGGAGGCCAGCCCTTGACCTGCATAAACGCAGGCAGGGAGCCTAGATTCGGGAGTGCCTCCATGCTGCGCACCATGCTCAAGTCCAAGATCCACCGTGCCACCGTCACCCACGCCGACCTGCACTACGTGGGATCGGTGACCATCGACGCTGACCTTCTCGACGCCGCCGATCTGCTGCCCGGCGAGCTGGTCCACATCGTCGACATCACCAACGGCGCCCGGCTGGAGACGTACGTCATCGAGGGCGAACGGGGCACCGGTGTCCTCGGGATCAACGGGGCCGCCGCCCACCTCGTGCATCCCGGAGACCTGGTGATCATCATCAGTTACGCTCAGGTGTCCGACGCCGAGGCGCGGGCGCTTCGGCCCCGGATCGTGCACGTGGACTCCGCCAACCGGATCGTGGGCCTGGGCGCCGATCCGTCCGAGCCGGTGCCGGGTTCGGAGCAGGCGCGCAGCCCGCAGGCCGTCACGGCCTGAGCATCCCACCAGGAGGAAGCCCATGAGCGAGACCGAGATCCGCGACGACCGGGCGGCGGGCCGCCTGGAGGCGATCGGTGAGGGCGGTGAAGTCGTGGGCCACATCGAGTACTTCGTCCTCGAGTCCCCGCGGCGCGCCCTCGTCCCGGTCCACACGATCGTGGAACCGGCCCACGAGGGAAAGGGCGT
Source organism: Streptomyces sp. MBT65 (assembly GCF_016612545.1). GTDB lineage: Bacteria > Actinomycetota > Actinomycetes > Streptomycetales > Streptomycetaceae > Streptomyces. The sequence goes on along the minus strand of NZ_JAENRY010000492.1, from coordinate 894 downwards.
CGCGGGTTCCCTGGCCCGCGAGCTGTACGGCATCGCGGCCCGCGAGGGCATCGTCGTCGCGCCGCTGTGCCCGTACGTCGTGAAGTGGGCGGCACGCCACCCGGAGGAGGCCCCGGCCGCCGACCCCGCGTTGCTGCACGCGGCGATGGAGTGGCTCAGGGCGCATCCGGGGCGCTTCTAGGACCGGTTGGTTCCAGAGCTGGTCGGTTCCAGAACTGGTCGGTTCCAGGAGGGCTGGTCGGTTTCTGGACCGGTCCAGGACCGAAACCCCTGTCCTTTGTGAGCGTCCCGAAGAAAGGCCCTGCCCGCGTGCTCGCCCTCCTGCACACCTCTCCCGCTCATGTCCCGGTCTTCGACGCCCTGCGCGACGAGGACCACCAGGGCCTGGAACTACGGCACTTCGTCGACGAGGACCTGCTCGCGCGGGGCCCGCGCGAGCAGGTCCTCGTCGACGAAGTGCCGTAGTTCTCGACGAAGTCGCGGAGTCATCGGCGCCGTCGCGGAGTCGGCCGGTGCGCGGGCCGGCGTACCGGTGCTGCGCGGCGACCGCCCGATGGCGGCGGCCGCGGTGGCCGCCGGTCCGCGCGTCGTGGTGGCCGCGACGCTGGAGAGCACGCTCGGGCCGACCGTCGCGCTGGTCGAGGAGGAGGGGAGGCGTTTCGGCCACCCCGTCGGACTTCTCGACGCCCGCACGCTGCTCGTCGACGGCGCCTGGGCCCGCTTCGAGGCCGGCGACACCGAGGGCTGCGCCCGGCTGGTCGCGGACGCCGTGGACACGGTCACCGGCGCGGACGCGATCGTCCTCGCGCAGGGTTCCATGGCACCGGCCCAGCATCTGGCGACCACGGAGATCCCGGTGCTGTCGAGCCCCCGCCCGGGGCTGGCCGCCGGCGC
>NZ_JAENRY010000491.1 GCF_016612545.1 Streptomyces sp. MBT65 | reverse complement strand
GGGGTGGTCAGTGGGGGGTGCGGCGGGCCTGGTTCGCCTCGCGGCTGAGGGCCCAGGCGTCGGCGACGGGGCCCAGGTGGGCGAGCTTGTCGGGGTTGGTCACCGAGCGGATCGTCTGGATCCGTCCGTCCAGGACGTCCAGGGTCCAGGCGGTGAGGACCCTCCCGTCGCGGTCGCGGAAGATCGCGCCGGGCTGGCCGTTGATCTCGCGCGGCTCCAGCGTCACCTCCACCCGCACCAGGGCCGGGACGACCGAGGCCAGCAGACGGGCGGTGTTGCCGGCGCCGCTGACGGCCCTGGCCAGCTGCGGGGTCTTGCCGCCGCCGTCGCCGACCATCTGCGCGTCCGCGGCCAGCAGTTCGCGCAGGCCCTCCACGTCGCCCTCGCGCAGCGCGCAGAAGAAACGGGTCGCCAGTTCGTCGCGCTCACGGCGGTCGGCCTCGAAACGGGGGCGCTCGGCGGCCATGTGCCGGCGGGCGCGCACCGGCGCGCACCGCGAGCTGACGGCAGGCGCTCTGCGAGCGGCCGACCGCCGAGGCGACCGCGGGGAAGTCGAAGGCGAACACCTCGCGCAGCACGAACACCGCCCGCTCCAGGGGGCTGAGGCGCTCCAGCAGGATGAGCGCCGCCATGGAGACGGAGTCGGCCAGTTCCGCCGAGCGGGCCGGGTCCTCGTAGGGGTCGGTGAGCAGGGGTTCGGGCAGCCACGGCCCGACGTACTGCTCGCGCCGCACCCGGGCCGAGCGCAGCACGTCGATGGAGATGCGGGTGACCACGGCGGAGAGGAAGGACTTGGGCGACGCGGGGCGGGCCGGGGAGGCGTCGTAGCGCAGCCAGGTCTCCTGGACGGCGTCCTCGGCCTCGCTGACGCTGCCCAGGATGCGGTAGGCGATCGAGAACAGCAGGGAGCGCAGTTCCTCGAACTCGTCGATCCGGCTCACCGCGATCTCCTCCCGTGGAGCCGAGCGTGGACCCGGGCATGGACCCCGGCGCGGATCCCGGCGTGGATCCCGGCGTGGATCCGGTCCGGTGCCGGGCGCTTCCACCCTAGGGGCGGCCCGCGGGCACGTCCCGTACGGTCCGGGGGCGTTCGAGCGCGGCTGTAGCGGGTCTTGAGCGGGACACCGGCACACGCCGGAAGGGCCGGCCGCACCCGGGGGGTGACCCGGGTGCGGCCGGCCGGGCGGAAGCTGCCCGCAGGGTGGTGCTGTGGTCAGGAGCGGGCCGCTTCGGCCTGTTCGGACGGCTTGGCGGCCGGTGCGGCCGGGGCGGGCAGGGGGCCGCCGCGCAGCAGCAGGGCGGAGACGGCGGCGCCGAGGACGAGGAGGGCGGTGCACCACCAGAACACCCGGATGTCGCCGTGGATCGACGCCAGGTGCATCTCCTGCACCGTCGGCCGGCCCTGTGCGTGGGTGGCGAGCCAGTCGGTGGCGGCGGTGGCGGCGATCGTGTTGAGCAGGGCGGTGCCGATCGCGCCGCCGAGCTGCTGGCCGGTGCTGATGACCGCGGAGGCGATGCCCGCGTCCTGGGGGGCGACACCGGAGGTGCCCGCGCTCAGCGCCGCGCCGTAGATGAGGCCCATGCCGATGCCGACCAGGAGGACGGGGCCCAGGATGTGGCTGGCGTAGGCGGAGTTGGCGTCGATGCGGGTCAGGCCGGCCATGCCGGCGGCGCTGATCAGGAGGCCGCCGGTGATCAGCGGGCGCGGGCCGAACTTGGGCAGCAGCTTGATGGCGCCCACGCTGGTGCCCACCGGGGTGATCGCGATCATCGGGAGCAGGGCGCAGCCGGAGGTGATCGCCGAGTAGCCCAGGATGGTCTGCATGTAGTAGACGAGGAACATCAGGATGCCGAAGAAGCCGATGCCGACCAGGAGCACGGTGAAGTAGGCGGCACCGCGGGTGCGGCTGAGCACGATCCGGGGCGGCAGCAGCGGGTGCGCGGCGCGGGTCTGCCAGATCGCGAAGGCGACCAGCAGGACGGCGCCCAGGGCCAGGAAGCCCCAGGTCGAGGTCTCGCCCCAGCCGTTGTGCGCGTTGGAGAAGCCCAGCACCACCGCGAACATGCCGACCGACGCGAGCAGCACACCGGGGATGTCCATCCGGGCACCCGACTTGGGCTGGTCCTGCAGCAGCGCCATGCCCCCGAAGAACGCGACGGCGGCGAGCAGCAGGTTGACGTACATGCACCAGCGCCAGCTCAGGCCGGAGGTCAGCGCGCCGCCGATGATCAGGCCCACGCCCGAGCCGCTGGCCACGACCCCGCTGAAGACGCCGAAGGCCTTGGCGCGTTCCTTGGGGTCGGTGAACGTGGTGGCCAGCAGGGCCAGGCAGGAGGGCGAGAGGAGGGCGGCGAACGCGCCCTGGCAGGCGCGGGCGGTCACCAGCATCTCGAAGTTGGTCGCGGCGCCGCCCACCGCGGAGGCGGCCGCGAAGCCCAGCAGGCCGATCAGGAAGGCCCGCTTGCGGCCGATCAGGTCGGACAGCCGCCCGCAGAACAGCAGCAGACCGCCGAAGGGCAGCGCGTAGGCGGTGACGATCCACTGCCGGTCGGCGTTGCTGAAGTCCAGTGCCCGCTGGGCGGAGGGAAGCGCGATGTTCATGACCGTCAGGTCGAGGCCGACCATCAGGTAGGCGGTGCAGATGACGGCGCCGATCAGCCACCGCCGCCGGGCGTCCGCGGCCGCCCCCGTGCTCGGCCCAGCCGCGGCGGCTGCGCTCTGTGCTGCCATGATCATCTTCTCCTTGTTCCGTGTTCCGGCGTTGTTGGCGAACGGGCCTTGGGGCCTCGCCCCTTAGGACGAGACACGGGGGTGGTGCTGTGACATGGCCGCGGGCGGCCGCTGCCCGGAGCCGGCGGAACACGGGGCGGAACAGGGGCGGATGCCGGCAATCGCGCGGGTCAGGCGGGCCGCACCGGGCGGGCGTGGGAGGTGAACACCTTCAGCAGCAGCGGCGAGATCTGGTGGTACACCGCGAGGTCGAGATGGTCCCCGCCGGGCGACCACTTGACCGCCGAGGCGTTCACCGGCTCCCCGGCGTACGTGTACGGGGCGCTCCTGACGAAGTGCTCCAGGCGCGGGTCCAGCCGGGCCGGGAGCGCCGCGGGGTCAAGACCGGGCGAGGGCACGGGGGCGAAGGAGATCCGCCGGATGTCCGGGGAGTCCCAGCCGAGGGTCGCGTAGACCCGGTACGCCGTGCACGCGTACGCCAGCATCCGCTCGTCGGGCTCGGGCAGCCCCATCTCCCGCAGCAGGGACAGGACGGTGCGCGGGTCGAGGGCGCCGGCCACGGCGGGAGGCAGCTGGAAGTACAGGTTCAGCGTCCTGCTGCGGTAGTTGATCCCGACCAGCGCCACCTCCTCCAGGCCGTGGCGGGCGAAGAGCGCGGCATTGGCGGCGACCGAGTCCGGCACCGAGGGGATGCGGGCGAACTCCGCCACCTTCTGCAGATGGCCGGGGAACTGCGCGTAGATCTTCTTGAAGCCGTCGGCGACCCCGCAGTCGATGAAGTAGTCGTCGACGGCGATCCGCTCCTCGATGTCCGAGAGCAGCGCGGCGACGGGATGGTCCGTCGGCGGGAGCAGGCCGCCGGCCAGCGCCCGGGCATACGGGCCCAGGTCCCCCGGGGACACCTGCACGGTGTACTCGAGTTCGCCCACCCGGCCCGCGTTGAGCTGCGCGCTGAAAATGATCGCACCGTCCGTCAGCGCGTCACGGAACGCCTCCAGGACCGGCCAGACCGTGTCACGCGAGAAGGACGCCCCCACCAGCCGGGCCGCCTCCTCGATGGCCAAGTACAGCTTTTCCGCCTCAGTGCCTCGGGACATCAACACTCCAAGTAGTCTGCGCCGGTCATTGATTCCGCAGGAATCCGTGCTCTCCGCCGCCCGGGGGAACTTACGCGGGGCCGCTCGGGAACCCCTGGAGAAGCCACTGACGCCGGGGTCGGTGAAGTCGTGAGCAGGTGTCGGCCGCCCCGCCCCGGCATCGGGAGGACCGCGGCGCGGGCACCGGTGAGCGGGGCGCCCGGCGCGGGCCGGCTGCCGCCGCGGGCACGCCGCCGAGCGGTGGGAGCCGGCCGCGCACGGCCGTTCGCGGACAACGGCGGCGGGCGACGGCAGCCTGCCGGGGGCCTCACGTCCTGAGGCAGCGGGGGTGCATGCCCGGCCCTCGCGTCTACGGCCCGGTCGGCGCCGGTGGTACGCGTGCGGCCGTACGGCGCGCGGGACGCCGGCCGCCGCGGAGGGCGGTGCACCGCGAGGGGTTCCCCCGCGCCCGTGCGGCAGCGGGGCAGGTGCCGGACCCCGCCCCGCGGCCCGGCCGGTGCCGGTGGGCGGGCGCGGGGCACGGAGAACACCGGCATCCACGGCTGCCGCCACGGGCCGTGCGCAGCGGCAGGCGCCCCGCTCACCGGTGCCGGCACCGGTGAGCGGGG
>NZ_JAENRY010000490.1 GCF_016612545.1 Streptomyces sp. MBT65 | reverse complement strand
CCGCCCCCAGGTCCTGCACGCCGGCTTCGAGCTCTACCGGACCGAGATCCAGGACGAGGCCGACAACACCAAGCTGCAGGAGACCCCGCTGACCATCCCGGTCCGCATGATCACCCAGGCCGGCCTCGCCGACATGGTCCTGGCGCCCCTCCAGGACGCCGCCCCCGACGCGACCTCCGCCGACGTCCCCGGCGCCGGACACTTCCTCCTCCACGAAGCACCCGACCGCGTCCTGGCCGAGATCAACGCGTTCTACCCCACGTCCAACGCCACCCCCTGACCAGGAAGCACCACACGACCACACGGCTTCCGTCCCGTCCGCCGCAGAGCTCACGCGGTCCCTGGACGGCGACTTCGAAGACAAGCACACCAAGGTGAGAGGAAAACCCCTCATGACAAGCCAAATCACTTCCGCCCGCGATGTTCCCACTCGCCTGTTCGCCGCCTTCGACGCGGGCGATGTCGCTGCGGTGGACACCCTGGTCTCGCCCGACGTCGTCGACCACAACCTGCCCCCGGGGGCTCCGTCGGCGATCGAGGGGATGAAGGGGATGATCGTCGCCATGCGTGACGGCTTCACCAACCCTCACCACGAGATCGTCTACCAGGCCGAGACGGACGACGGCTGGGTCGTCTCCCAGTGGGTGATCACAGCGACCCACACCGGCCCGTGGTTCGGGCTGCCCGCGACCGGCCGTGACGTGACCTGTTCCGGCATCGATCTCGCGCGCGTGGTCGACGGCCGCATCGTCGAGATCCGGCACGTTGAGGAACTGCTGCAACTGCAGATGCAGATGCAGCGCACCGACTGAGGCAGCAGCAAGGGACGCAGCAGTGCGGCGTGAGCCGACGAGACAAGGACCCCCGGCGAAGGGCCGAAGTTGGTCGCCCCACAGCCCCTTCGCCGGAGGTTCTCCTGGCTCACGCTGCTGCCCGTCGGCTCCTGAGGGCCGTCGGACGACATACCGGAGGCGCTCGCTCCATTCGTCGCCCATCAAACAGAACATGCCAGGCAAGCAAGCAGGCCATTCACAACAGAATGAAGGCTGAGGAAGACATGGCGGAACAGACCTCCGGTCCCAACGGCTACGAGGCAATCGACAGCATGTACACCGCCACCGAGGAAGGTGACATGGAACGGCTCCTGGCATGTTTCGCGCCGGATGCCGTCATCTGGCACGCGGACGACGAGGTTGAGCAGAACGTGGACACGTGCCTCCAGAGGGTCAGGCTGCTGGGGCCGGCGTCCTCGAAGGTGGCTTACGAGGACCGCCGCATGACGGCGGTGGGCCGGCAGGTGTTCCTCCAGCACACCCTGACGGCCGATCTCCTCACGGGCAGTCGGCTCCGGCTTCCTGCCTTCATGCGTGTCGAGCTCGGTTCCGACGGTCTGATCAGCAGGCTCGAGGAGTACTACGACTCCCGCGCGACCGATGTGCTCGCCGAGGCGGGACTGTAAGCAGAACGCCCGGTCTCACACGTGTGGTGAGACCGTTCAAAGATCACGAGTCATTCCCGTTATGCGGTCGGACTCGAACCAAGGGAGTGCCATGAAGGCGATCCAGTTCAACAGCTACGGCGGCGCGGAGAAGCTAGACCTCGTCGACATTCCGGCTCCGACGCCGCAGCCGGGCGAGATCCTCATCCGCGTGGCGGCCGCAGGAGTCAACCCGATCGACTGGAAGATCCGCTCGGGACAGATGGAAGGCATGATCCCCGTCGACTTTCCGGCCGGGACCGGCAGCGACGCGGCAGGTACGGTCACCGCACTCGGCGAAGGCGTCATCGATGCGGTGGTCGGGGAGTCGGTGTTCGGCGTGGGCCGCTCGACGTATGCCGAAGAGGCGGTTCTTACTACGTGGGCACCGGTGCCGGAGGGCGTGAACGTCGAGGAGTCCGCCGGTTGGGGAGCGGCCGTCGAGACAGCCGTACGGGTTATCGACCAGCTCGGGCTGGTCGCCGGACAGACCGTACTCGTCAGCGGTGCCTCGGGGAGCGTGGGAACCGCGGTTGTCCAGATCGCCGTCGGCCGCGGGATATCGGTGGTGGGTACCGCAAGCGCGCCGAACCAGGACTATCTCGCGTCCCTGGGAGCGATTCCGGTCGTCTACGGCGACGGTCTCGTCGCGCGCGTCACGGCGGAGGCGCCCTCGGGTATCGACGGAGCCCTTCATCTCTCTGGTGCCGGCGTGTTGCCCGACCTGATCGAGATTGCCGGGGAGCCTTCCCGGGTCCTTTCGATTTCCGACTTCGCGGCGCTCGAACTCGGAGCGCAGGTGTCTGCGGCAGCATCGGATCACCGCAAGGCCTGGGCCGAGGCAGCTGCGTTGCCGGCCTTCCGCTTGCCTGTCGAGCGCCGCTTCGCGCTCGCCGAGGCCGGAGCTGCCCAGGAACACAGCGCCGCGGGGCACGCGGCGGGCAAGACGATCATCCTTCCCTAGACGTCTTGGCCAACGGCATCGGTCACAGAGGCTTCACCCCGGCACCCGGATGCTGTTGGCAAATGCTGGCCTGTGCGTGACGTCGGCCTTCGAGACCTGGTTGTGGTCTTGAAGGCCGACGTCGCTGTTTGGGGAGGGTCCGGGTGTCGCTGCGGTCGCAGGAGCCCGGGGAGATTCGGGTGAACATGGTACGGGTGGCGAAGGCCCCGTTCCTCAGACGCAGTCTGGCGATTCGGGTCCGGGACGATTCGGGGTGGCCTCGTGAGATCTCTGGCACAGTCACCCTTGCAACCTGTGTCCATTTGCTAATTTAATGTGCCATTAATGCCGACTTCAGATATCCCGCTCTTCTGCGTACCGCACCTCGAAGTCGTAGCTGTTGACATTGTCGTGCCGGTTGCAGGAATGGGGGGCACGGCGGCAGGACTGCGCCCCGACTGCGCGCGACGAAGCGTGCTGCCACCGCCGACAGTCGTCCTTGACGTCCCAGGACGCGTGCGAGCCGTTGAAGGCGAGAAGGAACGTGACTGTCCAGATATCAGAGGCGGGGAATCTGCCCGCTTCCCTGAGCACGTTTGTGGGCAGGCGCCGGGACCTCGCCGAAGTGCGCCGACGTCTGGGGACGACGCGGCTGCTGACGCTCACCGGTGTGGGCGGGGTGGGCAAGACACGGCTGGCGCTGGAGGCGGCCGCGTCGGTGGCGGACTTCGTGGACGGGGTGTGGCTGGTGGATCTGGCGGCGGTGCGGGACCCGTCGTCGGTGGCGAACGCCGCAGCGACCGCACTGGGGGTGCCGGACCTGGGCACCAGGCCCCTCATCGATCAGCTCGCCGCCTTTCTGGCCCACCGTGGTTCGCTGCTCGTTCTGGACAACTGCGAGCACCTCGTCGACGCCTGCGCCGAGCTGGCCCAGGGTCTACTGTCGGCGTCCCCCGGGCTGCGCATTCTGACGACGAGCCGCCGGGCACTGGGAATCTACGGCGAGCACGTCTTCGCCGTCCCTCCGCTGGCACCCGACGACGCGGTGGAACTCCTGTGGGACAGGACCACAGCCGTGCGCCCCGAGTTCCAGGTCACCGACGGCAACCGCGCCCAAGTCCTCCGGTTGTGCGCGAGTCTTGACGGGCTGCCGCTGGCCATCGAGCTGGTCGCGGCCCGGCTGCGGATGCTGACCGTCGACGAGGCGGTGAACCGGCTGGAGGACCGCTTCGGGCTGCTCACGAGCGGCAGCCGGGTCGCCCGGCCACGCCAGCGGACGCTACGCGCACTGATCGACTGGAGCCATGAGCTGTGCACGCCCGCCGAGCGGCTGCTGTGGCACCGGCTCTCGGTCTTCGCCGACGACTTCGGCCTGGACGCGGCCGAGGACGTGGGTGCGGGCGACGGAATCGGCCGGGGTGAGGTGCTTGATCTCCTCGACCAGCTGGTGGCGCAGTCCATCGTCCTGCCCTGCGAGCGCGAGGGGCTGCCCCGCTACCGGCTGCTGGAGACCATCCGCCAGTACGGGCGGGAACGGCTGGCCGAATCCGGGGAGGAAGAGCTGACACGGCAACGGCACCGCGCTTACTATCTGGCCCTCGCCGAGCGCATCGCCGACGGCTGGTACGGCCCCGGCCAGGAGGAAGCCCTGGCCCGGCTGCGCGTCGAACACGCGAACCTGCTGGTGGCTCTGGCCTGCGGCGGCGATCCGCAGGCCACACTGGCGCTGGCCGCCGCCTTGCGTTTCCACTGGTGCGGTGGCGGATTCCTCGGCGAGGGACGCCGCGGTCTCGACCGGGCCCTGGCAGCCGCTCCGGAACCCACACCGCTCAGGGCCAGGGCACTGTGGGTCGCCGCCTGGGTGGCACTGCTCCAGGGCGACCACGCGCTGACCGGCCGGTGGCTGGACGAGGCCGACGAACTGGGCGAGCGGCTGGACGACCCGTCGGTGCGCGCCCACGTCCAGGGCTTGCGCGGTTCATTGGCGGTGTTCCGGGGGCAATCGGAGGAGGCCGTGGCCCTGTTCAAGGGCGCGGTGGCCGCTTGGACGACATTGGACGAGCAATCCGGAGTGGTCTTCGTGCTGTTCCAGCTGGCCTTTGCCCAGCTCCGCCTCAAAGACCCAGGCGGAGCGGAGACCGCCAGGCGCGCGGTTGCCGCCGCCGAGGCGCACGGTGAGCGGTGGGGCCGTGCGTACGCGCTGTGGGCGCTGGGCATCGACGCCTGGCTGCGCGGCGACCGGGAAGCCTGCAGCGCGCTTGCCCGGGCCGGGCTGGAGATCATGCGGGGCTTCCACGACCACATCGGGGCGGCGCATCTGCTGGAACTGCTCGCCTGGATCACCGCCTCCCGCGGCGACCACGAGCCTGCGGCAAGGCTGCTGGGCACCGCGCGTTCCCTCTGGCAGGACATCGGCACCAGCATCTCCGCTTTTCCGCATATCGCCGGGTCCCACGCCCGGTGCGAGGAGGACGTCGTACGCGCCCTGGGCCCTTCAGCGTGCGAGAAGGCCCTCGCGGAGGGCGGCAGCCACCGTGGCCCGAGCGAGGCCATCGCCTACGCCCTGCGGGCCGAGTCAGAGCGGACCGGCCCCGCCCTCGGGGCCGGTCCGCTCTGACTCGGCCCGCAGGGCGTAGG